>NZ_JBHXSK010000001.1:0-446702 GCF_042716195.1 Streptomyces sp. NPDC058683
CTCGGAGATGTGTAAAAGAGACAGGCCAACCGGCGATCCCGCGCTATGTTGCCCCGCTCGCGTGGGTCGGTGATCAGCGTGAACGGCTGGCTGGGCGGCCGGCTGTGACCGCCGGAGTTGCCGGCACTCTGGCGGCGAGGCGGGTCTGGTGCTCGCGGCCCGGCTGGGCCTGGCGTGTGCCGGTCTGGTGGGCGAGGGTCTCGGAGAGATCCGTCAGCAGCGAACTCGGCGTGTGCGGGGACGCGGTGATGGCCCAGGTGGGCCGGTCCGGACTGGGTCCGGCCCAGATGGTCCAGGTGGCCAGGTTCTGATTCGGGTGCTGTGCGGTGAAGGCGTCGAACTGGACGCCCGCGGCCCCGTCGGGGGACGTCCAGCGGATCCATCGTCCGTCCGCGGTGTGCTTCCATCCGGCGTCGGAGAGCGGCTGGGTGGCCGAGGTGACCGTCCTCTCGTCCACCGGGGCGCCGATGACCGTGTCCCAGCCCTCGCCGTCGGCGAGGTGGATCAGCAGATCCTGCAGCACCGGGGCGGGGGTGGCGCCGGTTGCGGTGAGGACCCACCTGCGGTCGGAGACGGGTGTCTCGTAGGCGGCTACGGTCCAGGCGGTCTCGTGGGCGGGGGTTTCGTGGACGCGCTCGATGCGCAGGGTCTGCGACTCGTGGATGGCGTGGGTCGTGTCATCCGACCAGGTCCGTTCCCTGTCAAGTTGTGCGTGTTGAAGGATTGACGCCCCGGTGGCCGACGAAGGCGAGGTTCGTCAAGGCACCGGTCCGGCGGGGACGCTGTCCAGCGCTGTCCAACGGCTGCCCGTCATCACCCATATCGAGCCCTCTTCAGGACGCTGGGATCGCGAGGGGTGCCGAGAGCACCGGCCTGCTGGTCATCTGCGCAGGGTGCGGGTGAGACGACGTGAGTGCATCGGTGCTCGGCAAGGCAGTGAAGGGTCTGCGTTCCGGCCTTGCGTCAGCCTGCGGGGCAGAAAGTTCGATGCGTCGATTGTCTGGGGTCGTGGCCGGTAACGGCTCCGTCCTGGCGATGGTCCCCAGCTGTCAGGGAAACGGTCCTAAGCGGAAACGACCCCGAGAGGGCGAGCTACTCATTGAGGAACTGCGCTTGCTGCGGACCGAGCGCGCGTCGCTTCCGGCCGTGGGTGTCGCCGCCTCTCCAAGCTGTGGAAACCTGCCCACCGTGGCCCGAACCCCGCGCGAGGGCTCCGGGGGAAAGTGGGTCTCCCGGGGCGGGGTGTAGCCAGCGCTCAGCAGCGAACCGCTCTGACCTGCGATTTCGTGCTGCTGGAGGAGGGGTGCGTTGGGGGTTACTGCTGTGAGGGGTAATGACAGGGTCTCTCAGTCCATGTGCGGCGAACCTACCCTGGCCTCATGGACAACCGCGCCGAAATCAGTGCGTTTCTGAAATCTCGCCGTGGCAAGATCACGCCCGAGCAGGCCGGTCTGCCCGTGTACGGCCAACGCCGGGTGACCGGGCTGCGCAGGAACGAGGTCGCGACGCTCGCAGGCGTCAGCGTCGAGTACTACACGCGGCTGGAGCGCGGCAATCTCAGCGGTGTCTCCGACGGCGTCCTGGACGCGCTCGCCCAGGCCCTGCGGCTCGATGACACGGAGCGCACGCACCTGTACGACCTGGCCCGAGCGGCGAACACGACGCCCGCCCGGGTGCGGCGCCGGACTGCCCGGCCGGCTGTGCGGCCCAGCGTGCAGCGCATCGTGGACGGGATGCCGGGCATGCCGGCGTTCGTGAAGAACCACCGGTTCGACATTCTGGTCGCCAACCCGCTCGGTCGCGCGCTGTTCTCGGAGATGTACGCCGATCCGGTCTGCGCGGCGAACACCGTGCGGTTCGTGTTCCTCAGCCCCGCGGCCAGGCGGTTCTACGTCGACTGGGAACGCATCGCCAGGGGCGCTGTGGGCGCGCTGCGGATCGAGGCGGGCAAGAACCCGTACGACCGGGAGCTGTCGAACCTGATCGGTGAGTTGTCGACCCGCAGTGACGCCTTCCGTGTGATGTGGGGCGCCCACGACGTGCACGTCTTCCACGAGGGGACGAAACGCCTCCGGCATCCGGTCGTCGGCGAGCTGGAGCTCGACTTCGAATCGATGAACCTGCCGGACGGCTCGGGGCTGGTCGTGGCGTTGTACAACGCGGCCCCCGGCTCCGCGGCCGAGGACGCTCTGAAACTGCTGGCGAGTTGGTCCGCCACGGCCGAGGCCGCGGATGTCCAGGCCGCCGAGGCGGACTCCGGGAACTGAACCGACCTCCACAGCCCCGCCTTCTCTGGTTGCCGCCGGCAGCATGGGCGGGGCTGTGGCCTGCGCATATACCGCTGGGGGTCCCTGCCATTACCCCTCACAGCGGAGACTCCCTCATCGTGTCCGTTCCCGGTTGCATGGTCAGTGCCCCGCTTCAGGGGCCGGCCGATATCGAGCCCCGTATCGGTCCGTCCCCGCTCATGCAAGGAACCACCATGACTGGCAAGAGCACGATGATCACGCTGAACAACGGCGTGCAGATGCCCGCGCTCGGCCTCGGCGTCTTTCAGAGCCCGCCGGAGGAGACCGCCACTGCGGTCACGACCGCGCTCCAGGACGGCTACCGGCTGATCGACACCGCCGCCGTCTACGGGAACGAGAAGGAGGTCGGCGAGGGCATCGTCGCCTCCGGCGTCGACCGCGGCGAGGTCTTCGTGACCACCAAGCTGTGGCTCTCCGACTTCGGCCACGACGCGACCCTGCGTGCCTTCGACACCAGCCTCGGCAAGTTGGGCCTGGAATACCTGGACCTGTATCTGCTGCACTTCCCGTACACGTCCGAGTTCGACTCCACGGTCGCCGCGTACAAGGCGGCGGAGAAGCTGCTGGCCGACAGGCGGGTGCGGGCGATCGGCGTCTCCAACTTCGGTCCCGAGCGTCTCGACGACCTCATCGCGCGCACCGACGTCGTGCCGGCGGTCAACCAGGTCGAGCTGCACCCGTACTTCACCCAGCGCGAACTGCGCGAGGCGCATGCCGGCCTCGGCATCGTCACCCAGGCGTGGTCGCCCCTCGGCGCGGTGAACCTGTACTGGCCCGACGCCCCGCACGCGGGCAAGAGCCCGTTGCAGGACCCGGTCATCACACGGATCGCCGCCAAGTACGGCAAGACCCCCGCGCAGATCGTGCTGCGCTGGCACATCGAGCACGGCCTGTCCGCGATCCCGAAGTCCGTCACGCCGCACCGCATCGCGGAGAACATCGGCGTCTTCGACTTCGCGCTCACCGCCGACGAGACGGCCGCCGTCGACGCCCTCGACACCGGCCTGCGCGGCGGCCCCGACCCGGACAGCATCAAGGCCGACTCCTTCGGCTGAACCGGCGCCGGCACCCGGCCGCTCCCGCGCCCCGGCCCCCTGTTTCACCCCCCACATTCAGCGAAGGCTCTACCTCCGCATGTCCTCTCACCGAGAAAAGCCCGCCAAGCTGCCGTTCGTCGTCCCGCTCCTCGCCCTCGGCACCTTCCTGATGATCACCAGCGAGTACATCATCGCGGCGCTCCTGCCCGAGGTGTCCTCCGACCTCGGCGTCAGCGTCTCCACGGCCGGCCTGCTGATCACTGCGTTCGCGGTCGGCATGATCGTGGGCGCGCCCACGATCTCGATCGCCACGCTGCGCCTGCCCAGGCGCTCCACCCTGGTCCTGGCGCCGGCCGTCTTCGCCGTCGGCCACGTGATCGCGGCACTCAGCTCCTCCTTCACCATCGTGCTCGCGGCCCGTGTGATCACCGCGCTGGCCACCGGCACCTTCATCTCCATCGCCTCGGTCGTAGCCACCTCCGCCGCCGGTGCGGCCGCCGCCTCCCGCGCCATGGGCGTGATGATGAGCGGCATGAGCCTGGCCATCGTGGCCGGTGTGCCGCTGGGCTCCTGGGTCGGTCAGGCCATCGGCTGGCGTGGCACGTTCTGGGCGCTGGCCGCCCTCGCGGTCGTAGCCGCCCTGGTCATCGGCCGGTTCATCCCCGCCGAGGAACGCCCCGAGGTGACACCCTCCGTCCGCTCCCAGCTCGCCGTACTGCGCCACGGCCGTATGTGGCTGGTCCTGGCCGCCACCGCGCTCGTCACGGGCGGCTTCATGGCCGCGTACAGCTACATCTCTCCGCTGCTCACCGAGCGGACCGGCATCTCCGAAGGAGCCGTTCCGCTGGTCCTGGTCGGCTTCGGCGTCGGCGCCCTGCTGGGCACGAACATCACCGGGCGCCTCGGCGACCGCAAGCCGCTGGCCACGTTCATCACCACCTCCGTCGCCTCGGTGCTGGTGCTGCTCCTGCTGATCCCGCTGTCCAAGAACCCCGTGGCGACAGTCGTCCTGGTGGTGCTCCTGGGCATGACGGGCCTGGGCATCACGTCGATCGCCACCCCGCTGTCCGTGCGCTTCGGACACTCCTCGCCCGCCCTTGCCGCTGCCTTGACAGTGTCGGCCTTCAACGTGGGAATCGCCCTCGTCTCCTGGCTGGCCGGCACGACCTTGGACACCTCGCTGGGCGTGACCGGACCGGAGGTGGTCGGCGTGGTGATGGCCGGCCTGGGCCTGATTCCCCTGCTCGTCCTCGCCGCGATACGCGCCACCCGGACCGTCGTGCCTCAGGTGTCCCTGCCTGCGGCGGACGAGGAGACCTCGCACGAGGCTCAGGCCCACCGCGTGGCCTGAGTACGGGACACCACCGGGTGATCCATCACAGCCCCCATCGCGGCTGATTACGTTTCGTAACAGATCAAACACTTGCAAAGGATGAAACGCCATGGCTGAAGGACAGAGTGCCGCGCAGAAGCTGCTCGGCGACTTCGCCCCCGAACTGGTCCGGCTCACCGACGACGTCCTCTTCGGCGAGGTGTGGGCGGGTGAGGGCCTGTCCCAGCGGGACCGCAGCCTGATCACCGTCGCCACCCTGGTCGCCCTCTACCGCGCCGACCAGCTCGCCTTCCACCTGCCCCGGGCCCTGGAGAACGGGGTGACGAAGGAGGAGCTGGTCGAGGCCATCACCCACATCGCGTTCTATGCCGGCTGGCCCAACGCGATGTCCGCGATCACCCAGCTGAAGAACATCGTCGAGAGCGCCGACGCGGGCTGACCCCGCGCCCACGCGTCTGCAACTCCGTCTGGAGCAACACCCCTATGAGCAAGGTCTTCTTCATTACCGGTGCCGGCCGCGGGCTGGGCGTGGACATCGCCCGCCAGGCCCTGGCCGCCGGCCACCGGGTGGTCGCCACCGGCCGTCGCCCCGAAGACGTCGTCAAGGCCCTCGGTGGCGGGCCGGACAACCTGCTGGCCACCGCCCTGGACCTCACCGACCCCGACACCGCCGAGGCCGCCGTCCGCGCGGCCGTGGAGCGGTTCGGCCGGATCGACGTCCTGGTCAACAATGCCGCCAACTTCTTCGCCGGCTACTTCGAGGTCGTCTCTCCGCAGCAGATGCGGCAGCAGATCGAGACCAACGTCTTCGGCCCGATGAACGTCACCCGCGCCGTGCTGCCCGTCCTGCGCGAGCAGCGCGCCGGGCACATCATGACGATTTCCTCGCTGGCCGGGCTGGTCGGCCAGGAGTTCTGTGCCGCCTACACCACCTCCAAGTTCGCCGTGGAGGGGTGGATGGAGGCGCTGCGCCTGGATGTGGCCCCCTTCGGGATCCGCACCACGACCGTGGAGCCCGGCTTCTTCCGCACCGAGCTGCTGGTGGACGCCTCCACCACCTGGCCGGAGCGGATCGTCGACGACTACGCCGAGAGCACCGCGGCGCAGATCGAGGGCTGGAAGTCCATGAACGGCCGCCAGGCCGGCGACCCGGCCAAGCTGGCCGCCGCCCTGGTGAAGGTCGCCGAACAGGACGAGCCGCCGGTGCGGTTCGTGGCCGGCGCCGACGCCATCACCGCCGTAGAGGCACAGGCCAAAGAGCTGCTGGCACAGGTCGGGGCATCACGCGAGCTGGGCTGGGACCTGGCCCACGACGACGCGGCCTGACCGGGCGCCCGGCACACCTCACCCACCATCAGGACCCACACCGGCCAGGGCGTCCTCGCCCGCGGCCACTCGAAAGGAGAACCACCATGAAGAAGCGTGAACTGGGAAACAGCGGCCTCGAAGTGTCCTCGATCGGGCTCGGCTGCATGGGAATGACCTTCGGCTACGGCCCGGCGGCAGACACGGGTGAGGCCATCAAGCTGATCCGGGCCGCCGCCGAGCGCGGTGTGACGCTCTTCGACACCGCCGAGGGGTACGGGGAAGCGAACGAAAGGCTGGTGGGCGAGGCCCTCGCGCCGGTGCGCGACCAGGTCGTCATCGCAACCAAGTTCGGGTTCAAGGACGGCAACCCCACGGCGGGACTGGACAGCCGCCCGGAACGGATCCGGATCGTCGCCGAGCAGTCCCTCAAGCGCCTGCAGACCGACCGCATCGACCTCTTCTACCAGCACCGGGTGGACCCCGACGTGCCGATCGAGGAGGTCGCGGGAGCCGTCAAGGAGCTCATCCAGGAGGGCAAGGTCAAGCACTTCGGCCTGTCCGAGGCCGGTGTGGACGTCATCCGCAGGGCCCACGCGGTACAGCCGGTCACGGCCCTGCAGAGCGAGTACTCGCTCTGGTGGCGCGAGCCCGAGGAGGTCATCCTGCCGACGCTGGAGGAACTGGGCATCGGCTTCGTGGCGTTCAGCCCGCTCGGCAAGGGGTTCCTGACCGGCGCGATCAGCCAGGACACGAAGTTCGAGGCCAACGACGTCCGCAACGTGCTGCCGCGCTTCGAGGAAGAGGCGCGCCAGGCCAACCTCGCGCTGATCGCGCTGCTGGGCGAGATCGCGGACGCCAAGCAGGCGACCCGGGCCCAGACCGCCATCGCGTGGCTGCTGGCACAGAAGCCGTGGATCGCACCGATCCCGGGCACGACGAAGCTGCACCGCCTCGAAGAGAACATCGGCGCCGACAGCGTGGAACTGACCTCCGAGGACCTCAAGCGCATGGAAGAGGCCGTCGCCCAGGTGCAGATCAAGGGCGAGCGGTACACCGCAGCGCAGCAGAAGACCATCAACAGGTAAGTCACCGGCCCCCATTGGCCCTTTCCCGACGAAGCGCCGAGCGTCGTTCGAAGCGCTTCGTCGGGAAGACCCCACCCATCAGGAGAGGTTCACATGGAAACGCAGGCACTCAAGGGGCGGATCGCCCTGGTCACCGGCGGCACGACCGGACTCGGCTTCGGCGCCGCCAAGCGTCTGATCGAAGAGGGCGCCACGGTCTACATCACGGGCCGGCGCAAGGACGTGCTCGACGCCGCCGCGGAGAAGCTCGGCGCGTCCGCCACCGGGATCCAGGCCGACGTCACCAGCAAGGCCGACATGCTTCGTGTCGCCGAAACGATCAAGGCGGCGCACGGCCACCTCGACATACTCTTCGCCAACGCGGGTGGCGGACACGCCACGCCCCTCGACGAGCTGACCGAGGAGCAGATCGACAGCGAGCTCGGCATCAACATCAAGGGCGTCATCCTCACGGTGCAGAGCGTGCTGGACGTCCTGCGCGACGGCGCGTCCATCGTCCTCAACGCGTCGATCACCGCCGACATGGGGCTGCCCGGGTTCGCCGTCTACGCGTCGTCGAAGGCGGCCGTACGCTCCCTCGCCCGCAGCTGGACGACGGACCTCAAGGACCGGGGGATCCGGGTCAACTCGATCAGCCCCGGAGTGGTGCCCACCGAGGGCTACAGCCACGAACAGAAGCTGAGCGACGAAGACATCGCCGCCTACGTCGAGCGCGTCGCCAAGGAGATCCCGGCGGGCCGCGTGGGCACGGCCGAGGACATCGGCGACGCCCTCGTCTTCCTGGCCTCGGACACCAGCCGCTACATCACGGGCGTCGACCTCGTCGTGGACGGCGGCATGACCCGCGTCTACGCCGGCCAGAACTGACGAAGGAATCCACATGAGCACCACCAAGTCGGCAGAACGCCACATCATCTGCGAGGTACGCGGCAAGGCAGCCCACCGCGCCAGGGTCGAGGAGCTCCTGCTGGAGCTCGTGGGCCCAGCGCGAGCCGAGGCCGGATGCCTCTACTACGACCTGTACCAGCAGTCGGACGAGCCCGACACCTTCTACATCGTCGACGGCTGGGCCTCGGCCGAAGCCGTCGCGGAACACGCCGAGCACCCGAACGTGACGAAGGTCGTCGAGCAACTGCTCCCGCTGCTCGACGTGCCCCTCAAGGTCACCACCAGCAATCGGGTCAGCGACCCGGACTGACGACTGGTCGGGGTTCCGAACCCGTCAGGAAAGACTCATGGCTCGCATCTTCATCACCGGTTCCACCGACGGCCTCGGCCTGATGGCCGCCCAGCTCCTGTCCCGGCAGGGCCACACGGTGGCGCTCCACGCACGCAACGACACCCGGGCCCGCGACGCACACGCCGTACTCCCGGACAACGCGGGCGTCGCCGTCGGGGACCTCGCCGGCATCGCCCAGACCCGCGAAGTCGCCTCCCAGGTCAACGACCTGGGCACCTTCGACGCGGTCATCCACAACGCCGGCGTCGGCTACTACGGGCGAGGCCGGGTGGAGACCGAGGACGGTCTCTCGGACGTCTTCGCGGTCAACGTGCTGGCGCCCTACCTCCTCACGGCGCTGATCACCACGCCCCGACGGCTCGTCTATCTCAGTTCCGGCATGCACCACAGCGGCGACGCCACCCTGCGGGACCCGCAGTGGGCGACGCGGCCGTGGCAGGGCTCCCAGGCGTACTCGGAGTCGAAGTTCCACCTCACCGCGCTCACGTTCGCCATCGCGAGGAAGTGGCCCGCGGTGCTTTCCAACGCCGTCGACCCGGGCTGGGTCCCCACGAAGATGGGCGGGAGCGGAGCCACTGACGACCTGCGGCTGGCTCCGGTGACCCAGGCATGGCTGGCCGTCAGCGACGACGCCGAGGCGCTGGTCACCGGCCGCTACTTCCACCACCGGCAGCCCCGCCCTCCGCACCCGGCGACGCAGTCACCCGAGGTGCAGGACCGGCTGCTGGAGTACTGCGCCGACCTCACCAAGGTCGAACTGCCGACCGCGCTCTCAGCCGACTGAGCCCGCGCGCCCCCTCACCTCCGCACGTGCGGACTGCTACGTGCGCCCAACCCGATAGGAGCGAATCATGACCGGAACGAACCCGCTCATCGCCCTGAACAACGGCGTACAGATCCCCGCCCTGGGACTCGGCGTCTACCAGAGCACCCCCGAGGAGACCACCGACGCGGTCCTGACCGCGCTGCACGACGGTTACCGGCTGATCGACACCGCCGCCGCGTACTTCAACGAGCGGGAGGTCGGCGAGGCGATCGCCCGCTCCGATGTGGACCGCTCCGAGATCTTCGTGACGACCAAGGTGTGGATCAGCGACTACGGCTACGACTCCGCGCTGCGGGCCTTCGACGTGAGCCTGCGCAAGCTGGGCCTTGAACAGCTCGACCTGTGGCTGCTGCACCAGCCGCTGCCGTCCGACTTCGAGAAGACGATCGCGGCGTACAAGGCGGCGGAGAAGCTCCTCGCCGACGGCCGCGTCCGCGCGATCGGCGTGTCGAACCAGACACCCAAGCAGCTCGAGGAGCTCATCTCCCGCACCGGCATCGTCCCGGCCGTCAACCAGATCCAGGTGCACCCCTACTACACGCAGCCCGAGTGGCGGGCGGCGAACGACAGCCACGGCATCCTGACCCAGTCGTGGTCGCCCATCGGCGGCGCCTACGTCTACCGGGGCGCCGACACCAACCCGCTCGAAGACCCCGTCATCACCGCCCTGGCCGACAAGTACGCGAAGACACCCGCGCAGGTCGTGCTGCGCTGGCACCTCGACCACGGCTTCTGCGCGATCCCCAAGTCCGTCAAGGCGCACCGCATCGCCGAGAACCTCGACGTCTTCGACTTCGCCCTGACACCCGACGAGGTGACCGCGATCGATGCCCTCGACACCGGCGTACGCGGCGGCCCCGACCCCGACTCGCTCGACCTGCAGAACGCCGGCTTCCCGATCCCCGACTAGGGACCGTGAAGCACCTTTCCAACGAGCCCAAGAACGAAAGCACGAAAGTACGCAATGATCACGAAAGCCCTGCCCATCAAGAAGCGGTCCGGATTCGCGGCGATCTCAGCAGTAGCGGCCGTCATCGTCTCGGCACCGTACGCGTCCGCCGCGACCGAGTGTGCGGATGCGCAGCCCGCCGTCAGCCACGTCAGGACCGTGGCCGCATTCGACTTCGCCACCGGCGACGTCCCTGAGAACGTCACCGTCGCCCCGGACAATTCACTGACCGTCTCGATGGTCGGCGCGCCCGCGGGCGAACGTCCGGCGCTGGTGCGGATCTCGCCGTCCGGGCAGCGCACGGTGCTGGTCACCGGGCAGAAGGGCGACGGAATCACCGGCAACACCCGCGGCCACGACGGCACCATCTACTACAACGTGTGGTCCTCCGACGCCTCCCGCAACGGAGTGTGGAAGCTCGCGCCCGGCGGCACCCCCCACCGCATCTCGGCGCTGCCCGTCGGAGGAGTCCCCAACGGTCTGGCCATCGATCCGGCCGGGCGCACCTTGTATGTCGCCGACAGCCAGAAGGGCACCGTCTGGGCGGTACCGGTCTCCGGCGGTCCCGTGACCGCCTGGCTGGTCGACCCCGCCCTCGCGATCAAGGCATCCGCACCCGTGCCGTACGGTGCGAACGGGCTCCGCTTCCACAACGGCGCCGTGTGGGTCTCCAACCTCAGCAAGGGCACCCTGCTGCGGATCCCCGTCACCGCCACCGGAGCTCCGGGCCGGATCCACACCGTCACCAGCAGCCTCACCGGCGTCGACGACTTCAACTTCCTCAGCGCCCACTCCAACGTCGTGTTCGCCGCGCTGAACACGCAGAACCAGATCGCGGTCGTCTACCCGGACGGCACCACCAGGACCGTGCTGACCGCCTCGGACGGCCTCGCCTCGCCCACCGCCACCGCAGTGCGAGGGCAGCGGCTGTACATCACCGACGGCGGACTGAACGAGCCCCACGACGCGAAGCTGCAGACCGGGACGATCGACCTCGGCGCGCTGCTCTCGCACTGAGCATCCGGCAGTTCCCCGTGATCAGAGCCCTTGGTTTTCAGGGATGCCGACTCGGGGTCCCTGCCGGTACCCCTCACCACCGAGACTCCCACGTCGTGTCCGGCCTCGGTTCCATGGTCAGTACCCCACTTCCGTGGGCCCGGCCGCCAAGGGGATGAGCCATGACCGGCAGGAGTCCGGTGATCAAGGAGAGAACAGCATGACCACAGCAGCGCGCGACACGACCCGCTCCGGGAACCAGGACGAACGCCATGGCACCGCCGTCGTCGTCGGTGCCTCCCTCGCGGGTCTGATGGCCGGACTGGCCCTGTCGCACGCCGGAGTGGACGTGACGATGCTGGAGCGATCGGGGGTGGTCTCCCGGGCCCGGAGAGGGGCCGCCCTTGGTTGGGTGAGTGAGGGCCTGCTCAGCAGAATCACGGGATCCCGTCACTCGAAGAACGGCTCGGCGCCGCTGAGTTCGGTGGCCTCCGGCGTGCAGAGCTGGACGGCTGTCCACGCCCGGCTCCGAGCGGCCGTTGACGCCGACCCCCATATCGAGCTTCGCCCCCACACGACCGTACGAAGCGTCGGCCAGGACGCGGATTCGGCGTGGGCGATCACCGCGGACCAGCAGACTTTCCGGGGCGATGTCGTGATCGGAGCGGACGGCCACGGAAGCGTGGTGCGAGCCGCCGTCGCACCCGACAAGCCCGACGCGACGTTCGCCGGCTACCTGATCTGGCTCGGTCTCACCGATGAGTCCTCGCTCGTGTCCTCGCGCCACCTGCCGCGGGACGTGGACATCCTCAGCGGTGGAGATGACTATCTCCTCGGCTATCCGCTGCCCGGCCCCGACGGTTCCGTCACCCCGGGCTCCCGCCAGGCCGGCTGGGCCTGGTACGACGCGAGCCACAACGATCTCTTGCGCGAAACGCGGGCTGTCGTCGGCAATGTCGTGCGCCGGTCGCTCACCTCCGCCGACATACCGGAGGCGACCTTCCGCGAGCTCGTGGACAAGGCCGAGGACCTGTGGCCGTCGCCCTGGCGCGAGGCCATCCTCGACTGCATCGAGCGGCGTGCCGTGATCGGCACCCCCATCGCCGAGTACGTCCCCGACCGGCTCGTCAACGGCCGCCTCGCCCTCGTCGGCGACGCCGCCCACGTGCCCACCCCGATGACGGGCTCGGGATTCAGCGCCTCACTCCACGACGCCGAGGCGGTCGCCGCAGCCGTCTCGGCCGGTGTAGGCGGACAGGCCATGGCACAGGCCCTGCGCGAGTATGAGCGGAAGCGGCTCAGCAGTGTGCGGAGCGTGGTCCAGTCGGGCCAACAGTTCAGCCGCTCCTTTGGGAATCTGGCCACCTGAGCGGCTGCCACGTCTCCAAGGCACGCGTGCCGCGCGTCGAGATGCGAGGTGACCGTACTCCGGAAAAGTACGGTCTGCGGCGGACAATGGCGAAAGCGGACAGGAAGGCGGACCGCTAGGCGCGGTTCATGCCGCGCTCGCAGGCAACCGGGTGACCACCTTCGAGTTCTTCTTTGACCTGGTCTACGTGTTTGCCCTTACCCAGGTCACCGCCTGTATGGCGCATCAGCTCGGGTGGGCTCCTGCGGCGGCCGCACCGTGGGCTGTCGCGGCCCTGGCAGGCGCAGTCACCGTCCTGGCAGCGGTGGCCGCCGCCGAGACCTGGCGATACGCGGCACTTCCACCACCTGCGACGCTGAAAACCGCTTAACAGCCACGCAGCTCGTGCAGCGACTCAGGGCGTCCGATTCGGGTGCGGCTGGGTTGGCAGCGCCCGGACGGAGGAGTCGGGCTGCGACAGAGCGTGGAGCAGTTGCCGGTTGTGCGCGGTGAGTTGGTTGACGGCGCGGACGAGGTGGTTGACGTCGGTCCGCAGTTGCGCCAGCTCCGTGGCGTCCTGCTGGCGGAGTTCCTTCAGTTTGACGATCTGCTTGCGCAGACGGATCTCGGAGTCTGGCATTTGTTCCCGTGCCCTGACCTGCGCGTAGAAGTCGTTTTTGAGGTCGGGGTGGCGCTGGGTCAGTGCGTTGCGGGGTACGCCGGCTTCCTCGGCCAGGGCGACGATCGTCCACGCGCCATTGGAGCGCTGTGGAGTCCCTTGCAGGATCCGGCCCATGGCCGCGCGGATACAGTCGCGTTCGTCGGGTGCGGGGGTCACGCGGTTCCGTCCTGGAGGGTGATGATGCGGCTGCGGTGGTGGGCGTCGGCGAGGTTGCGCAGGCGTTCGGCGTTGCCGTGCAGCCGCTCGCCGAGCGGGCCGGGGACGTGGGCTGCCCGCTGATCGAGCACGGTGGCGCGGCGCCGGAGGCCGACGGCATGCTGATCGGTGCGGGCGATGTTCGCGCACGTGGGAACACAGTGGTCGAGACTGGGGGTGGCCTTGATGCCGCGGTGGCACAGGGCCTTGTCGCGCTTGTAGACGCACATCAGCAGCGTGTGGGGGTTGTCGTAGACGGCCAGTTCAGGGTTGGCGCAGATCTGTCGGGCCTGCCGGGCGGTGATGACGTTGCCGGTGTACTGGGCCGCGGTGACGGCGGCCTTGATGGCCCGGCGGGCAGCGGGCCCGGAGATCCCGATGCCGTCCTCGAGAGCGGCGTTCAGGTCGGCGACGGTGTCGATGGTGGCGCGAGCTGTCTCGACGTCGAGGAGGTCGTGGATGCCGTCCCGGCTGCGCGCGGCGTAGCCGGCTGATACGGAAGTTCGCAGATGGCCGTACTGAATCGCGAGAGCGACCAGCCCGCCGGGTCGACGGGCGATGTGCCAGGCCAGACTTCTGCGGAACCGCTCAGTACCGATTTTGCCGTGCGGATCCGGCGGGATGACCTCATGAACCAGCCCGCGGGCAGCCGCCTCCTTGTTGGCCCAGGTGACGAAGTCCTCCACCCGGATTCCCAGCGTGTGGATGGTGAGGGAGCCGGTGCCGGTCCGGGTGCCGCGCAGGTCGTGGGCGTGGTGGTCGAACAGCAGCTCACCGTCGGGAACCATGCGTTCCAGGACGCGGATGGCGTTCACGACGGGGGCGATGGCTACCCAGGGAACATCACGGAGTTCACCCTCCGAGCGGTGGTTGCCGTCCGCGTCCCGGGCGGTCTTGTACACGGTGCTCGTGATCAGGTGGCGTCTGTACAGCCCCGTGTTGTCCGGTTCCGGGTCGGGGCAGCAGCCGCTGCGCAGTCCGGCCGCCTCGCCGGGGCGCATCCCGGTCAGGTAGGCGATGACGATGAAGCAGGCCGTGCCCAACTGGCGCATCAGGAAGGCTGCTTCGGTGTAGTCGATGGCCTCTCGCCAGGCAGTGTCGTCGAGCAGGCCGGTGACCGGGACATCGAGCGGGCAGGGACCGGGCCGTTGCAGGGCGGCCTGGCGCCGTCCTCGATCACGGGAGGCGTTGTAGACCTGGGTGAGCGAGGCGCCGGTGAACGCGGCGATGTAGGCGCCCGCGGGCGTGGTTCTGCCGAGCCAATCCGTGCTCGGGATGGGCCGCCGGTCGGTGTCGATCCGGTCCATGAAGGCCCTGAGCGCGGCCCGCGAAGCGGGTGTGGACGCGTTGGCTGCGGCCGCCTCGCGCAGACGGTTCCGTTCGGCCCAAGCAGCCAGGATGTCGTCGCTGAAATCCTCGACCGTGCGGATCGCCCAGATGAGCAGGGGGCCCATGGTCTGCTCGGCGATCGCCTCGGTTGCGTTCTCGCCGTCTGACGTCGCCGGCGGCAGGTAGTCGTCCACCCCTTCGGTCTCCCAGGGAGGGCAGCCGATCCCGCTGGGCCGGCCGCTGAGCCGGTCGAAGACCCACAGCCGGGTCAGGGACGACAGCCCACTGTGCACCGTGATGCGGGCCGTCCCGCTGTCCCGTAGGTGACGGCCGTACTCGCCCAGCACCTGCGTGGTGCAGTCGCCCAGCGTGGTGATGCCCCGGTCGGTGAGCCACACAGCCAGCCGGGCCCAGGTCCCGATCGTCTGGTACAGCGCCTTGGGCGCCTGGCGCGAGCGCCACGTGGGATGGCGCTCGCGCAGGAACGCCCACGGCAGGTCGCCGTTGACCAAGGTCCAGGCCGCCAGCCGCATCTCCTCCCGGAAGGCGTCGGGGAACGCGGACCATCGGATCGTGCTGTGCGTGACGCCCGGGTTGGCGTTCATCGGGATCAGCGGCCAGGTCGGCGCCGCCTAGCGGGCGACCGGGCCGGTGTAGCCGTCGACAATCCGGTGGGCGGGAATGACGGGGGTGTCCGGACCGGGAAGGACAAGGACAGGGGCTGCGATGGCCGTCACTGGTCGAGGTCTCCGTTGAGCAGAAGGGCGATGAGTTCACGGTCGGTGTCGGTGACCTGAGTCAGGGCACTGGTCCACACCGCGGCGCCGAGCCGGCCCTTGAGGTGTTCGAGGCGGGCGTGCGCATCTCCCCAGCCGGCCTGCCACTGGCCCGCGTCCATGACAGTGCGCAGGTTTTCCAGTGCATGGTGGAGATGCGCCAGGCGGCTGTGATGGGCGGGGTGGACTCGGGCGTTGGCACAGCCCAGACACATCAGAAACGAGGCCCCGCAGCCTCCGTCGGGGCCGGGATAGGGGCTGTTGTCGTAGTCATGGCAGTCGGCGGTGGCCGTGGGCCGGTCGGCGGGATCAGCTCTCTGGCGTAATTCGGCGGCGAACATTGCTTCTCGGGCCTTGGCCACGACGGCCTCGGCCGCCTCGGCGATGACAGGGATCGCGGCCTGGCGGACCTGGGGGTCGGTCAGGGCGTAGACGCGGTCGTGGGTGGCCTGGCTGTTCTGTCCTAGCTCGCGCCGGTGCAGTGTGTTCACCGTCCGCCGCCCTCTGCGGAACGGCGAGGAGGGGAAGCCCTGTTGGGTCGCCCACCTCTGGGCCGTGCAGCCGGTGATACCGAATCCGAACACCCCAGCGCCCGACTTCTTGCTCGCCTCGTCCTGCGGGTAGCCGTTCAGCGGGGCCCTGCCGGAGCGCCAGATCAACAAGCGGTCCGTGCCGGGGCTCAGCGTGTGGACGGCTCTGCGGGCGAACACGGTGGCCTCCAGTGCCTGCGTGATGAGCCGCCCTGGCGCGGCGGCCCCGTCGTCGGTGAGGTTGCGGGTCTCGAAGTACCGTCCGGCGCCGCGCTTGTGCTTCTCCAGCTCGACCCGGTAGATCCGCGTGCCGTCGCTGCCCGCGTCCGGAGCTGCTTGCGGCACCTTCAGACGGTTGATCACCGACAGGTTCCAGCCGTGCTCGGCCAGCAGCAACACCCCCAGCGCGACCGTCTCCATCCGGGTCAAAAACAGCCGCTGCCACGTGTGCTCGGGCCCCTCCCCGCCCAGCACCCTGACATAGCGGGCGAGCACCCTGCCGCGCTGACGAACCCTGGTGTCATGGGGTGCCTCGCCGGTACGGGCCAGACAGTCCAGCGCCTCGCCCAGTAGCCACGCCTCGCTGTCGCGAGCGAACGCCCCCGACTGCCATTGGGCAAGGTGGCGGGCGTTCTCCGTGATCCGCAGATGCGCAGTACGGAACATCCGCCGCGCCGTCGAGACGATCGCGTCGAACTCGGCGCCCTGGAAGGAAACTTCCTTCGCCTTGGGCGTCAGAACGCGTTGGGAGATAGCTTCACGTGCCGCCGCGGACAGCCGCGGATCGTCCAGCAGCAGCCCCCGCACGGTGACGATCTGCCGGTAGCCGGACATGGTGTTTGGCCGGCTGAGCTTCCACTGACTCCACACCCCCGCTGCCAGCTGGGTGATGTCGGCAACCGGTGTGTCCCTCGCGGCCAGGTACGCGGTGAACGCCTGGAGGTGAACCCAGAAATGCCTGCTGCTGAGGTGGGAAGTCCACCGGCTCGGTACACACCGGGAGGCGAACAGCCGGGCCAGCGACCCGCGCAGGGCGTCCTCGACCGGCAGACCACGGAAGTCGTAGACCGCGACGGCCCCGGCCCCGGTCCCGTCGCGGTGCTCGACGATGAGCCCGTCACCGACCAGAACCGGCTGTCTGCGCACGGATGTTGTCGGCAGAGGTGCCGCATGCCCGCGCCGACTCATACCGCCGCCCCCGACGTGACCTGCAGTTTGGTGTCGATATCCTGGATGCCCTCGGCTTCACGCGCCAGGCGCGCGAACACCTCATCCAACTGCCGCGCTGGCCGCTCACCCTCGCGGGATGAGGGCGCGGTGGCCAGCAGCGATCGCAGCTGAAGGTCGGCGACCGGGGCCAGATACCGCTCGCGGGTCGTCTCCAGGGACGCATGGCCCAGCAGGTCCTGCACCATCCGCCACGGATCCCCGTACAGCAGCCGGTAGTCCCGCCGCTCCTCCGGGGTCAGGCCGAACCGCTGGTCCATCAGATGGTGCAGGATCACCAGCATGTAGAGGGCGAAACTGTGCCGGCAGGAATGCGGAGTCGCATACGGTGCCAGGCTCCGGTACGGGTCCAGCCGACGCTCCGGCTCCGAATCCAGCACCGCCCGGCACCGCAGGTTCGCCGCCGTGAAAACGTTGTTCCACGAATGCGGCTGGAACGGCAGGCCCATCTCGTTCAGCCACAGCCACAACGGCTCCGGCCCTCCCGGACCTTCGGTGAACCACGTCATCCGCTCGTCCGCGTCAGCCTCCGTCAGCGCAATGCGGCCCATAACGCCCTGGCGGTCGCACCAGTACACCGTCGGCTTCGGCCCCCGGTTCACCCCGGTGACCAGGCGCATGTCCCGCACACCGTCGTACCGGCCGCGTGAGCTTGTTCCGCTTTGACGGACACCATTGGTGTGGTGGTCAGGCTGCGAGTGCGGCCTCGTACTCGGCAGGGCTGCGGTAGCCGAGGCTGCTGTGCAGACGATGCAAGTTGTACCAGCCCTCGACGAAATCGAAGATCGCGGTGCGAGCGACGGCCCGGCTGGGCCAGGTGGCGGTGTCGAGCAACTCGCGCTTGATGGTGGCAAAGAACGACTCGGCGAGCGCGTTGTCCCAGCACTGCCCGGTGCGGCCGACCGACAGCCGAACGCCGAACTCGTCGGCCAGGGAAGCGAATTGCTGACTGGTGTACTGCTTGGATTCAACCGGTCGTTGCAACACCGGTTTGGAGCAAGAGTAGCTGCTCGTTGAATGCCTCGGCCGGGGTCCTCCAGGCGAGTGTCTTGCGGGGTCTGGTGTTCAGTGTGTGAGCGACGGCTTCGATTTCTTCGGCGGACCAGCGCGAGAGGTCAGTGCCCTTCGGGAAGTACTGACGCAGGAGTCCGTTGGTGTTTTCGTTCGTGCCTCGCTGCCAAGGGCTGTGCGGATCGGCGAAGAACACGGGGATGCCGGTCTCCACCCTGAACTGCGTGTGCGCCGACATTTCCTTGCCGCGGTCCCATGTCAGCGACCGTGTCAGCTGCTCGGGGAGCGTCGACATTGTGTTGGCGAGCGCCCTCTTCATGGAGACCGCCCCGTAGCCGGCCAGTGCGGGACCGTTCTTCGTCCGGGGGACCGTGCCGTATCCCTCTTCGCGGGGCAGATGGACCAGCATCGTGAACCGGGTCGACCGCTCAACCACGGTGCCGATCGCGGAACGCTCCAGCCCGATGATCAAATCCCCCTCCCAGTGGCCGGGGACGGCGCGGTCCTCAGCTTCAGCGGGCCTCTCGCTGATCAACGCTTCCGGCGTGACGTGCGCCCAGGTCCTCCGCCCTGAACGCGCCCGCGGCGCACGCAGAGCGCGACCAGTCCGAAGACACAGGATGAGCTCGCGCTTCAGCGCCCCGCGGCCCTGAATGTAGAGGGCCTGGTAGATCGCCTCGTGGCTGATGCGCATGGACTCATCATCGGGGAAATCACGCTTGATCCGGTTCGCGATCTGTTCCGGACTCCATCCCTGGACCCACGAACGGTCCTTGCGATGCGGCTTGTTCCGCCCTGTCCAGGAGCCCGTCACCGGTCCCGCCACCGGTATGCCGCCAGCCGTGGTGACCTGGCCGGACAGCCTCTCCTGGACGTAGGCGTGCAACCTCGGACTGGCGGCCAGCTTCGCTGTCTTCGGACGCCGGGCCGCCATATCGGCCTTCCACTGCGCCACCGAAGCCCGGTAATCGAGCTTCCCACTTCGTGTGGCTGCGTTGCGCCGCAGCTCGCGGGAGATCGTGCCCGGATCACGACCGACGTCCCGGGCGATCTCGCGCACGCCCTTGCCCCGGGCCCGCAGCAACGCGATCTCCTCTCGCTCGGAGAACGACAAGTACCTGCCCGAGGGTGGCTTCGAATCGAACGGCCGCATGCCGCCAGACTCTCGGAACCAACGCGCCGCGACCGCCGGCGCCACGCCGATGACGGCGGCGGCCTCCTCGGCGAGAAGGCCCCTGGCGATCTCCGCCCAGAACGCCTCCTCGACATGACGCTGATACTTCGGATGCCCCGGAGACCTCAGCTTCGGACGCACCGCCCGATCCGCTGCCTGCTGACGACGCACCATCCAACACCCCCATGCATATGAGGTGTTGCGACGACTGGTTGAATCCGCCCTGGCAGCCGCGATCCGAATGGAAGATCACGGGACGTGCTGGGCGACGCTGCCGGCAGGCGGTCTTGAGGGCATCGGCGACCAGCTCGGTCCGCAGGTGATCGGCGGTCGCCCAGCCGACCACGCGCCGCGACGCAATGTCGATGACGGTGGCCAGGTAGAGCCAGCCCTCCTCGGTCGGAATGTAGGTGATGTCACCGCACCAGCGGGCGTCGAGCCCGGCGGGGTCGGGCTGGAAGTCCCGGACGATGAGATCGGGCCTGGATGCGGCTCGGGGATCGGGGATCGTGGTCAGGTGCCGTCGTCGGTGATGCCGGCCTTGCAGCCCGGCGGCCCGCATCAGCCGTGCGACACGGCGACGCCCGCATCCGGCACCTTCCCGCTTGAGCACGGCATGGACGCGAGGGGCTCCGTAAGTTCCGCGCGATCTTGCATGGACCTCGGTGATCTGCTCGGTCAGCTCAGCGTCACGGACGGCCCGGGGGCCGGGCTTGCCGGCGCGGCGGACGTAGAAGGCGGTTCTGGAGACCTTCAGCAGCTCACACGCCCGTCTGACGTTGTGGCCGCTCTGCTTCTCCGCCTCGATGAACGGGTGCACCGTCACCGGGTCTCCTTCGAGAAGAAAGCCGTGGCCCGCTTGAGGATGTCGACATCCTCGCGCAACCGGCGGTTCTCCCGCCGCAGCGCGGCCAACTCCTCCCGTTCGCTGCTGGTCAGCCCGTCGCGCTCGCCTGAATCGACCTCGGCCTGCTTCACCCAGTCGCGCACCGCGGTCTCGGTCAGATCGAAGTCCGTGGCGATCTGACCGACCGAGCGGTCACCGCGCCGACACAGCTCGACGATCTCGGCCTTGAACTCCGGTGTGAACGAGCGGCGAGGGCGGCGAGGCTTCTTCTTCCCCATGCTCTCCATGATGGACATCCTCCCGGGGCTGAACCCCTGATCTCGGATGTCCGTCAAAGCAGATCAAGCCCACAGGCTCATCAGCGCGGCTAATTCACGATTCCACTTGTTCCCGCCCACCTGGACAGGGTTGTCCGGCGACGTCTGGCGCCAGAACTGGAAGTCATCCACATCCGACTCAACCGCCTGCGTCCAGACTTTCCCACGTAGCCACAGAAAGTTGAGGAACAGGCAGACGTCCGTGATGTAGTTCCGCTTCGTCTCCTTCGTGTAGCTCCGGAACGGACTACTGCGCGTGTACAGGCTCAGGAACTCGTCGATGCGATAGTCCGGTGCCAACAGAATCGGATCACCAGGTCGGATCCCGGCAGACTCTTCGCGCTCCGCCAGATCTCCCCACCCCACCAGCACGGGTACGCGCGGGGGCACGATCGGCACCGTCTTGGGGACCCAAAACACACGCCACTTGCTCATGACGCCACCCTGTCAGATCGGCTTCAACACGCCGATTCAATAGGGAAGGTCCGCCACTTCTCGAACTCGCCGTGCGCGTCGAGGAAGGTGTCGAGGAGCGCGTCGTGGTCGCCGGCATCGGCCAGGTAGACGGGGACAATCTCCGGCTCCGGGCGGGAAGGTCCAGACTTGGCCGTGGTGACGTCGAAGACGGAGCGCGCTTCGATGGCGGCGCGTTCGGTGTCGGTCAGGGGCGCCGAGCCGGGGCGCATCTCGGCCGCGTGGACCTTCTCGAAGGCCATCAGAGCCTCCGCGGGTGAGTCGAAGGTGTCCGCGACCTGGCGCAGGTGGTCCTCGCCGTGGAGATAGACGGACTTGCCGCCTCGATGGAGGTATGTGCCGACGGCGACGGTGGTGTGGCCATCGTGGGCGTGGGCGTGGATGAGGAGCTGGCCGTCGCGGATGTCGTCGTGGATCTTCTGCGCCTGATTGGAGACCTCGCGGATTTCGCTGCGGGTGCACCATGGCATCGGATAGTTCGCCCAGGTCCATTCCTCGTTGATGGCTTCCTGGAGCTGAGGGGTGATCTCGACGGTGATGCCTTCGGCGATCAGGTGCTTTGCTGCGTCGGAGGCCCAGTAGGGCTCCGTAAGTTGATAGGCGGCCCGGCAGGGTCGGATGTGGCTGAGTAGGGCTTGCCGACTGTGGCTGGCGAGGAGTGGTCGTCCGGCTCCGTAAGTTGGTAGGTGGCCCGGGAGGGCCGGATGTGGCTGAGTACGACTTGCCATCGGTGGCTACCGAGGAGTGGCCGTCCGGCTCTCTGGGGTGCCCTGGCTGCTGATTGAGATATGCGCGTCTGATGCGGTCGCAACTTACGGAGATGACGGCGGGGTGCTCCTGGGCTGACAGCACGCTGTGCGAGGCGAGGAGGGTCAAGTGAGCAAGCATGATGGCCATGTCTGGGCCGGTGTCGATGCGGGCAAGAGCCACCATTGGGCCGCCGTCGTCGATGAGTCCGGGGCGACCTTGTGGTCCAAGAAGATCGAAAACGATGAGACGGCGATCCTGACCGCGCTCGGCGAGATCCTGGAACTGGCCGACGATGTCCACTGGGCCGTGGATATCTCAGGCACCTCGTCGGCGCTGTTGCTCGCCCTTCTGGCCGCGCATGGCCAGCAGGCCGTCTACGTGCCCGGCCGCAAGGTCAATCGTATGGCCGGCGCCTACCGGGGCGAAGCTAAGACCGATGCCCGCGACGCCTACGTCATCGCCGAAACAGCGCGCCACCGCCGCGACTTCACCATTATCGACGTGCCCGCCCAGCTGGCCGCGGACCTTGCCCTGCTGACCGCCCACCGCTCCGACCTGATCGCCGACCGAGTGCGGATGGTCAACCGGCTCCGCGACGTACTCACCGGCACCTTCCCGGCACTGGAACGGGCTTTCGACTACTCCGCTCACAAGGGCGCCCTGGTCCTGCTGACCAGCCATCAGACTGCCTCAGTGATCAGGCGCCGTGGCCGTGCCCGGCTGACGGCGTGGCTCGCCAACCGGGCGGTGCGTGGCGCCGATGCGGTCGCGGCCGCCGCGTTGGAAGCAGCCCGATCTCAGCAGACCGTGCTGCCCGGCGAGGAGGTTGCTGCCCAGCTCGTCGCCGACCTGGCGGTGCAGATTCTGGCCCTGGACGATCGGCTCAAGCGGGTCGAGAAGCAGATCTGTGACACCTTCCGCCTCCATCCTCAGGCGGCGATCATCGAGTCCCTGCCAGGTATGGGACCGATACTCGGAGCCGAGTTCGTTGTGGCGGCTGGTGACCTTGCGGCCTACGCCGACGCAGGCCACCTCGCCTCCGCGGCCGGGCTCGTCCCCGTCCCGCGTGATTCCGGGCGACGGACCGGGAACCTGCACCGTCCCAAACGGTACAACCGCCGCTTGCGCCGGGTGTTCTACATGTCCGCGCAGACCAGCATGATCCGCGAGGGACCCAGCAGGGACTTCTATCTCAAGAAGCGCTCCGAGGGGTGCAGACACGTCCAGGCCGTGATCGCCCTGGCCCGCCGGCGAGTCAGTGTGCTGTGGGCGCTTCTGCGCGACGACCGCGTGTTCACCCTCGCACCGCCAGCGGCACAGACGGAGTGACCCCGACGGCGAACATCCCCTCGCCGCCAAGCCCGATGCTCCGACCGTGCCTTGGGTGATCGGCCGACTGGAGGCAGTGGCGCGGATGGAACGGTACCCCTCCGCGGGCGCCGCCGAGCATCACTGCCTTTCAGGCTCCCCACGTCTTGGCATGCTTGCACAGGTAGCCGACGAGTTCGGACGGTTCGAGTTCGAGCGCTGCCACGGCTGATGCGTCCAGTGCGACCCGGACCGGCGAGAAGTCTCCGGTATCGGCGTCGTCCGGCTCGGGACCACCACGACGGTTGAGATCCATGTCCAGTACTTCGGCGCGGAAGTAGTGCCGCACGACGGTGACCTTGCCGCCCGGCTCGGTCAAGGTGAGGAACTCGGTGGCAGGGCCGATCGTGGCGCCGAGTTCTTCCATGACTTCGCGGCGCAGGGCTGCTTCAAGGTCGGCATCGTAGGGTTCAACGCCGCCACCGACCGTCGTGTAATAGGGCAGGCAGCCTGGCCATCTCCGGCGCAGGAACACCAGTTGATTGTCTTCCAGCAGGACCGCGCGAACGTTGTGACGGACCCTCATGTACGCGACGATAGTGCGCCCGTCCCTGTGGTGAGGCCCGAACTCAGTCGGCAGTGGCTTCGTTCACTGTCATCGGCAGCGTTTGTCGATCGGTTTCAGCAGCAGTTGGTGATCAGCGGCTCGGCGGATGTTGACGGGAAATGACGGCACCGGGAGCAGGATCGTGCTTCGTTGCCATGCCTGGCGCTGAAACGGAGTGACGAGGACCGGCGGTGCTCGAAACCCGGGGGCGGGCCGGACTCGGACCGCGGCAGGATGGGCGGATGGAGCAACCCCTTGAAGTGCCTGAACTCGCTGCTGACGCGGGATTCGTGCTGCGGCCGTGGCGTTCTTCTGACCTTCCGCTGGTCCGTGAGGCGTCGGAGGACGACTACATTCCGTTGATCACGACGGTGCCCTCGCCGTATTCCGAGCCGGCAGGCGTCGCGTTCATCGAACGGCAGTGGGGCCGGGCGACCACGAGGGCTGGGTATACGTTCGTCATCGTGACATCTGCCGGTCTGCCCGTCGGCCAGGTGGGGCTGTGGCTGAGGGATCTGGAACAGGGCCGTGCGTCGCTGGGCTACTGGGTTGTCAAGTCGGCGCGTGGTCAGGGAGCCGCCGTGGCTGCTGTCAACGCCGTGGTCGGCTGGGCCCTGCGGGATCTGCGGATTTCCCGGCTCGAACTGTGGGTGGAGCCGTGGAATACAGCCTCCGTGCGCACTGCCGAGCGTGCGGGGTTCCAACGCGAGGGACTGCTGCGGGGGTGGCAGAAGATCGGGAACGAACGCCGGGACATGTTCATGTATTCGCTGCTCAACGACGAGACGTGAGGTCGTTGGTCCCGCCGCCGGGCTGGCATGACCAGGGTCTAGACCGCGATTGCAGGGCACCGCTGGTGGACCGTGGCGGAACTGGTCACGACCTTGGATGTGGTGCGGCCGACTGGGCTGCCGGGGCTGCTGGCGTCCTTGCCGAAGGACGGCCCACCGATTCGCCGATCATGGTGAATGGCAGAGTGTCGCCAACGGCGCGGGCGCCAGCTTCACCCACGGACGACACCTCATCCGCTTGACTCGGTCATTGAGACTCCTCGTGGTCGATGCGGGCCAGGACCAGGGTGTTGTCGGCGATGACGGTCCAGTTGGCTGCTTCCAGGCCCAGGTGGGCGATGTGGGCCTGGGTGCCGGTCAGGACGGCGGTCACGGCGCTGGGATGGGTGGGGTGGGTGTCGAGGCGGACGTGGGCGTCGATGCTGGAGGTCACGTGGGGTGTCGTCTCTTCTGCCGGTGGCCGGGCCTTCGGGTCCGGCCACCGGCGTATGCGGGGTGCTATCGGGTTGCTCGCGCGGTGCGGGCGGAGTGCGCGGCCGCCGTGGTCGGCGGGCGGGCACGGGTGGTGGGCTCCGGTCGCGGTCGGGGTCGCGGCGTCGGGAGCGTTCCGGTGGCGTGCTGCCAGCGGGTGCGGACGGCGCCGATGTCGGCGAGGGAGCGGCGGGCGCCGACGACGAGTTGGAACGGGGTGTTCGCCGGGTCGCCGGCGTATGCCTCGATGTGCCGGCAGGTGTACTCGGCGGTGGCAAGGAGGGAACGCTGAAGGGCGCGCTCGCCCCAGTGCTCCACGGATCCAGCCGGTTCGGCCAGCATGCGGAGCACCTCGCCAGGATCACTTCCGTCGCCGAGCAGGCCGCGCTGCTGGGCCTCCCACAGGACCGTGACGGGGTCGACGGGCTCGCCGCGGCCGGCCAGGGTGGTCAGGCACTGCCACAGACTGGCGTGCAAGGGCAGGGCGAAGTCGTCGGGGAGCAGCCACCGGACAGACTCGATGTCGGCGGGGTAGGCGGTGGCGGTCGCGAGCAGCAGCTGCTCCTCCTCGACCGCTTCTGTGTGGTCGGGCGCGGCGGTCGGCGGTGGTGCCGTGGTGCGGGGCAGCACGCCGGCGCGCGGCGGGAAGCGGGTTGCGATGTCGTCCACGACCGCGGCGAGCGCGTCGGCCTCGGCGAGCACTGTCTGGACGGGGTGCGGGAGGGAGGCGTCGTGGACGGTCTGGACGAGGCGTTGTGCGGCTGTCTGCAGGCGGCGGCGGGCGTGTTCGGTCTCGACCATCCGGGCGTAGGCCGGTGCGTGGCGGGGCCAGGGGCAGACCTGGATGAGGGCGTGCAGGTCTGAGGCGGTCAGTCCGCGTGCCTGCTTGCGTGCCGTGGCGAGCACGCGGTCGAGCCATGTGGTGTTCTTCGCGTGCTCGTCCGGGTCGGGCGGCGGCAGAGTGCTGATCGCGGCGAACAGGGCGGCGTGCGCGGCGGTGGAGAAGGAGTCGGCGGCGATGCCGGCCAGGTCGCGGAGACGGTGCGGATCGAGGAGGAGGGCTCCGAGGAGGGCCTGCTCGACGTGGAACACCGGCTGCCGGGGTGCGCTGGTGTAGAAGTCGTCTTCGTCGGGTTCGGGGGCGTGGGACATCAGGCGGCGAGAGTGAAGTCGTCGGGGTCGAGGGCGACGCCGAGGTGCGGGGCGAGGAGGTGGCCGGCGAGCAACGGGGGCACGGCGTTGCCGATCTGCGAGAACTGCTGGCCCTTGTTGCCAGCCCAGGGGTAGTCGGCAGGGAAGGTCTGCAGGAGGCCGGCCTCGCGGGCGGTGATCCGTATCGGCTCCGGCACCGCCGGCGCGTCCGTGTCCTTGGTCGGAGGCGAGGTGGGTTCGGCGACCCAGGTGCACTCGTTGGCCCGGTGTCCGAAGAACAGTGTGCCTGCCGGCTCGGACAGCGGACGGACGGTGGCGTTGGCCTGGTTGTTGCTGCGCAGGGACCAGGACCAGCGGTGAGCCTCGGCGGTGAACGTGGGTGTGGGAAGATCGGCGGCCCGGTTCTCGGGTGTGCCGTGCCGGGCGGTCTGTCCAGCGCTTTCACGACGGGACCGCAGGGGCGCTCCGTCCGGCCGGGGTATCCAGGTGCCGCGCTCCCGGGCGTCGGACAGTGTCTTGCGGGAGCCCGACGGGAACGGTTCGGGTCCGCCGCCGGGCCCGCCGCCGGCGCAGACAGTGGGAACAGGTCGGTCGGTCGCGCCCCACCCCAGGGCCTCGGCCATGCTGACCCAGCGGGCGCGGCCCGGCCCGAACAGCGACTCCGGCTCGGCGACTTGGGAGTGCGTGGGCGTGGGAGGCTGCGCCGTACGGACCCGGGAGGCGAGCAGGATCGCCCGCCTCCTGGTCTGAGGAACGCCGAAGTCGGCGGCGTTGAGAATCCCGTACCAGACGGAGAACCCCCAGCCGCGCAGGACGGCCGCGTACTGCTTCCACAGCGGCAGGACGTCTGGCACCTCCTCCATGGCGACCCACTCGGGCTCGCCGACCGAGTTCAGGGCGTGCAGGTAGCGCATCGGCTCGGCGGCGAGGAGGGAGCGCTCGTCTCGGCAGGAGGCGAGAAGGCTCTCGCGGATGTCACGTCCGGCGGCCAGGTCCTCGACCGCCGCATTCACCAGAGGCTGGTCGAGTAGACCGAGGCGCTTGCCGGCCATGCTCCACGCCTGGCACGGCGGGGAAGCGATCACGCCGCGTGTGCGGCCGACGAACGGCCACGTCGGATACCTCGCCACGTCTGTGCGGATGGTCAACTGCCCAGCGGCGACACGGGTTTTGCAGGCCCACTCGTCCCATTCCAGACCGACGTCGCCCACACCGAGGACACCCAGTGCCCTGCTCCAGCCGCCCGGCCCCGCGAAGAGGTCGAGTATCACGTGGCCAGCCCGAAGTCGTCCTGCGCCAGCGCGTCGGCATCTCCGCGGCACGCCCAGGGCGAGCAACTGTCCGCGACGCCGTTCTCCAGCTCGTCGGCTTCGTCCGCACCGAGGGGCACGGCTGCCCGTTCGGCGGCGGTGACATGGTCGATCGGAGCCTGGCTCAGTGGGACGCGGGAGCGATGCAGGAATGCCTCGCCGAGCAGCCGGCTGCCCGCAGCGTTGGCGCGGGCATTACCCTGCCGGATCGCCGCGTCGAATTCGACGACATCCGCCCACTCGGACGGAGAGGTGTCCCTGATATGCCTCCACTGCGCATTTCCGTGGAACGGGCATCCCAGACAACTCGATTTCGGAGTATCGGCCAGCCCGAGCGAGGTCAGGTAACGAATGCAGTCCGCTCGGCTCCAATTAAGGTCCAGGAGGGGATGCCGGTTGCGCATGTACTTCACGTCGGCGTCCTTGGCCCGGTGGAACTCGTCAGTTGAGATTCCCACCCACTGCTCGACGAACACTCCCTTGGGAATGCGTGAAGGATAGGGGTGTCCGAGCAGCTCGCGGACCTTCTGCTTGATCGGCTTTACTTTATATTCGCCGGTGCACTGCCTGCGAGTCATTCCGGGCCGCCCGTCCTTGTTCAGGATATGCAGGGGCATGGAGGCGAATCGGTGATCGGGATTCAGTGCGTCACTGCGAATGTTCCCGGACGACACCCGAAGAACTGGGATGTCGGCGGGCTTTGCTATCTCCATTTCCAGGCGGTCGAGGTGGGCGTAAACCGTTGAGGGTTCCCATCCGGTGTCGGCGAAAATCGCGTAGTCGACCTTCGGAAGGATGCCTTCGGCTGACAGGGCGAGGAGGGTGCTGGATTGAACTCCCGCGCCTAGAGAAAGGGCACGGAATCGAGGCTGATCTGAAATGGTCTGTCCTGGGGGGTGGGGGAAACGGGGGGACGCCCTCAATGCGGCTGGTGCGTGAGCGGGCTGGGCGGGATCAGCCGGTCGCGGTGTATGGCGTGGCAGAGGGCAGGGATGCGGTCGAGGAGGTCGGTGGCCGACGCGATGAACTGCTGCGGTGACGGTCCGACCAGGACGACCCGGCCCGATGCGGTCTCGGCTTGGCGGCGCCGGTTCTCCATGGCGCGGGCGAGGGCCGCAGTCAGTTCCGCGCCTGCGTCCTGGGCGGCCTTGGCGATCTGCGCGACGCGTTCGAGGAGCAGCAGATCCGCGGACGAGTGCTGTGGCGTGTACCGGGCGAAGTCGAGGAACAGCCGCAGGGCGGCGGAGGCGAGTTCTTGGGCTCGGTGATCCGCGCAGGCAGCGTGTGCGGGTGGTCGGGGCGTGGGTGCACATGGCCCGGTGCACGGCGAGGGCGTCTGCTGCGATCCGGTCGGAGGGCCAGCGTGCAACGGGGTTGGGTGAGGAGGGTGTGCAGGGGTCGGAGGTTGCCTGCGTGGTGCCTTTCCGGCGGTCGGAATGTTGCCGAGGGTCAGCGGCGGCGTCCGGCCGGTGGAGTCGGGGTGGTTGTGGGGGCAGCGGTGCTCCGGCCGTGACTGCGGTGCGGGCCGGGCGCGGTGTCCGCGGTGGGCTGGCTGCTGAAGGCGGGAGCTACGCGGTCGAGGGCCTGGGCGAGCTGCTGAGCCTGGGCGTGGGCGTCCTGGAGCTGCTTGGCGACGTCGTCGGGGAGCCGGTCCCATTGGGCGCGGTACTGGTAGTGCTGGATGATCTCGGCGGCATTGCGCAGTTGCTCGGCGACCTGCCGCAGGACTGTGGTCTTCTGCTCGGGGGCATTTGCGGTGTGCGTGGCCTGCAAGAGCGCGTCCAGGGCGGCGGGCAGCGGCTCGTCGTCCGTGGGAAGGCCGTAGAGAGTGGCGTGCAGTGCCTGGGCGTAGACCGTCACGGGCCCGCCCCGACCGCGGTCGCGGTACTCGACTGGGGCCTGTCGGCGGGCGCTGAAGCTGACGGTCACGTCACGGGGAGCGGCACCAGGGTGGAGCTGATCGGCGAGGGCGCGGGCGAGACCATGCGCGGTCGGGGTGTCGGAGGACGTGGAAACTCCCATCGGACGGTGGTGATGACGTCTACGAGGGTGGTCAGCGAGTGCGGCCACGGGCCGAGGACACGGTTGGGTGACGGCGGCGCCGGCCTCGATCGGGGTCTGCCGAGTGTGCTGGGGCCTGCCAGAAGGGCTCGTGAGCGTGCAGGGCATCGAAGTCATCCGCCAGGGAGTGCAGTTGTTGTGCTTGTTCTGCCAGGTCGTGCTGGGGCATGGGGTGGTGTGGCTCCGGAGGGGGTCGGTCAGCGGCTTCGGGTAGCTGTCTTCGCGGCGGCGGGTGCGGGCGCGGGTGTCGTGCCGGGGGGCCTGGCGGTGGGCGGGCGGCTGATGGCGGCGGCCAGGGCGGTGGTGCCGGCGGCGGTGAGACGGACTCGGTCTTGCAGCGGTCCGCCCACGTAGGCCGAGGACGCGGACTTCGGGACGCGCTCGGCCAGGCCGTTCGCCTCCAGCGACCGGAGTGTGCCGATGAGCACGCGCTCGTCGCGGTAGTGGACGTACTGCCGTGCCAGGGAGCTCGTGGCCACCACGTGTCCGCAGGCGATCTCCCACAGTGCGGTGCGCTGGGCGGAGGTCAGCTGGTGGTCTGGAGCGTCGGTGGTGCTCGTCCAGCGGCGGCGTCGGAACTCGTCGGCAATGGTCTCGGCGCAGCCCGTGGCGGCTTCAGGGGCCAGGGCGGTCAGCGTGCGCGCCATCGGAAGACGCTGGTCCGTGGAGGCGCTGCTCAGGAAGGCGAGCTGCTGGAGGCGGACCACCGCGTCCGACAACTCGTCACTTGCGTAGAGACGCTCGTCGGTAACCGCCTTGATGGCCGCGTGTGTTGCGGAGGCAAGTCGCTGGGCGGAGGCGGCGTGCGCGTCTGGCTCGGACGGCGATCCGGCTCGCAGGAGGCGGTCGAGTGTGTCGTTGTGCTGCACGTACTGGTCTGCGAGCAGCAGCAGCCGTTCAACCGGCGTCGGTGGCGGGGCCACTTCGAAGAGGAGCCCATCGGTGTGCGGTGTCGTCATGTGCGGCGCCGGACGGCCGGGGCGGGCAACGGGGCCGGCGCGGGTGCGCTCGCAGCAGCGGTCGGTCGCGGTACCTCCAGCGCGGTGCGGACCGCGGCCAGAGCGCGCCGGGCGTCGTCGAGGTGGACCCGCAGGCGGGAGTGGTGGTCGAGCGAGTCGAGCCTTTGCTGGAGCGTGTCCCGCACTGTGGTGGTCAGGGTGATGAGCGGGGCGAGGGTCCGGGTGTAGTGGGCGATGGCCCGCCCGACGTGCCCGGCGCTGGCGCCGAGGGTCTCGGCGGGCGGAAGGTCGGTGATGTTCGGGGCGAGCTGGTACTTGGCGTCGGCAGCCATGCGGGCGGCGAGGCGGCAGAGCAGGTCGATGTGCCGTGTGGCGTTGGACAGACCGGTGCCGTCCGCGCTGATGGGGTGGTCGCGGATGTCGGCGGTCACGGCGTCTGCGGCTTGACGCGGGGACATGTCATCGAGGTCGGTGGGTTCGTAGGTGTGCAGGGCGTCTCCCGTCAGGTGTTTCAGGGGGCTTGCCACAGGAAGCGGGCGATGTGGTCGTTGCCGTGGCCGGTCCGGGGCGGGAGGGGGTGTGCCATCTAGCCCGGGGCGGGCGGCTGGCGATCAGGTGCCATCCCGCGCCGCGCAGGGAGGCGCCGCTCTCGCCCTCCTGGGTGAAGGTGATCAGGCGCCGTATCCGAGGGCTTTCGTTGCGCGCCACGCGGCCCCGTACAGCAGTGAGTTGGCGTTGCGAGCGCCGTCGCTGGCGGTCCGGGTGACTTCGAGGGTGGTGCCGTCATCAAGGTGGCGGGCAACCGGCCTGCCGACGATGGCCACGGCGGGCAGCGTGCCGGTCTCGTCGGCGGCTCCGACGGCGAAGATCTGACCTGCGGGCGGTGGGTGGTGGCGGTGCCGGGCGCGCACGAAGTCCTTCGCCTCACGTGAGCGCACCGGCACCAGGTGGAGCGGGACGTCGCTCACGCGGCCTTCTGGAAGTCGGACTGTGTCGGCGCGTGCTTCGCCACGGCGCGGGTGGTGATCGCCTTCGACGCGCGGGCGGACGCCGCGGACAGCTCCTCTGCTCCGGGCTCCAGATACCACGGGCGCAGGTCGAGCATGGCGGCCCGCATACCGGTGGCGAAGCACAGTGCGGTGCCCTTGGGGAGGGCGCGGATCGCGTCGGCGGGCAGGATCCGCTCCTGCCGCATGCTGACCGAGGTCGACTTGCCGGACTCCGAGTGCGAGGTCGAGGTGGTCTCGACGTCGTGGTCGCCGATCAGCCGGGAGAGCTTGTCCGCGAAGTCGGGGTCGTCGATGCCGGAGCCGATGACCTTGACGGTCGAGGCGGACCACATGGCGTCCATGCCGGCGTCCGACCACACCTTCTGGCCCTGGCGGTAGGACTGCAGGATGGTGATCGGGATGATCCCGCGGGAGCCGAGGTGTGAGTACAGGTCCGGAAGGTCGCTGATCTTGCACACGTTGGCGGCCTCGTCGAGGATCGCGAGCATCGGCGGGTCGAGGCGTCCGCCGGCGCGTTCGGCCTGCGCCGTCGCGGCCCGCATCACCGAGTCCGCGCACGCGGCGATCAGAGCCGAGGCGCCGCCTCCGCCGTCCTTGCTGAGCAGGAACAAAGTGTCGGCGGAAGACACGAACGCGGACGGCCTGAACTCGGCGATGTCCTTCTGCGGAGTGACCCAGGCAGCGATCTCGCTGTTCAGCAACGCGGCGGCATACTGGCGGGCGGTCTCGTAGATGCCGTCCCTGGTTTCCGGCGGCCCTTCCACCGATCCCTTGAGCTGGGCGGCGACGGCGGCGAACTGGTGGTCGCGGAGGATGTCGAGCGGAGTGCGGTCCGCGGGGAAGGCCAGCCACTGCATGACGTCGGTGATCGGCCGCTCGTCGAGGGCCGCGGCCAGGAACAACTGCGCCAGGATGTTGGATCCGGCCTTGGACCAGAAGTCACCCTGCTGGCTCGCGTCCACCGACGCGGCGAGGAAGTGACCGGCCAACCGCCCCGCGCCGTCCAGGGTTTTGGCGTCCGCCAAGGGGTTCCACCACATCTCGCGCGCGGCGTGCGCGATCTGCTGCGGGTCCATCGACCACACCTGACCGACGCGGGCGCGGGCATCGTAGGTCGCGGTGAAGGCATCGCCGGCGGCCTTGTTCGAGGTCAGCAGGACCGGACCGGGCGCGGAAAGGATCGAGGGGATCGCCAGCGAGGTGGTCTTGCCCGAGCGGGGCGCCATGATGGCGACGGCCACGTCCTCATAGCCCATGCGCACCTCGTGACGGGTGCCTTGCAAGTTGCCGAGCAGGATGCCGGTGTCGCGGGCTTCGATGTGCTTGGCGTCCTTCAGGCTCGGGCGCAGCGAGCGGGCCTTGTCGGCGATCGCCTTGGCCATCAGCGGTTCGATGTCCCGGGCCTTGGCCATGCCGGTGATCTTCTTCCAGCCGCCGCTGCGGTTCTTGTGCCGGGCCCACACCATGCCCGCGGCCGTCCCGAGGACAAGGAGGAGGACAACGGGGACGATGCGGGCACCGATCAGCAGGGACGTTTCTCCTGCGTGGGGCCACACCTGCTCGGGGTGGAGCAGGGCGGTGGTCGGCTGGTAGGGGGCCCAGCTGGATCCGGTGAGGTAGGCGGTGATGTTGCCGGACAGCCAGGCGAGGTGGGACAGGGGGACGACGACGGCGAGCACGCCGATCAGGAGGCGCAGGACGAGGTCGTATCCGTCGGTGTTGCTGTTGGAGGAGGAAGGGGGCAAGGGCTACGTGCTTCCGGGCGGGAACGGAGGGATCAGCGGCTGCGGCTGTTGTTGAACGACGGCCCTCGCTTGGGGATCGGGCTCGTCGGCGGGGCGGTATGCCGGACAGCGAGGGCGTGGACGCGTTCTTCCAGTGCCCCTGCGACGAGTACGGCGAGCACGTCTGTGGTCCGGCGGGTGACGTCATTCGAGTCGTGGGCCGGCAGCCTGTGCACGCTGTCGGTGCGCGCTATGGGCTTCGGATCGGCGAGTGCGGCGGTGAACGCGGTGACCAGGTGTGTGGGAGTGTGTTCGTCAAAGCGGGCATGCCACACCTTCTTGTGCAGGCCGAGCGTGACGGTGACGAACCAGGCCCCCGGATCATCGGGCGTTCCCTGGCGCACGACGTACGCCGCCTTGTCGGGCGATACGAAGCCGTCGTCGTCGTACGGTGACCAACCGGTCTGCCGGAGCGGCGCGTACGGATCGGATGGTGCGCTCGCTGTTGAGGCGGGGTCGGTGAGGGTGTCGGTGACGGCGCCGATGAGTTCGACCGGGGTGCGGGCACCGAAACTCGCGTACCACGCGGGCTGGTCCGGCTGCGCAGCGTGGTGAAGGTTCCACCACTGTCTGTCGAGATCGGGCTCCAGGCGCAGAAGGGCCTTCCGGTCGGGGCTGGAGAGCAGGACGCGCGGCATGAGGGGGTCGCTGCCGTCGCTCCAGCCGCAGGCACGGTGGAGGGGAATGGTGACCCAGGCGGGGTCACCGCCGCCAGCCAGGTGCCGCGGGGTGATGAAGTCGACCTCAAGGATCTCGGAAGTCGGTGCCATGGTCACCTCCGCGCAAGGCTTCGTCGGTCGGCCGCGAGTGCCGGTGCCGGTGGTGAGGGGGCGGTGCTGGCGGCGGTGTTGATCTCGCGGAGCGTCTTGCCGTGGGTGGCCCAGTCGTCGAGGTAACTCCACGATTCGGCGTGGTACTCGGCGAGGGCGTCGTCGAAGGCGGTGGTGCCGGGCTTGGCGGTGGCGGGAAGGGCATCACGGGTTTCCAGCCACTGCTCGTGGAGTTGGTCGAGCCGGTCGAGTGCGGCGTGCAGGACGCCCAACTGGTAGACCCAGCGGCTCTGCACGGCGTGTTCCGGCAGGCGCCCCAGTTGCGTCTCTGCCGTGGCCAGCAGGTGGCGGGTGCCGTAGCGGAGCGACTCGAATGCCTCGGCGGTGTCGGCGTCGCGCTGGCTCGCGCGTAGGCCGTAGGCGTGGTCGTCGTAGGGCCATCCGTCGAGGTCGGTGTGCTCGTCGGAGTATGCGCCCCAGGCGTTGAGGATCTTCTCGCTGTCGCTCACGTAGCGGTCGAGATGGCGGAGGAAGTTGCGGTGTGCGCGGTGATCGGCGGAGATGAGGGATGAGTCCTGTCGGTTCAGCGGCGGGCGGCCGGCTGGAAGGCGCGGGCCTTTGCCGGGGTCGTCGCGGGTTTCGTCTGGTGCCGGCGCGCGGCGCGAGCCTGGGCGCGGAGCGACTCGATACGGGCGGCGTGTGCGTCGACCACCTGCTGCGGACGCAGCGGGCTCGGTTCCTGCACGGCGCTGTAGTGGCCGGTGCGGTCGTACATGCCGCGCTGGAGCGGGCTGCTGTCGGTCAGCGCGGTGAGGAACGCACCGACGAGGTGGGAGGGTGTGTGCTCGTCAAAGTAGGCGTGCCAGATGCGCGGGCCGGGGAACTGCCCGTGGCCGGGCGCGCGGGTCTCGACGTGCCAGGCCGGCCGGTTGCTGAACTCGCTCAGCGGGCGCAGTTCGACGTGGCACATGGAGTCCAGCGAATGCGCGGTGCCGTCCGAGTCGACGTGCCAGCTCGCCGAGGTCACCGGTTGCCACGGGTCCTGTTGCTGTGGCGGCGGGCCGACGAGGGCGTCGGTGAAGCCGGCGAGGACTTCGGCGGGCACCAGTTCGCCGAACTCGGCGTACCAGCCCGGGCCGGTGTCGGTGGGCTCGGCCCGCAGCCGCCACCACGCGGAGGTGGTGGACTGCGGGTCGAGCTGGAGGCGGTGGCGCAGGTCGGGGCTGCGCATGATTATCTCGGCGCTCAACGGGTCGGAGACGGAGCTCCATTCGGCGGCGGCCAGGCCGTGGGTGACGTGGCGGGCATCCCCGGGGCCGGCGAGGTGGCGTGGGCTGGTGTCGAACGGGATTTGCCAGGCGTGCTTGTCCGCGAACGTGGCGAGCTGCCATTCGCTCAGCGGCACCGGCCGCACCCCTGCTCGCCTGCGGCGACGTTGCCGTACAGGTTACGGAGGTCGTCCAGCACGTAGTGGAGGGTGTGCTGGTCGGTTTGCTCCCACGCTGCCGTGCGCAACTCGTCGATCAGGACGGCGACTTGCATGGTGCGCGGCGTGTCCGGGTGTTCCTGCACGGCGCGTGCGAGGGCCCGCAGCGTGTCGGAGAGCTGGACGGGCAGGCCCGTGTATTCGTCCAGGAGAGGCTCGACGAGGGCGAGGGCCTGCGCCGGGTCGGGGCTCTCACGCAGGTAGTCGGTGAGGTCAGACAAGGATTCGGTCGCGGTGCGGATGGTGTCCGGGGTGAGTCCGGGCATCGGGCTCCTTGGAACGGGGGAGTCGGGTCAGCGGAGGGTCCGGGCGCCGCCGTCCGGGGTGTGGGGACGGGCGCTGGTGCGCAGCCGGACGCTGCTTTGGGCCCAGACGGCGGCGCGGGCGGCCGTGATCCGGGCCTGCTGCCACGCCCCGAGCTGGGAGGGCGTGACGGACACCGACCAGGTACGGATCTGCGCGCTCAGCGGCACGCGTCCGCGCGGGCGCATCACGGGATCGGGTCTGGCGAGTTCGGCCGAGAGGGCTTGCACCAGGTGCATCGGGGTGTTCGGAGTGAAGGTGGCCGTCCAGCCGTTGCCCTGTTGGTCCTGCGCTCCGGTCCACCACATCGCCGCCCCGTCGGCTTCCTGGAGGTACTGCATCCACGCGGTGCCGTCCGGGCTGGTCGCCAGGAAGTTTTCGCCCTCCAAACGCGTGTGCCACTGCTGCTCCTGCAACGGCGCCCAGACGTTGGAGGCGTGAGCGGAGCGGGGACGGGTGAGGGCGTCGGTCAGACCGGCGACGATCTCCACCGGGGTCTGCCGGCCCAGGTGCGCCGACCACTCGCCGTTCCGGCCGTCTGCTGGGCCATTGATAGTCCACCCGCCGGGCAGGACGTAGGGGTCGTAGGCGACACGGACGGTGCGGTCCGGGCTCTGCATGAGCAGAGGGCCGCCCTTCTTGGACTTCTCCCGCCATCCCGAGGCGCGCAGGAATTCCGAGACGTGACGGACGTCGCCGCCGCCGGCGAGGGCACGGGGCTGGACGAGGTAGTGCTGCTCGGCCTGCTCGCCTGCCCCCCAGCCCTGCCACTTTTTGTTGTTCACCGGTGCCGCCGGACCACGAGCGGTGCGGGTGCCGGTCGCGCCGCCGTGGTGGTGGAGGGCTGGGTGCTGGCGTGCTGCAGGGCGTGTTTGTGTTCGTCCAGGTCGAGGGCGATGTCGCCGAGTTCGTTCGAGGCGCGGCCCAGGGCGAGCCACACCTCCGCGGGCAGGGCGCCTCGTTCTGCCTGGTCCTTGGCGAACAGGCTGCCGGTGGCGACGAGGTGGGTGATGCCGCCGAGGACTCCCGTGTCCGGGTCGAGAACGCGGGCGATGACGTGCGCGGCCTGGGGCGGGGGAAGCTGCGCGAGGTGGTCGGCGAGCTGGCCGAGCTGGCGGGTGATCTCGTCGGCCAGCCGTGCCGGGTAGGGGGCGGGGTGAGACATGCTCCTCCGGGTCGGTGATTGGTCAGAGAGGGAGACGCGGGCCGGCGCGCTGGGTCTCGGCGAGGACGGCTTCCGGGCGGGCGCAGGCCAGCGGGGAGGCGAGGTTGGGGCCGGTCGGGATGCAGGCGCGCAGGTAATGGCGGAACAGGGCTGTTGCGAGTCGGGGCTTGAGCCGCTGGCTGATCATGGGGGGTGTGCGGGGTACTACGGGTTCCTCCGGGAAGCGGGTGGAGGCGGTGGCCCCGGCACGGTGCCGGGGCCACCGGGGAGTCTGTCTTCGGGGTCAACGGCGGCAGGATGCCGAGGACGGGGTGGCATTCGCCGGCGGCGTGGAGGCCGTCGGCCGTGGCGTGCGGGCGGCGGCGTGGTTCCGGGCGCGGAGGATCATGTGCGCGGCCTGGCTCATGGAGCCGGCGGTGTCCCTGAGCCGTGCGAGGGGCTCGGTTTCCTCGCCGGGGGCAGCCCCCTGGAGGTCACTGGCGGCGATCCAGGCCCGGACGACCACCTCCCTGATGAGGGGGAGCAGCCCTGTGACCGGGGCGGCGATCTCGGTCAGGGCCTCGGCGATCTCACCGCTGGTCTCGGCGGCAGTGACTCGCTCGGCGAGACGGGCGAGGTAGCGCAGAGCCGCGTCGTGGTCGCCGTTCGGCGTGGCCAGCGCGTTCAGTGCGGGGTCGAGGTGGACGCTGTGACCGGCGGCGAGCAGGGCGTGCGAGGCGGCGGTCGCCTTCAGCCGCTGCTGCTCGACGGACAGGCCGTGGGGAAGCCTGTGGTAGTCCCCACGCGGTCCGGGAGCGGAGAGGAAGCCGCCGGCGCGCTGGAGGATGTCCGCGGCCTTCTCGGTGCCCCCGATGGCGACGACCAGGCCGGTGCGGGGGTCCTTGACGATGGTGACGTACTCCAGCACCCAGAAGTCGGGCTCCCTGAACGTCATCGAGCCCGGGTGGCCAGCGCACGGGTGTCGGCCGGGACCGGCGGCATGGAGGCCGGTGCGGAAGTGGGCGCCCTCCGGCCTGCGGGGTGCTGGAGGGCGGTGCTGATGCCGAGCAGGTCCAGCTGCGGTCCGATCTCCCGCAGGGCGCGGGCCTGCGCCTGGGTGTCGTCGCCGGTCAGGCGGTAGATGCCGCTGTGCGGGTCCTGGACGAAGCCGTGGGCGATCAGGATCGCACCGGGACGGTCGTCGGCGGGGGCGGCGGCAACGCTGCCGTCCGGCTGCCAGGTCAGGACGGCCCGGTCCGGCTGCGAGGGCTGGATGCTGCCCAGGGCGTTGTGGCGGACCTGGGTGAGCGCGCGGTCGTAACGGGCGAGCAGATCGCCGGCGACCTGTTCCGCACTCAGGAACGGGTCATCCGCCAGAGCGATGCCGTTGGGTTCGGGAACGGCGCGGTACGCCTCGTCGGGCAGGGCCTGCGGGGCGACGGCGGCGATCAGGAAGCCGTGGCGTTCGTCGTGCCGGTCCAGGACGACGAACTGGGCGCCGTCCGGGCGGCTCAGGACGGCGGCCTGCTGCAGCGGGTGCTCGGCGAGCGAGGCGGCGACCAGATCCAGGTCCCAGATCCGGTCCGCGAGTTCGGCGAGGTCGTCCTTGGCGTCCGGCGGAAGATGGGAGCTGGTCCAGGTGTCGGGGAGTTCGCTGGCGAGGACGTCGGCGTACGAGGCGAGGCGCTGGGAGGTGTCGTGGTCGTGCATGGTGTCCTTGGGCGAGATGAAGGTCAGCGGCGCAGTTGGGCGGCCACCGGAGGCGGCGGGGACGGGACCGTGCGCGGCGGGGGCGGGCAGGCACACACGGCGGAGCGTTCGCGTTCGGTGGCGGGTACTTCCCCGGTGCAGGTGCTGCGGCCGGGGTGCGGGGCATGCCGGTCGGCCAGCCGTTCGCGGGTGTGCGCGAGGTCGGAGTGGATGACGCGTGCGTATTCGTCGGCGAGGTAGCGCAGGCGCCGGGCGGTGTGAGGATCGCTCGCGTTGCCGAGGCCGTCGAAGAAGTCCGCCAGGGCGCCGAGGGTGTCATCGACCCCGGCGAGGATGCCGTCGTGGGGTGCGGTCAGTTCGGTGAGGATTCCGGCTGCCTCGTCGGTGTCGGTGGCTTCGCGCAGACGCTCGGCGAGGTGGGAGACCGAGGCACCGAGCGCGGGATAGCGGACAGGCCGAGCATCTGTTTCGAAAGGCTTGTCGCAGTCGATGTGGTATCCGGCGGCCCGCAGGCGCGCTACGGCGTCGGTGGCGAGACGGGACTCCTCGTCTTGGGAGAGGCCGGCGGGGGCGCGGTGGTAGGTCTCGTGAAGGCGGACGACGGCGACGAAGCCCGCGCGCTGAAGAATGCTGTGCGCCTCGGAGTCCCCTCCGCGGGCGAGGAGTTCGTCGGAGTCCGGGTCGCAGCGGATGTCCAGGAAGCGGTCGGTACGGGGCAAGGAGACGTTTCTCCTACGGCGATCGGTGGGCGGTGTGCCGGACGGCGATGGGGACGGCGGCGCTTCGGGGCTGGACGAGGCGGGCTGCGGCGGTGACCAGGTCCTGCTGGATGGAGTGGAGGCGGCGGGCGATCAGCTCCAGGCGGTGCGCCGTGTCGGTGGCGACGGCTCCCGGCTGGCGGGCGATGCGGTGCGCAGAGTGCTCGACGAGTGCCCGGGTTGTGGCCAGCGGGCCGGCCTGCTCGTCGGCGAGCTGCGTGAGGATGCCCGCGAGCTGGGCTGATGCCGTGGGCGCCGACGGGATGACGGGTCGCGCCGTTGGGCCGGAGCGGACGGGGAGCAGGTGGAGGTCCTGCTCGATACGGCGCGTCTCGTCCACAAGGCGCCGCAGGATGTCCTTGGGCGGGGCGTGCCACGCGCCGTCGAGGTGGAACAGGTTCGCGATCAGGTCGAGGCGTTTGGGCTGGGCCTGAACGGCGATCCATCGGCAGCCGTGCTCCTTGCCGGGAATCTCCACGCCGGCGGCCCGTGCGAGACGGTGGGCAGCTTCGGCCCACTCCGGTCCGGTCAGCTCCCGGTCGTCCGGGTGAAGCCAGATGTCGAGGTGCAGGATCGCCCGCCGGTCGTCGTCCGGACTGGCAGCGAACTGATGCTCCAAGTAGGGGTCATAGAGGTGCTCGGCCCACTGGGCGGCCGTCCAGATCTTCTGCTCGTCGTCCGGGGCGAAGGAGTCCAGGCCCGGCCAGTGGGCGACGACCGTGTACTCCGTGAGGCCCTCGTTGGGCGAGACCGGCCGCCCCAGCGCCTCGGCGAGCGAGTCGTGCGGCATATGGGTCCGCTCGTGCAGGCGGGCAATCACCGGCCGCCTCGGACGTCGGCGATGTGCACGAGCTGGCCCAGGGCGGTGGTGGTGTACCAGCCGCAGTCGATCAGCTCGTCGCGGCCGGAGAACCGAGTAAGGAGAGCTTCCTCCATGGCCCGCAGGTAGATCAGGCAGTCCGGGCATTGGCGCGAGAGGTGCACGAGGTAGCGGGGGTGGGCGGTGACGTAGGACTGAGCTCCGCCGGTCGCATCACGCAGCCGCCACCCGTCCTCGTCGGTCGGGGTGTGCCAGGACGGGGCGACGACACGCATCGCATCACCCCACAGCTCTCGGCCGGCTACCCCCTTGAGGACGACGACGGTGTCACCGAGCTGGAAGTGGGCGTGGGTGATGTCCCGGTCGGGGGTGAGCGGGTCAGGTGTCGGCATGAAAGCCGACGTGGGCGGGGGCTGGGACATGCGGTTCCTTCCACGCAATCGGCAGCGGGGTGGGAGGAACAATGGTCCGGAGGAACGCCGGTTTGGCTAACCGGCGTTTCCCGGCTATGTTCCCCCGCCGTCAGCGGAACGGGTTCTCCGTCCCACGGTCCGCCTCACCGGCCGCATCGAGGAGTTCGAGCAGGTCAGTGCCCTCGGCGTCGCGCTGGTCGATCCACCATCCGGCGCGGGTGACGGAACGGGCCCTTTCCTCCAGCTCCGCCCAGTCCGCCTCGTCCCAACTCCCCTCCACGACCAGCGCGGTGTGCGCGGCAGTCACCAGCTGATGACGTGAGCGCTCGCCCCACTCCAGGGCCCTCTCCGGGCCCTCCAACCGCGGCATGTCGAACTGCGCCGCCCACGCGACGGCAGCCTCCTGCTCGGCGGCGCGCTTGGCCGCGAGCCACTCCTCCTTCGACTCGGTGCCGGTGTCACGCGACGCCTTCCAGCAGTCGGAGCAGTCCCTGGCAGCGAGCCAGCGTGCGAATCCGGCGCGCCGGTCGGCGGAACGGCCGGACAGGTCGTGGACGACGTCGTGGCCGCAGGCGTGCTGGACAGTCCATTGCGTACGAACGGGCATGAAGTAGCGATTCTCCTTGTGGTGCAGATGAGCGGGACGCCACGGCGCCGAGTGCGCTCAGCGGGTCTAGAAGCGGTCTACCGTGGCGGTGCGCCGCCAGCGTTACGGGCGGTGAACCGGGGACGGAGCGCCTGCCGAGGCTTGAGGCAGGGTGGTGTCCACGGCGGGACGGAGATGGAGCTGGGGCGGTCGGGGAATGCGGTGCGGGGGCAGGACGCCGACCGTGGCGCCGAGATCCTCGGCCGCCTCGTGCACCTCGCGGGTCAGGAAGGCCAGATGCCGGCCGAGTGAGTTCAGGCGGGCGCCGACCTGTCGGCCTTTGACGGTGTCGAGGGCATGGGCGAACTGGGCTGCGGTGTCGAGGAGTTCTTCCAGCCGGACGAGGGCGCCGGCTTCATAGCCGGTCTGCGTGGCGGTGAGCAGGGCGTCGGAGACCTCGCCGGCGGTGCGGGCCTCGACGGCGTCCCGCAGCAGTTCGTGCAGGGGCTGCTCGGGCGCGGGCTCCGGGCGGCTGAACCGTGTCGGGGAGTCGGCGCGCAGGAAGCCCGGCGGGACGGGACGGGGCAGTGCCCGTCCAGCTGCGGTTTCGTTGTCGTAGTGGCCGATCACCTCCCAGCCGGGCGCGTCCGGGTCCCCGGCGAGAGCCACGACCGTGTCGGTGTCGTCCTCGATGAGGTAGGCGAGGGTGACCAGGCGTCCGTCGGCCGCGTACCAGGACTCGATCAGGTCCAGCTCGCCCCTGAGCTGGGCGGCCTGAGCCGTCTCGGTCCACAGCTGCCGCTCTTCGGCGGTCAAAACGGGGTCGGGCTGGTGGCGTTGGTCGGCGAGGTCCGCGGCGGTCAGGACCTGCTCCGCCCAGAAGGCGAGGTGTGGCCACACGGCGTTGTGCTGCTCGCGCTCGGCAGGGGATCCGGGTGTCGCGGGCCGGTCGAGGGCGCGGGCGATCTCGGTGTGCGAGGCGTCGAGGGCATCGAGCAGTCCCCGCCAGGCGTGGGTGTGCCGGGCCTCGGGCAGTGCGCCGAGGGCACGGCGGGCAGCGTCGAGCAAGTGGTCGCTGTGTGTGCGGAGATGGGTGGCATAGGTGGCGAGGGCGGCCTGGTTGCGGCGGGCGAGGGCGGCGGCTGCGGCGTGGTGGTGGACGGTTCGGCCGTAGCGGTCGCGGGTGGCATCGAGCGCGGTCTGCGTCTCGCGGTCGAGGACGGCCATCCGCAGCCGGAAGCCACGCGCTCGGGAGACGATGTCCGCCAAGTCCGGTTCGGGGATGTCGGGGATGAGTGTTTCTCCGGGAGTCAGGGGCGGCGGTGCGCGTGAGGACGGGGCGGAGGACCGGCTGTCACGGCGGGCGGTTGGGCTGGAGTAGCGGGAGAGGCTGGGCGGAGGTCGGGGTCGAGATGGACCGGGTAGCGGGCTCCGGTGAGCATCTCGGCTGCCCAGGAAGCGTGTTCGTTCTCCCAGGCGCGTCCGAGGTCGAAGGGGAGGCGTACCCAGGTTCCGCGCAGGACCGGTTCGAAGCGGAAACCGGCCCGGCGCAGTATCTGGCCGGCGAACGCGTCGAGGGGGCCGTCGACTTCGACTTCGCCGCCGCGCCCGCGCACGATACGGATCGGCTTGGTGCCGGACGTCATGGGGATCGTTCCTTCTGGATTGCGGGTGAGGGTGTGAGGTGTGCTGCACGAGGTGATCGAGACAGTCGCGTCCGGCAAGCGCGGGGGTGGGTGGAGGTCTCGGCGACGCCGTGCTGCGGTTGAGCACCGCGCACAACCGCGTGATCGGGGCGCCGAGCCGGGTGTTCCTGATGGGGACGGGCCGCGGATCAGCGACGGGGCGCGGGCTGGCCCGCGGGGAGGGCTCTGGGCAGGGCCGCACTGGGTGCGGCGGCCGGTGAGGGCGGGGCGGCAGCCCGGGCCTGGCCCAGGAAGACGTCTGCGTGGGTGAGCCAGGTTTCGATCGCCGGCCAGACCTGCCGGTTGTGCTCGGCCCGGGAGAGTCCACCGGTACCGTGCTCGCGTGCCCTCTCGGCGTCGATGAGGGCGGCGGCGAGGTCGTCGAGGACGTCGGCGTCCTGCGGCGAGGGAGTGTCACTGGGGTGGCACTGATCGAGCAGCGCAGGGGCGTGATCCAGGACGTCGAGGAACTGGCGCCACGCGGTGTCGAGGAAGTCGGCGGTGCGAGCGCCGAACGCGTCCGCCCCCAGCGGTGTGACGTCGCCCTCCCATGGCGTACCGGCCACCGCGGTCCACGTGTCGTGCTGGCCGCGGATGATGTCCAGGGCTTGCCTGATGATGGAGAGCCGACGGCTGTGGACCGCGTGGTCGTAGGCGGGCAGGTACTTCTGGGTGATCGCGTGGGCGGCCCGGTCGGCGCTGGGCGCCAGCACGATGCTGCGCGGGGCATCCGGCTCGCTGTCTCCGCAGCCGCCGATGATGTCGGGAGCGAAGGCGCCGACAAGGTAACTGAGAGTGCGGCCGGGGTGTTCGACGAGCAGCAGCGAGGTGTCCGTGTCCGCATTGGCCAGGACGGCGGCGTAGGGGATCCGCTCGTTGCGTGCAGCGGATGCGAGGTCGCCGCTGTCCCAAAGCCACGGTACGATGTCCTCCTGCCACGCCTGACGGGGGTAGCGCTCGACTGCCGCGTTCCAGCGCCCGGGCAGGCGCCGGGCGATGTCACGGGCGATGTCGCCGATATAGCCCCGGCGGCTGCTGGTCAGGGCGACATCACGTTCCTCGGCGCATTGCGCGAGGTGGGCCAGGGCGGCTCGCCCGGCCTCCGGGTCGACGGTCGGCAGCTGGCGCAGGCCGGAGTCGTTGCGTACGAAGCCGGCTTCGGCCAGGACGGCCTCCGCGATCTCGTGGTTCTCGCCGTGGGCGAAGGCCATGAAGCCGGTGTGCTTGCTGTAGGTGAGGATGATTCCGGCGTCAGACATGGCGCAGCCCTCCATAGCGGCGGGCGCAGCACTGGCTGCGGTTGTACTGCCAGGCGTGCACGACGGCGGCCCGCTCCGTGATCGGGAGGACGGCGACACACGTCGGCGAGGCGGGGCTGGTGCCGTCGAGGGCGATCACCGCCTCCCACGAGACGTTGTGGCGCGTGCGGCTGGCGTGCATGACCGTCAGAAGGGCCCGCCGGGCTCTGACGAGGAGGGCCGGGAAAGCGGTCGTGATCGGGCGAGTGGACAGGGCAGGGTCTCCAGGGAGCGGGGCAGGACTCAGCGGCGGGCGGCCCGGCGCGCTGTGCTGGCGTCTGCGGCGGGCGATGTGTACGGCGACCGGGAGGCGCGGGAGCCGGCTGACGGGGGTGCGGAGACCGGCCAGTGCGCGGGATGGTTACTGAACGGCGTGCGGGGATCGGCACTCCAGCTGACGACCGATCCGCAGGGGGCATGCTGGACGGCGATCACTTCGATGCCGGACGGACGCAGGATGTAGCCCCACTGGATGTCCTGGTCTGCCGCGGTCTTCTCGGTGACGCCCATGCGCACCGGCGCGCTGCCGTCCGGGGTGATCAGGTTGGTCGGCGTGGTGCTGGGCCAGCGTTCGGTGCCGACGAGAGCGGTCACGATCTCGGGCGGGGCGCCGTCGAGGAGATCGGTGCCCAGCTCGTCCCAGCAGACGGCCACGTCGTCCACGAGATGCCGCGTCATGGCCTCGACGTCCTGACCGAACCGGTATCTGTAGGCGGCGAGCAGCAGAGGGATCTTCTGGCTCGGATCACCGTCGAGGTGGACATAGATGCCGTCGTATCCGGACTCGCTGGGCCGGGCGATGAAACAGCGGGTGGACAGAGGTTCTCCAAAACTGCCAGGACGCGGCGGAGTTGGCGGAACGGGTCTAGGGATGGCGGCGGGGAGAGGGGGTGCCGCCGGTCTCTGTGGCCCGGTGGTGCTGCTCGGTGACACCGGCCGTCGGGGCGGGCCTGGGCTGGGAACCGGTGACGGATTCCAGCGCCCGTTTCAGACTGCGCAGCGCCGCTGCATGCCCGAGCGTCAGGGCCAGCTGACTCTCGACCGAAGCAGCGGGGCCGTGCCGGTGCGCGAAGCGGTGCGTTTCGGCAAGCCCGGTGAGGGCCGTGCTCAGGTGCGTGGCCGCCCGGTTGGTGTGCACGAGCGCGGTGGCCAGCTGTACCACGTACTCGCGCCCCGCGGTGGTGGCGGCCAGAGGGCTGTTCGCGCAGTCCCGCAGATCCGCGAGGAGACCGGTCGCCAGGCTGTGCACGGCGCCCAGCTCGTCGGCGGTGGGGGAGATGGCCGCCTGCGCGCTTCCGGTCTCGGGAGGCACGAGGGCGGCGGCGGTCTCGGTGATGCGCCGCTGCCAGGCCGTCAGACGGGCGTGAACGAAGCCTTCGTTGGTCAGGCTCATCGGCGCTGCCCCCTGTAAGTGGCTGTTCGTGGCAGGGGCGGGTGCGTACGTGTTCCGTCGCTGCTGTGCAGGGTGATGTGGAAGTTCTGGTGCCGCAGGCGCTGCAGGCTGATGATCAAGTGACTCCGTATCTGCTCCGGGCTGAGGTCGTCCGGCAGGTGGCACTCGCCGGTTACGGGGTCGAGCAGGAATCCGCCGTGCGCGAGCAGTTCGGCGTTGGCGCCGAGGTAACCAGAGCGGATCCGGGGCCGCTGGTGGGCGTCGAGGGTGACGTGGACCTGCAGGTGGCCCGGGCTGCTGCGCCGGATCGGGGTAGGGGCGGCGAGCCGGTAGGCGAGCAGCAGTCGGCGGTGCAGTGCTGCCGCGGCCCGGACCGGGTCGTCAGGTACCGCGATGCCGCGCGGGGCCCGGATTCCCTGGACGTGCCGGTGGCTGGTGTTCGCGGGCAGCATCGGCAGTACCAGATACTGGCCCGGCCGGTGGGGGCGGGGCATCACGTACAGCTGGAGGCCCCAGTGGTGCGTCAGTACGGTGCGCTGAGCACCGGCTTCGTACGCCGTGTATGGCAGCGGTCCGCTGTCCCACATCCGCCCGCCTGCCTGGTCGCCGGCCATGGGGACCGCGCTGGTGGAGGGCTGCCAGCCGGGCAGGCGCTCGGCGAGAGCATGGGTGAACTCGGTGATGTTCAAGGTGGGTTCCTCGTGAAGGTGTCGGTGCCGCTGGTCACGAGGAGGCGGTCATGCCGTGGGCGTCGGTGCGGCGGCAGGTGTAGCCGGTTAGCGTCGACTTGCCCGGCGACATGGGGACGGTGGCGACATCGGAGCAGGTGAACTCGTAGGTGAAGTTCGGGCTGTTGTTGGTGCCGAGCCAGGTACGGTCGTCCTGCTCCGGGATGATCTCGTAGCCGGAGAAGACCGTGTCGCGCTGGGTGTGGCTGTGGGCGAACACGACGAGGGCCTTGAAGTCGGTGGTCTTCAGCGCGTAGCTGTCGGTGAACTTTGGTGCGGCGGCCGAGAACGAGGTGCTGCCGTGGCTGCCGAACTTGTGCACCGTCTTGTCGTGCGCCTTGATCTGTTGGGCGGACGCCTTGGAGGAGGTGAAGACCTTCTTGCCGCTCAGGTCGGCGCCCGTGGCGAAGTTGTCGCCGACGGCGGTGCGCAGGGTGGTGACCGGCGCGGCAACGTCCTTGCTGGAGGTGGCGTCCAGGGCGGTGGCGTAGCCGCCGGCGTCGAGAGCGATATTCGGTAGCTTCTTCGGGTCGGCGAGGTCGACGGCGGCGACCATCTCCCACCGCTTCGTCTTCGCCTGCTGGGCGAGAATCATCACCCGGACGTACTGCTTCTTCTTGCCGCTGCGAGTGACGGCGGCGAACCACCCCTGCTGGCCGGCCGTGAAGCGGGGGATATAGACGTCGGTGGCGGCGAGGTCGTACGACCACGGCTTGTACTTCTTGCGGTCGGCCTTGGGCAGGCCCTCGTCCTCCTTGTAGTCGGCTACCGACATTGCGTACAACGGTCCGTCCTCAATCGTGTCCAGGAGCGCCCGGTTGCGGTGCTTGTTCGCCTCGTTGTTGATCTCCGAGTAATGGGCGATCTGGGCCAGAGCCTCCTTCTTTGTCAGTGCCGGGACGGCCGTCGGAGTGGGCGAACCACTGGGGGCTGTCTTGACCGTGGTGCTGGCGTTGTTGCTGGTGGTGCAGGCGGAGGCGGTGAGGGTGACCGCCATGGCGGCGGTGAGCAGGGCGGCGGTGCGGCGGGCGGGTATGTGCTGGGGGATGTAGTGCTCCGGGTGCGTACGGTCAGTGGGCTCGGGTGGGGGCGGATGCCGCGAGTGGGGGCCGTGTGGCTGAGGGCGGGGGCCGGGTGTCGGCGGCGGTCCGCAGGTGCTTCGCGGCCTCGGCGAGGTGGGTACGGGTCTCTGCGATGCGGTCGGCGAGATGCTGGTGGCCGCTGGTCATTGCACGGGCCCGTACGGGGCTGGGTGCTTGGTGGCTGAGATCGGCGAGGCAGCCGAGTGCGTGGACGGCGGCGCCGAGGGTGGCGAGCGCGGCACCGGCGGGCTCGGCCGCGCGGGCGAGTCCGAGGGTGAGGCGGCGCTGGGCGGCCGTGACCTGGTGGGGGTAGTGGGCGGCAGCTCGGTGTCGGAAGGCGTGCTGGCCGGCCAGGTAGCCCAGCAGACGTGCCAGGTGGCGGACTTCGTCGTCCAGGATGTCGCTGAGCACTGGGTCCGCACGGATCTGGTCGGGCAGCGGGAGCTGGTCGGCGACGGAGTTCAGCCGGTCGGCCACGTCGTGCAGCAGCATCCGCTCGTCGAGATCAGTGGCAGCTTCAAGACGCATCAGAGGTCTACCGCCGGGCTGCGGACGGTGTGCCGGCTGCTGGCCCGGAGCCGAGGGCCGGTGCGGGGGCGCGGGACGTCGGGCGCGGGGTGATGGGGTTGGCGTGACGGAAGTTGACGCCGATGCCCTGCGCGGTCAGCTGCCGGACGGCGGTCTGGATCAGCAGGGCGCGGTCGCTCGTGCTGTAGGAGTCGGGCAGGGCGAAGGCGGTTTCGTGCGGTCGGTACTGGAAGTGGCAGTTGTACAGCACCGTGCGGGCGCCTTCGGGCACCAACGCGTAGGGCGCGCCCACGACCCCGTCGGGGTACCAGACCAGCGTGAGGGTCTGCGCGGTCTCCGGCGCGGACCGCCGGCACGGGGGCTCCGGCTGAGTGCGGGCGTTGCGGTGCACCGTGTCCAGGGCCAGGCGGTAGCGGGGGAGCAGGCGACGTGTGACAGCGGCGGCGGCCCGGACCGGATCGCAGGAGACCGCGAGGCCGTTCGGCTCGTCGACCGTGGCAAGGTGATGGGGCAGGAAGCCCTCGGGCTCCAGCGGAGCCACGACGAACTGGTGGCGGTACAGGGGCCGGTCGGCGACGTAGAGCTGCTGCTGCTCGGGGCCGTGCAGTACGGCGTCGTGGCCGAGGACGTACTGGCTGACGATGTAGTCGACGTGCCCGGTGTCCCAGAGCCGCTCGATGATGGGGAACTGCTCGGCGTAGGAGGCGTGCCGGTGATACTCGCTCCTCCAGGTGCCGGGCAGGCGAGCGGCGAGGGCGGCGGCGAAGGAGGACAGGAAGGTCGTGCGGATCGGCTGCACGGGCTTCGCGGCGGTCACCGGCTGGGACCGCCCGGCGCAGGCGGTGGCGAAGGCGGGGGAGGCCCTGGCGGTGTCCCGCGAGCTGTGCGGGCGCGTTGCGCGAGTGAGTCGGGATCCGGCGGCGGGTCGTAGTGCGCCCGGAGGATCTGCAGGTCGGCTTCGGCGGCCATGGCGAGCGCGGAGGAGATTCGGCTGGCCGCGTCGCGCAGCAGCTTCGGCGGCGACCCGGTCTGCGCGCCGCGGTTCTGGTTCTTCCAGCGGGCGGTGAGGGCCAGGTGGTCGATGACCTCGCCGAGGAACGGCTCGACCGCGTCCAGCAGTGCGTTGAGGACGGTGCTGAACTCGGCCGGCGTGTCGGCGGCGTCCAGCGCCTCCCGGTAGGGGCTCAGGTCCGGGACGGGGAACGGCGCGGTCGGCAGGGCGTGTGCGGCGCGGAAGTCTGCGGCGTCGCGCTCGGCCCAGCGGTGCAGGTCGTCCGTGGTGGCCGACCCGGTGTGGTGGGCGCGGATCTGTTCGCTGGTTCGGCCGACGTTGTCGTACAGCTCGAAATCGGGGTGCTGCAGGAGGGACTCCGGAGAATCTGAAGGGGCGTTCCGGCCGTTTCGGGTGGGGCTGTTGTCAGGAGTGGCGGTGTGTCCGGGAGATGGTCGGGAGGGGAGAACAGCTGATTTCACGGCGCCGCGACCGTGCTGCGGAACTCCGTGTGAGGCATGCGGGGCGGATATCTCGGCGTTCCGCCCAGATGGGGGGCGGGGTGCCGCCGATGAGGGAAGGGGCGCCGAGGTCGCGGAGCCAGCTGAGGAGCTTGGGCGACAACGTAAGTTCGCGCGGGTGGAAGGCTGGGGCCCGGGTCAACGGTGGCGACCGCTCGGTCCGGGTGGTGGTGGCACGGTGCTCTCTCGGTGGGAGGGCGCGAGGAAGAAGCGGTGGAAGCCGAGGTGGTCGTTGAGTTCCTTTGCCGCGTCGCGGAGCGATTCCGATGTGCGCCGCAGGCAGGCGCGCGCCGAAGCGTGATCGATGACCATGCGGTTCGCCAGGTAGTACGGGGCGGTGGGCTTGGAAGAGCGGGACAGACAAAAGGCGCTCTCCGCGGTCTCGGTGAAGTGCTGTGCTGCGCGGCTCGACATGGTGGCCGCCGCCGTGAGGTGCGCGAGCACGTCCTGGCCAGCACGGTTCGCGCTGTGGGGGCTGCGAGCGAAGCCGGCGGCCATGCGTACGACGTCACGTGAGAGGTCCTGCGCGTCGGCGGCATGCTGGAACAGCTCGGTGTACGAGGGCGCGGCCGGTACACGACCGCTCTCGTCCAGCAGCTGCCACTCCTCGACGGCGCTGAGGAGTTTGTCCTTCAGCGCATCGAGTGCGCCGATAAGGCGGACGGTGTCGCCGCGCGGGGCCCTCGCTTTTTCAGTGCATGCGGGCGTCTGTGTCGAAGAGCGCGAGTTCGTGGCTGTGCAGGAGGTGCTGCACGATGAAAGATCGTCCGGCGACTTTCCACAGGCCACGCCCTCGGTTGAGGTGGGCGATGGCGTCCATTTCGACGGAGGTCAGGCCGAGCAGGGAGGCTGCCGCGTGGAGTTGGTCGGTCTCCTGGCGGTAGACGATGCGGGTGGAGCAGTCGGCGAGGAGTCCTTCGGCCAGGGCGCGGCCTTGTGATCCGGCGTCGCCGGCGGTGAGCAGGTCGGACAGCCGGTGGATCACCATGAGGTTGGCGATGCCGAGGCCGCGGCTGAGTTTCCACTGGGCCTGCATGCGCTGGAGCAGTCCGACGTGCCGCATCAGCCGCCATGCCTCGTCGTACACGATCCAGCGCCGGCCGCCGGACGGGTCGGAGAGGGCGGACTCCATCCAGGCGGAGGCGCAGGTCATGGCCAGGACGAGGGCGGTGTCGTCGCCGGAGCCGCCGAGCCGGGACAGGTCGATGGTGAGCATCGGTGCGTTCGGGTCGAAGGCGACGGTGGAGGGGGCGTCGAACATGCCGGCCAGGTCACCGTGGACGAGGCGCCGCATCGCGTGGGCCAGGTCGCGGGCGGCGTCGCCGAGCCGGCCCGACATCATCCCGGCGGCTTCGTCGAGCGCATCGGGGCTGTTGAGGGTGGCGGCGACGTCTCCGAGGAGCGGGGTGCTGCCGGCGGCGGCGCGGGTGACGACGGCGTCCAGGGCGACGTCCAGGGCGGTGTGCTCCATGGGCAGCAGGTCCCGGCCCAGGACCGTCCGGGCCAGGGAGCCGAGCAGGAGCAGGCGCCGTTTGCGGATCTCGCCGACCCAGTCGGCCTCCGTCACGCTCTGCGGTCGCGGGGCCGCGTCCAGGGGGTTGAGTCTGCCGGGCAGTCCGGGGCCGAGAGCGACGGACCGGCCGCCGAGGGCGTTCGCCACCGGCGTCCACTCGCCTTTCGGGTCGCACGGCACGTAGACGTGGTATCCGAAGGCCACTGAGCGCAGGGCGAAGGACTTCGCCAAGGCGCTCTTGCCCTGGCCGATGACTCCGGCCAGCAGGAGGTTCGGATTGGTGAATCCCTCCACGCGGCCGTAGAGCGCGAACGGATCGAAGACGAACGATGCTTCCGCGTGGACGTCGCGCCCGATGTAGATGCCCTCGGCGCCGAGGCCGCCTTCGGCCAGGAACGGATACGCGCCGGCGACCACGGCCGTCGTCATGCGGTGGGCGGGCAGCTTCAGCCGGTTCTTCCGGGCGGAGGCGGGACCGGGTCGCCCGCTCGGAGGGTAGAGCGCGGCGGGCATCTCGCGCTCGGCGGTCGTGCTCTCGGCCTGGTGGGCACGGGCTTGTGCGCGGGCTGTGGCGGTGGCCTCGGCGAGCTGGCGACGCGCGGCCTTGCGGCTGGCGCGGTCGGTGCCGTGGGGGGTGAAGAGCGGGCTGGCGGAGGCGCGCCGGGTGGGCCGGTGGCTCATCGGGGGCCCTCGATTCTGCGGGTGGTGCTCATCGCACGCAGGCCGTGGTGCGAGGGCGGAGGTCGCTGGGGGTGGTCCTGCGGCGCAGGACGTGTCCGGCGGCGAGGTGGCGCTGGCAGATCGTCAGCACGGGCGGTCCCTCGGGCAGTTGCTCGGGATGGCAGGCGCTCGTCTCACCTTCTGCTGCGGTGTTGGCGGGCAGCAGGTGGAAGGCGGCGTGGACCTCGCTGGTGGCCTGCCAGAGGCGGGTGTGCGCGCTGGCCAGGTGACGGCCGGCGGCGGGGTGCGGCGGACGGGTGGTTTCGGCGAGGCGGTCCAGGAGCTGGAGCAGGGCGGTCAGGTGGGCGTGGAGCACGTCCAGGTGCAGCCGGTCCGCCCGCCGGGGCGGGGTCGTGTCCGACGAGGCAACGGCCCGGGTGTGGTGGCGGACTCCGGCGCTCGCTGCGCGGAGGTAGGGGTGCGCGTCGTCCGGAGGTGTGCGGGAGGTCAAAGGTGGTGGTCCTTCCTGCCGGGAGGCAGGGGCGGCGACGGGTGGTTCGTCGCGGATGAGCGAAGAGCAGCGGGCCAGGGCGTCTGCCGACGGGCCTTGCTCACAGGGCGGGCCGGGCGAGCGGGAGCGCGCTGAGGGTGAAGGCGTCCGGCTGCTGGTAGTTGAGCCGCCGCAGATCGACGCCCGAGGTGACGGCGTGGGTCTCGATCTGTGCGCAGGCGGCGTCCAGGAGGGCATCGGTCTCGGCGGTGACGGTGACCAGACCGGTCAGGGCCACGTCCGCGTGCCCGGCGATGAGCTGGCGTTCACGCTGCTTGACGTCGGCGTACTCGACGGAATCCTCTTCGGAATCGACCTGTCCGCGACGAGCGCGTTCATTGGCGTCGGCGATGATCGCCGCCTTCTTCCGCTGGACGTCCCGCAACGCGGACTCGAGCCCCTGCGGCACGTATATAAGGGAGAGGCTGCGGCGCACGCCGGCAGTGAACATGATCCCGTGCAGGAACCCGGCCCCCATTTCGGTGCGCGGCCAGTTCTCCACCCAGTAGGTCGCGTGCCGTGCGGTGTCGGTGGCGAGGCGGTCGTACTCCTCGAACTGGACGACGGGACCTGCGGCGGCGGGGTCGGCCTCGGCACGGCCGGTCTCGGACCACTGCTGGAGTGCGGCAAGGGCCTTGGGGTCGTAGGCGGTGCGGATGACGGCGGCGATCTCCTGCGCGGTCAGCCAGCCGGTGACCTGGAGTCCGGCGTTTCGGGCGGCCTGGGCGATGGACGCGGTGGTCTGTTCCATGACGGTGAACGCCCCGGGCAAGCCTCCGCCGGCCTGGCTGATCAGGCGCCGGGCGGCCTTGAGGTCGAGGGAGATGGCGAGGTAGGTCTCGTGCGGTGCGGCGGCGGGGCCGGCCGAGGCGACCAGTTCGGAGTAGATCTGTCCGGCAACGGGGGTCTGGGGCTGCCCGTGGTGGGTCCAGTGTCGGGTGAGGGTGTCGCCGCTGTCGGGGACGGTGCGCTCCAGTACCTGGACGGTGGCGATGTGCCCGGTGCGGGCGATGCCCGCCAGCGCGCGCCCCCAGCTGCTCACGTTGTGGTTCTGAGCGGCGGGGTCGAGGAGGGCGAAGGCGCGGCTGGTGACGCGGGCGATGGCGGTCAGTGTCTGCTGGTGCGGGTCGTGGACGGCCGCGGCGCCGCCAGCGGAGTCGCCGGGCGTGACCACCTTGAGGGACGCGGCCGTGCCGGGCAGATGGAGGACGCCGTCCTGCCGGGGCCGGGTGACGGGCCGGGCGAGCCAGAGGGTCTGGCCACTGCGGCGGCGGTGTGCGTAGCGGGCGACGATCGGCGCCCAGTCGATCAGGGAGCGGCCGTGCCGGCGGATCGCGACGAGCGCACCGGATACCGCCCACAACGGGGCCAGAGCGACGGCACCGAGCAGTCCGGTGGAGATCACCGTCATCAGCAGCAGCGCCAACGTGCATGAAACAAGAACGAGTTGCGGCAGGGAGAGGCCGAGGAGGATGCCGCGGCGGGACCGGTGCGGGAACTTCACCGTGACCGGGGCGACGGAGAGATCAGTCAAGGGGCGGGTCCTGGAGGCGCGGGTGGAACCCGGGGACGGGAGATGGTGTGCACATCCCGCCCCCGGTAGACGGGCAAGGGGATCAGAGGCCGGTCGGAGGCGGCGGTCCGCTCACCCCGCTGGATGTGGCGGTCTGCGAGCCGGAGGACGGCGGTGCGCCCTGCGGCGGCGGGGTCGTGGCCGGCGGGACGGACTGCCATCCGCCGCCCTGGCCGGACGCGGCGTACGCCCCGGATCCGCCCGGCCCCGGGCTGCCGCCCACCTGGCCGCTGGTGTCGCCGGACACACTCGCCGGCGCGGGCTGGACGGCCTTGTCCAGACCGGACTTGACCGCGTCGTCGCCGGACGAGACGCCCGTGCCGCCGCCCTGCGAACCTTCCTTGCCGTCTCCGTCTGCGCCGGTCGGATTGGCGGCGATGTCGCCGGGGAAACCGGCGGCGTCGGGGCCCTGCGGTGGGGCGCCCGCTCCGGCGGCAGCGCCACCGGTTCCGGCGGTGGCCGCAGCCGCAGCGGCCTTGCGGGCGGCCTTCTCGGCATGCGCCCTGGCGATCTGCGCTCCGGCACCGCCGGCACGGTGGAGGGACTCGCCGTCGGTCCCGTCGGCCGCCCAGTGCACGAACTTGAAGACGGCGTACGGGCACAGCAGCACCAGGATCATGATCACGATGCCGGACATGACGTCGGCGAGAGCCGCGATGCCGTCCTTGGCCTCGGTCTTGCCCATGGCGGCGATGCCGAGGATGAAGATCACGGTCATCAGGAGCTTGGAGACCACGAGGGTGGCGGTGGCTTCGATCCAGCCCTTGCGCCAGCGCCGGGCGACCTCCCAGCCGCCGCCGGCGGAGGCGAACACGGCGAGGGTGACCATGACGAGGATGCCGACCTTGCGGACCATCATCACGCACCAGTAGAGGAAGGCCCCGATGGCGGCGCCGAGTCCTGCGACGACGGGGACGAGCCAGCCCAGGGCCGTCAGCGACCCGATCTGGTCGACCTTCACGATGCGGCGCACGGCCGACTCGATGTTCAAGTGGGCGGTCTTGAACAGGCCGTCGCTGACGGCGTCGACCACTTCGACGGCGACCGTGGTCAGGGCGATGGCGCAGAAGGCGAACAGGACGCCGGACGCGGTGCCGGTGAACGCCTGGGTGAGGGCTTGTCCGTCGCGTCGGACAGCGGCCCGCACCAGTTGCGCGCAGAAGGTCGCGACCAGCAGAGTCAGCCCGAGCGGCAGCAGCATCTCGTAGTTGTCGACGAACCACGTCGCGTTGAGGTCCACCTTCGTGGTGGTGTCGACCGCCTCGGCGGCCAGATCGGCTGCGGCGGCTGCCAGTTCACCGGCGGACTTCGCCATCCAGTCACCGATGGCCTTGCCGGGATCCGAGGCGAAATCCACCGCGTCACCGACGGAGCACAACTTGTCTGCCAGGGGGTAGTCACAGAAACCCACGGGGAGTTACTCCTCCTTTCGTGTCTCAGGCGCGGATCACTGCGTGACGCTCGGGGCGATGGCGGCCAGGGTGCAGTCGTGGCTCGGGCGGCATTGGACGGCGAGGGTCACGGCCCGTTCCTCGGCCCCGCTGCCGCCCTTCTTCCAGGCGATCTGCTGCGTGCCGTTGACGGTGACGACGTAGATGTACGCCTCGGTGATCGCGGACGGGTCGTCGGCCAGCGCCTGCTTGAACGCGGAGGGGTAGTGGCCCTCGGTGACGTGGGCGGTGGCGTGCTGGTCCTGGTCGGACATCCGCGACCACAGCACCGGATCGGGTACCTGACCGGAGACCGAGGCCCAGTCGGCGTACTTGGTCTCCGTGGCCATCCAGGCGCGCATGCCGGCGAGCTGCTGGTCGCGGCTGGTGTCGCGGGTGTCGTAGGACCACAGCATCTGGGCCGCTGCCTTGGCGTAGGCGACCGGCTCGGCGATCTGCGGGGGCTTGGGCACCGATCCGGACCCGGACGACGGCTCCGGGGCAGCCTCGCTGGAGGACGGGCTGCTGTCAGCCGGGGCCGACGCGTCGGTGCCCGCAGCTTGATGGCCGCTCCCGCCGCCGGTCACCACGGCGACGATCCCGGCGATGGCGAGCAGGACGGCGACGACGCAAGTGACCATCGCGATGCGCCGGTTGACCGACCAGCCCACGCCGTACGAGGACAGCGAAAGGAAGGGGAGTCGGTTCCGCATCAGTGGACCTGCGCCCCCAGGCCGGAGAAGAAGGCGACGATCCCGTTCGCGGCACCCAGACCAAGGGCAGCGCCGGCGGCCACGACCGCGCCCTTCTTGCCGTTGGCTTCGGCCTGGTGACCACCGGTGTGGTGTCCCCAAGCCCATACGCCCAGCGAGACGGCGAGGGCGCCGACTACGGCAATGATCCCGAACAAGTTGATGCTGTTGACGACGTTCTTCAGCACGCTCAGGCCGGGCAGGCCGCCGCCCTGGGGTGAGATTCCTGGGTCGTAGGCGAGCTGGATGACGCGGTCTGCGAGAGGGACGGACATAGGTATGGCAAGGCTCCTTGCGTACGCAGGCCCGGTGGGGGCCGACGGGAAGGGGGGAGGCGCGAGGCGACTGCCTTGGGAGGGAAGGCCGGCAACCGTGCGGGAATTGGCCGGCCCGGATGACACCCGTGGCGCGGCAGGGTGGCGTGCACGAAGACATGCAGGTGTCGTCTCGAGACCGCAGCGGGGCCACAGTTCGTGCCAGGGCCTGCCGGCGGCAGCGCTTTGACTCACATGGCGGGGCGGCGGCCGGGGTGCGCTACTTCGGGATCGACGGCTTCGGCGCGGGGTTGGTCTTGTAGGGGTTCGCGCAGTTGTAGATCATGTAGCCGCGCAGCTTCTTGCCGTCGGCCTTCCGGGTGACGGTGCCGCGGGTGTACCAGGTCTTCTCGGCCTTCTTGTACGCGAACTGGTCGTAGACGACCTTGTCGTGCCGGTAGCCGATGCCCACGACCGTCGACGTCTTCGACGGAGCCTTGCGGACCTTGACCGCGCTGCAGCTGATCGTGGTGGTGTCGGTGTCGTACGCCTGTGCCGTGGAGGCCGTGACCAGGCCGCCTGCGGCGACGCCCAGGGCCAATGAGGCTGCCGTGATGGCACGCTGGGCGCGGTGGTGGGTTATCAAGGAAATGCTCCGTACTGTGGAATGGGGTGGCCAAGGCTGCGGGTTCTGTGAGGCTCGTCCGCTCAAGTGCTGGCGAAGCCCAGGGGATATCCCGGGCAGGGGCGGTGCGGTGGGGCGCACCGGTGGTCAGATCACGCGTCGCGCGGCGAGAATGTCCCAGTTCGCGAGCGCAGTGATGCGAACTGGTTTTCCAGTTCTGGGTGCTTCGATCGCGAGTCCCGAGCCGAGGTACATGCCGACGTGCTCGGGCCGGGCGGCGGTGCCGCGGCTGAAGATCAGGTCACCGGGCTTGAGCTGGGCGGGCGGGACCGCCTTGCCCTCGTTGACCTGCGTGTACGTGGTGCGGGTGAGTGTGACGCCGGCATGCGCGTACGCCTGCTGCATCAGGCTGGAGCAGTCGCAGCGGCCCATCGGGTCGGGGCCGTGCGCGTTCTTGCAGGACCCGCCCCACTGGTAGAGCGTGCCGAGCTGCTGCATCGCCCACTCGATGGCTGCGCGTGCCTTCGGATCTGCGTCCTGGGGGATCTTGTAGCCCTTGGGGACGCTTCCCTCGGGGATGCGGCCGAAGCCGGAACCGTCCTCACCCGGAGTGCAGCCGCTTGTGCCGGGCGACGGCTGTTTGCTCTGGTCCGCACCCTTGCCGTCCGTGTCGTTGCCGCCGCCGGGGAAGGTCTGGACGATGGCCTCCTGCAGCACGGTGGCCAGGTTCTCCCACTGCGCGTAGGCGTCCGGCAGCCCGGACTTCTGCACGGCCTGGGCGGCCTGGGTGACGGTCATCTGCTGCCAGCCGTCCACCTTGATCAAGTGTTCGTAGAACTGCTCGGAGGCGTAGACCGGATCACGGATCTGCTGGGCGCTGCCCCAGCCCTGGGAGGGACGCTGCTGGAACAGCCCGAGGGAGTCACGGTCCCCGTAGTTGAGGTTGCGTAGCCGGCTCTCCTGCATCGCGGTGGCGAGCGCGATGATCTGTCCCTTCTTGGGGACGTCGAGGGAGAGGCCGGTGGCCACGATCGTTGCCGCGTTGGGGACTTGTTCGGCGGGCAGGTCCAGGCCCTCGACGTGGACGTCTTTGCCGGACGCGCCGTCGAGGATCTTGGTGACCTGCTCGGCGACCTTGTCGGTGTCGATGTCGGTCAGACAGCTGCTGAAGGAGCCGCTGCTCTGCACCGCGTCGGCCGAGGAAGCGAGCATCATGCCGGTGCCGGCGATCAGGATCGGGGAGAGGAAGACGACGCCGATGCCGGCGACGAGCGCCTTCAACCCGAGCGGACCGCTCGCCGGTCAGCGAAGTCGGACAGGGGCGGGTAGCGAGACGTCATGAACGTGTCCTTCGGGGTGCGGTGTCCGGCGTGCCGCGTGCACTAGGCGAGTCGGAAGGGCGCGGCAGCCGGGGTGGGCGATCAAGGCGGGCCGGTGTGGGCGAGTTGCCGCTCGCTCCGCGTCGCCGGGCCGTGAGCTAGATGTGCCGGGACAGGGGGTACCTCCGTGAGGCGTGGCGGGGAGTAGCCAGCGGCGGTGTGCGCCGGGCGGTTCAAAAACTGTAGGCGCAGATCGGCGGTTGACCAAAAAGTCGGCGTGGGGTGCCGGAAACCGATACCTCGGCAGGGCACTTCTTGGTCGTCGGCGGTTTCGCCTCTACAGTTTTTGGACTCCCCCTCGCCCTCCTCGGTCTGCGGCCCCGGGCGTCTGCATGCCCACTTCCGGCCCGCGAGGACTCCTGAGCGAGGCGGCTATTTCCCTCCGCGTTTCCGCACCCGAATCGGGGTTCCTCTTTGCCTTTTTCCCTGCACCAGGGCGACGCTCTGGCCGTTCTCTCCGGCCTTCCGGACGGCTGTGTCGACTCCGTCATCACCGATCCGCCGTACAACTCGGGCGGTAGGACGGCGAAGGAGCGCACCACCCGCTCCGCGAAGCAGAAGTACACCTCCGCCGACGCCCAGCACGCCTTGCCGGACTTCACCGGCGAGAACATGGACGGCCGCTCGTACGGGTTCTGGCTGACGCAGATCATGACCGAAGCCCATCGCCTCACGAAGACCGGCGGCACCGCGCTGCTTTTCACCGACTGGCGCCAGCTCCCCACCACGACGGACGCGATCCAGGCGGCCGGGTGGCTGTGGCGCGGGGTGCTGGCCTGGCACAAGCCGCAGGCCAGGCCGCAGAAGGGCCGGTTCACCCAGAACTGTGAGTTCATCGTCTGGGCGTCCAAGGGCGCGATCGACGGCTCCCGCAACCCCGTCTACCTGCCCGGCCTCTACAGCGCCTCGCAGCCCTCGGGGGCGAAGCGCCAGCACATCACGCAGAAGCCCGTCGAGGTGATGCGCGAGCTGGTCAAGATCAGCCCCGAGGGCGGCACGGTCCTCGATTTCTGCGCCGGCTCCGGCTCCACGGGCGTCGCCGCCTTGCTGGAAGGTCGCGATTTCATCGGCGTGGAGAAGACCGAGCACTACGCGTCGATCGCAGCCGACCGGCTCACCGAGACGATCCGCGAAACGCTCACCCAGGACGACGTGGTTCTCACCGTCTGATCCTCTACTGCGTATTCCATTCCGGGGACTCGCGCACCCTCCCAGCCTTTTCCGGAGTCCGCCGAGATGCTCGTGCAACCCTCCGGCGGGTCGGTGCGCCGTGCATTCCGCTTACCTGTCATCTCGTGTCTCGTAGGAGGCCGTACCTTTCATGTCCGAAGCCATAGAACCCGCAGACGGCGCGGAATTGGAACCGGTTCGCATTCCGGACCCGCAATTGGAGGGGATCGAGGCGAGCGTCCGACGGCTCATGGAGCAGTCGGCGCAACAGGCCCAGCAGCTCGACCATCTCGCGTCCGCCCCCGTGCCGGGCGGATCGCCGTTCGCGGCCTTCGGCATGCCCGGGCTCGGCGGGCCGCCGGCTCCGGCCGTTCCGCCAGAGCCTCGGCCGATCCTGGAACTGGACGGAGAGGACCGCGAGGACGAACTCGACGCTCTGTCGGACTGGGTCGACGACTTCTTCCTCCCGGTCTACGGGGCGGAGGTCACCACCGCGGCGCCCTGGTGCCTGCAGTGGCAGGAGCACGACGACGTCGTGGCCTGGCTCCACGCCCTGTGGCTCGCCTACCAGCAGCACAAAGACCCCGAAGCCGGGCTCTCCGGCCTGTTCGTGTGGCACCGGGACTTCCTCACCCACGCCGTTGCGGCGATCCGCGCGCCGGGCGGGCCGCTATCGGCCTGCATGACCTCTCCCGACCGGCCCGCGCACCGCCTTCTGCCCGGCCCGCCGCCATCGGTACGCACGGAGACGGCGCCGGCCACGGCAAAGGCCCCAGAGCCGGACGAGCCGACGTCATGACCGCGGGACAGCCCGCCTTCGGCCTGAGCTTCGACCCGCGCGCGCTGACCGATCTCCTCCAGGCGCCCAGCGATATCCGCGACCTCACCCTCGCCTACCTGCAGGAAGTCGTGAACGCGCAGCGCTTCGGGCTGCGCCTCGACGGCGATCTGGAGGGTTACCGAAAGCTGTTCGTGGATTCACGCAAGGACTGGCGCGTCGTCTACGGCGTCCGTCCAGCGCCTGCGGAGTCCGCGCACCTGAAGGAGATTCACGTCGTCGCGGTCCGGCCGCGTGCGGGCAACGACGTCTATGACGAGGTCGGCCGCCGCCTGGGGATGACCCGCCGGCCGCTGAGCGCCCGCACCCACGCGGCCCGTTCCCGTTCCCCGCAGCTGACCACCCGCACTCCCGCGCCCCGGCCCGGCCCGTCGTCCACTGCACTGCCGGGCCTGCCCCGTCCCGCACACAACCCCGCGCACCATCACACCCGCTGAACGCACGGAGCGTCGCCTATGCCCCCTGAACCCGCGCCGCCACCAGGCCGGCGTGCGGTGTCCCCGCTCGACCACCGCATCGAAGCCGTCACCGGCCACGACATCGACTCCCTGTGGGCTTTCCGAGACCGCGGCGTCCTCGACGAGCCACACGCCCACTTGGTCGACCGGCACCGCGAGCTGGCCAAGACCCAGACCAGCGTCACTTTCTACCTCCGCCTCCTCCATCGCCTGTCCAGCGGCGAGTTCGAAGTCGATGACGCCCTGTTCACGCGCATCGACCGCACCGTGACCCAGCTGGAGGAGGCCACTGACGCGCGAGATACCGCTACCCGGGAGGTGCTCGCCGCCCTGGAGCCGATCGACGCCGCTGGGGCAGCCTCGGCACCCGGCTCGCAGCAACTCTCGACGGACGACCAGGCCGCGCTGCTCGCCATCGCCGGCGGCGCCAAGCTCTACGAACACCTGTTGACCGGCCGGATGTCCGTGACCACTGCCTCCAGCACCCGCATCCCTCACGCCAAGCTCCAGCGGCTGGAGGACGCCGGTCTGGTCGTCCGGGACACGGGCCACCCCGTGCACGCCGGCCAGCCGGTCGCCCTCACCGACGCCGGACGCGCCGCGCTGTTCGCCGCCCGGCGGACCCCCACGACCCAGGCACCCAAGCTCCCGGCCCGCCCCGGCACGTCGCCATCTGCCCCTGCGCAGCGGCGCTGAACTTCACCGAAAGGCCCTTGTTGTCTCCCACCGAACCGCCACCGGCTCGGAGATCCATCCCCCAGGTCGACTTCAAGCTGGACGACTTCGACGCCGACGAGGAGATGTACCGCGACTTCTACCGCAAGGTCGCCGTCCGCGAGGACATGCTCGTCCCCCTCGCCGAACACCACAACGAAGCGCACAGCTACTACGTCCTGTTCGACCGCACCGCCACCTGGGGACACCCCGGTATGCCGCAGGTCCTCGCCGTTCATCTGCAACGGGACCGGGAGAAGAAGACGTTCGCCTTCGAGCAGGCGCCTCTGCCGCTGCCCGCGATGGCGCAGTCCTGGCTCATCCACCGCGGCTGCCCGCACGACGCCATCAGCCTCGACCCGAAGTCGGGACCGCCACCGGCGGACGAGGCCACGCGGGAGCTGGAGCGACGCCTCGCGGGCGACGGCGACCACTACGCCCTGGGCTACTCCTACACCTGCGACGACCCGGACGACATGGTCACCGTCGTGGCACTGTGCGCCCTGGACGCGCGAGCCCCCAGCCCGTTCCGTGTCGTGGTCGAGGAGGTCGACACCGACACCTGGACCCACACCCTGCGCGAGGGCGGCTTCGACACGAAGGATGCCGCCCTGCAGTGGTGCGACGACCGGCTCACCGGCGAGGCCGGTCCTCTCCCTCCGGTCCGCCCGGCAGCCGCAGCCAGCCGTCCGGCCGGTGTGGCGAAGGCCCTCACTCCGCTGGCGCCCGGCCGTTCGCGCTGAGCATCGCCGTCGACGCGGGCTGCGCAACATAGCCGACGATCGCCGGTTAGCCAAACCGGCGATTCTCCGGACTCTTGTACAGCCGCCGGAACAACTCCCGCAGCGCTATTTCCTGCAGTCCCTATGCCTTCACGGGGGTTTCTTCCGCATGCGCTCCACCCGAATTGCCAACTCCGTGGCAATGCTCGGCGCGCTCGCCCTGCCGATGCTCTCCGCCGCTACCGCCAGCGCGGGACCCGCAGCCGTCTCCGCGGCCTCGGCGAGCAGCTGCTCCTCCGCGCCGCCGCTGCGGTACGAGGTGCACGCTCAGGCCGTGACCATCCGGTCCAAGGCCAGCTCGAAGTCCACCGCGCTCGGCGTGCTCTACAAGAGCCACACATTCAGCGTGGACAAGAAGTCCGGCAACTGGCTCTACATCACGGACAAGACGACCGGCGTCAAGGGCTGGGTGTCCGGCACGTACGTCAACCGCGACGTCCGCATGCGCCTGGACTGACAGGAATTCAACAGGCGCCCATAGGCGGCTGAGCCACCGAATACGGCGTCCCCTCACATTCCCTAAGGCATCGGCACCATTTTCAGAACAGGAGCTTTCCTTTTGTCCGACGGCATATCCGATGACGCTGAGGATGTCGTGGGCGTGCTCACCGAACGGATCGAAGCGCGCTTCGGCATGGACATGGACCAGTTGAAGGCCGCGGTCGCCGCAGCTCCGATGGCGAATCCTGCCGCCACCGATGTCGTCCGGTGGTATGGCCTTCTCGTCGAGGCTCAGTCCGTACTCGACCGCGCGGAGAACGATCTTCTCACAGCGCTGGAGACTCAGCCGAACGACGTCGACGACCCGACGATGGGCCTCGCCCACCGCGTGAACGCGGCCGTCACCGCCCGCGACGGCCGGGCCATGGTCGTGCGATGGCTCCTTGAGCCCGACGCTCCGGGCAAGAAGGACCTCGCCGCCGAACGGCTCGCCCTCCTTCGCCCCCGAACCGGTCCGGCGGTGCAGACCAGCGCTCCCCACCAACCAGCGGGTACACCCGCGCCGGCGTCGGCGTGGCGGGCGGGAAGGCCGACTCGATGAGCCCGGTCAAGGCCAGCACCATGGACGCCGACCTGCAGCAGGTCTTCGGCAGCCCGGTCCCCGAACTGCACGAGGCGGCCGTCGGCCACGATGCCTCTCCGGCCCTCGCCCGTGCCCTGGAACTGCGCTCGTTCCTGGCCCTGACCGAGGAGCAGGTCGTCCGCGTCCGCGACCGGGTGCACGCGGACATGGACCCGGACCGCGACATCGGCGAGCTGTCGGCGGACAAACTCCGCTTCGACGCGCAGTGGCTGGAGGCCGCGCTCGACGCCCGCGACAGCTACCGCGCGGCCCTCGGCGAGCTGCTGTGCACCATGCCCCCGCCCGACCCGCAGGCCAGGCCCGTCCGCATGACGCAGCTCAAGGCCACCGTCACCCTGCCCCCGTCCGCCGCCCCGGCACCCCAGCGTGCCGGGACGGCCCGGGCCCGCCGACCCTGAAAGCCCCGGATTGCCCCACCTCACGTCCACCGAAATCGCCGGACGGATCGAGGACCTGTACGGCGTGCCGCTCGCCGACCTCGCAGCCCACGCTCAGGATCAGCCGCCCGGCATGCTCTCCGCCCTGCTCGGCATGCACGACGACCTCGCCCTCGCCGAGCGCAGCATCGACATCCACCGCGATCACCTCGCCCGGCTCGTCCACCCCGAGCGGCAGATCGGCCGGCACGAGGTCTCTCACCTCCTCGACGGTTCCCGTCGGCTTGCCGAAGCCGTCGCCGTGCGTGATGTCCAGGCCAAGTCAGTTGCCGCTGTTCTCCAGAGCCTCACCCGCGTCCCGGCCCCAGCGCAGTCCCCGCAGACGCCTTCGCCGTCGCTACCGGCTCCGCCCCTTGAGGCCCAGAGCGCGGCGCACAGCCGCTGACCCGCAGGCGATCCCCCTCAATTCACCCAGGAGTTCCTCCCTTGGCCATCACCGCTCTGCCTCCCGACACCGACGCCGACATCGCCCGGGTCACCGAGGCCCTCGCCATGATCACCCCGCGCTGGAACGTGAGGATCCTGCTGGCACTCTCCGGCCCGCCGCTGCGGTACACCGAGCTGGCGGCCAAGGTGTCCTGGCTGCAGAGCGGCCAGCTCCACCCCAAGCTCAAGTCGCTGTGCGACGCCGGGCTCGTCGAGCGCGCCGAACACACCGCACGGCAAGTGACCTACGGCCACACCGAGCGGAGCGTGGCCCTGCTGCCGGTCCTGCCGATGCTCGTCACCTGGGCCGAGGAGCATCTGGAGACCGCGGACCACCCGCTGCCCGCGATCGAGCAGATCGAGGACAGCCTCACCCTGCTCACCCGGCGGCACGCCGCCGCCATCCTGTGGGTGCTGAAGTCCCGCGAGGAGGTCAGCGGGCGGGCCCTGGCCCGGATCGTGATGCCCAGCAGCGACTGGACCAATATCTACCCACCGCTGCGGCAGCTCGTGGCCGACGGCCTGGTCGACTCCGAGGGCACCGGCCGGCCCTACCGGCTGTCGGCGGCGGGCGACGGCCTGGGTCCCGTCCTCGGCGCGCTGTCCGCGTGGTCCGCCGGGCAGCCCCTCAACGGGGCGACCTGCCACCCGGTCTGGGGGCTGCCGCAGGCGACGTCCGCGCCGAAGCCGTGGGTTAGCAGCCCCTCCCGGCCCGCCCCCGCGACACTCCTTCCGGTCCGGACGGGCGAGTCTGCTCCGGCCTGGCAGAGCCGCGATCTCTTCTCCCATGCCATGATCGCCCGCCCCAAGGCGGCCGTCCCGGCGGGAGGCCCGCGCCGATGACCACCCTCTTCGCCCCCGCCGAAGTGCGCAACGCGGTCGAACTGCTGGCCTCTCGCTCCTTGATCCGCCTGGTCACCGAGATCGACGACAACGGGGCGATACCGGCACGACGGCTGGCCGCCACCCTGCCCGACCTCTCCACGCACGAACTGCGCCGCGCGTTCGAAACAGCCCGCACCCACGCTCTCGTCCGGACCGCGCCCGGCGCCGCACTCGAACTCACGAACGCTGGTGCGGAGTTGGCCGACCTGTACGACGCGGCGGCGCGATGGTCCCGACGCCACGCCTCCCCGGCACCGGTCTGCGCGTTCAGCACCCGCGTCCGCCACGTCCTCGACCTGCTGACACCCTCGCTCGCGGCCGACAGCGCCGAGGCCGAGGCGGACCTTGCCCGTCCCCGCGCCCTCCTGCTCCAGTGGCTGACCGGCAACCCGCAGGTCACCGCCCTTTCCGATCCTGAGCCGGTCGCGTGAGCGCAGCGGTCACACCCCGGCAAGCGAGATACACCGCCGGGCTGATGCGCGGCATCTACCTGCCGCGCACAGCGGACGCGTTGGCGTTCGCGATGTCCACCTACGGCATCCCGCTGCTGGTCCTGGCCACCACGCGCTCCGCCGCTCTGACGGGTACTGCGTTCGCCCTGGAATGGATCCCGCGGCTGGCAGCTTTCGGGTGGGCCGGATCGATCGTGGACCGGCGCGGGGCATCCGTGGTCTTCCGCCTCGCTTCCCTCGGACGCGCGCTGGCCCTCGCCGCCGGCGCGGTCCTCCTCCACCTCCACCCGGTCGGCACTGTCGCGAGCGTGACCGTCATGGTGCTCGCGGCGGCCACCGGAGTGCTCACCGAATTCAGTTACATCGCGGCCGAGACCGCGGGCGCCGCCGCCAGCCGCCGGGCAGGTGCACGGGCCCATCGTGTCCAGGCTGTCCTGCTCGGTATCGACCAGACCGCGACGCTGGCCGGCCCGGCGCTCGCCGGACTGCTCCTGCTTGCCGGGCCGCCGCCGATGCTCGCCGTGATCACGGTGCTCTCGCTGCTCGCCGCGCTGCTCGCTCTGCGCACACCTCCCTCGCCCGTCGTTCCGGCCCGCGCGCCGAAAGGGCGGCCCGGCGCCGGCCTCCTCACTGGGTGGCGCACCATCCGCTCGCTGCCCTCGCTTGGCTGGCTGGTGACCGGGCTGACACTGTCCAACCTGGCCACCGGACTGCTCCAGGCGGCCGGTCCGGTGATCATCGTCGAGCACTTCGGGCAGTCCACCACTGCCGTCGGCCTGGTCTGGTCCGCAGCCGCCGGAGCGACGCTCCTCAGCATCGCGCTCTGCCGGTTCGCGCTGGACCGTCTGGGCCTGTGGCCGGTCGGAGCCGCCTGCGGTGCTCTCGCCTCGCTCGCCTGCCTCGCCACCGCCCAGGCCCCCGACTACCTGTCCTACCTGGTCCTGGTCGCGATCCTCATGGCGGCAGACGGCGGCATGGCGGTGGTCCTGCGCACCCTGCGCTCCCGCCTGATCCCAGCGGAGAAGTTCGGCAGCACCCTGTCGGCGACCGTTCTCATCCTGCTGCTGCCGTTCCCCGTCGCCGGCGTACTGACCGCGCTCACCCCGCCTGACGCGATGGGCCACGTCATCACGGCCTGCGCCGTCCTGCAGGCCCTCGGCCTGTTCCTCGCCTTCGCCCGACTGCGCACGGATCCCGCCCTGCGCACCTGACCCTGCTTCGTCCCCAGCCTGTGGAGAACCTCCATGCCCCCACCGTCCTCGGGAGGAACCGCGCCAGCGGTCGCACCATCACCGAGCAGTTCAACGCCTTCGACGCGCACAACCCCCACGTCTACCGCGCTCTGGAAGGCCTCGCCAACCGCCGCTTGGCCGCAGGCGCCGCGCGGGTCAGCCTCAAAGACCTCTGAGAAGACCTGCGCCGCCAACTTCCCTACGGAGTCGCCGGGCTGAACAACAACTTCACCGCCCTCTACGCCCGCCGTCTGATCGACGACCACCCCCACTGCGCCAGCGTGTTCGAACTGCGCCGCCGCCGCGCCGCCTGACAACCCCCTCCTTTCCCTCGCTTCCGCGCCCTCCTCGGCCGGACGAAAAACGCCCGTCGGGCCACCTGGCAGGCCCTCGTCAGCACAGCCACCGCAGTCTGCGGACTGCGCGAGCAGCCTCGGCCCGAGGCCCCACCACACCGGCCGCCGCGCGCCGGCTCCTCGCCGAGCAGCCGTCCTGTGCCGCTGCGGTCCGCCACCTCATGCCCTGCGAAATTCCTCCCTCCCATCCCAAAGGAGCTTGCTCTTGTCCGACCGCCCAGTCGTCCTGGTCGTTGCCGCAGCCGACATGGAGGCCGAGGCGTACCGCGGGTACTGCCTTCAGTCCGTGGCCGCCGCCTATGACGTTGTCCTGATCACCGGCGAAGAACCGTCGTGGGAGGTGCCGTACCTGCGGGACTGCGTGGTCGTGTCCGATCCGAGAGACCAGGCGGAACTGTCCGCGGCCGGCCGGACCCTGGCCGAACGCTACGACCTGGCCGGGGTCTTCACCTGGACCGAGTGGTACCTCGTCCCCGTGGCCCGCCTCGCCCGCCGGCTCGGCCTGCCCACCACCACCCCGGAGGCCATGCAGGCGTGCCGCAACAAGGCCACCTCCCGAGCCCTGTTCGCACGGCACGGCGTGCCGTCGGCTGCTTCGGTGAGCGTGCGCACTCTGGCCGAGGCCGAGGCGGCGGCCCAGCAGATCGGCTATCCGCTCGTGCTGAAGCCCGCCGCGCACGCGGCCAGTATCGGCGTGATCCGCGCCGACACCCCCGGACAGCTCACCGCTGCCTTCGCGTTCGCGGACCAGGCGGCCGGGCTCGGGCGGGAGTCCACCAGCGTCCTCGTGGAGGAGTATCTCGACGGGCCCGAGGTGTCGGTCGAGTGCGTCACCTACCGCGGCGAGACCACCGTGGTCGCGGTCACCCGCAAGACGGTCAGCGCTCCGCCGTTCTTCGAGGAACTGGCCCACTGCGTGGACGCCGCCGACCCTCTGCTCGACGTGGTGACTCCCGTGGCCCGGGCCGCGATCCGCGCTCTGGGGATCACCGACGGCGTCTGCCATGCCGAGATGCGGCTGGTCGACGGCCGGCCGCGGCTGGTCGAGGTCAACGGCCGGATCGCCGGCGACATGATCGGCCACCTCGTCCGGCTCGCCACGGGCATCGACCTGCCGCGCGCCGCCGCCGACATCGCCTGCGGCCGGGCACCCGACCTCACCCCGACCAAGTCCTCGGCCGCCGCGATCCTGCTGCTCTACCCGGACACCTCCGGCACCCTGCTCCGCCTCGGCCTCGAAGGCGTCAACCCGGACTGGGTGGACCGCGTGCACTTCCAGCACCAGGCCGGCGACCAACTGCTTCTCCCGGCCGACGGCGGCAACATGTGGACCGCGCGGATCGGCTACCTGATCACCACCGCACCCACCGCGGACCTCGCACAGGCCCGCGCCGAGGAAACCGCCCGCCGCATCCAGGTCCACGTCGAGCCCCGCCCGGCCGACGAACCTGTCGCCGCTGGGCGCCCCGCATGAGCCGCACCGGCGTTTCCCTCCGGCGCAGCCGTGCCCTGCTGACCAGCTACTTCCTCGGCCTGGGCATGGTGATGGCTGTCTGGGGCGCCCGGATGCCGGCCGTCCAGCACGCTGCCCACCTCACCACCGGCAGCCTCTCCCTCGTCCTGCTCGCCGCCGCTCTCGGCATGGTCGCCGGACTGCAGGTCGGCGGCCGGCTCGCCCGGCCCGAACGCCTCCCCGCGCTCCTGATCGGCGGAGCGGTCGCACTGGCGGCAGCACTCGCCCTGCTGGGGCAATGCCGGACGCTGGCCTCGCTGCTCGCAGCGGCGCTGGCCTTCGGCGCCGCACACGGTGTCCTGGACGTCGCCGCCAACACCGGGGCGGTCCGCTGCCAGAACGCCTACGGCAAGCCCATCATGTCGTCCCTGCACGCCGCGTACTCGATCGGCGCGCTGGGCGGCGCAGCCCTGGCCGCCGCCACCGCCGGCACAGCCCACAGCACTCTGTTCCTTGTGGTCGGCACCGCACTGACGGCGAGCGCGCTCGTGGCCGGGCCGCGCACCCTCACACTGAGCGGCGCGGAACCCAAGATCTATGCCTCCCAGGGGGCCGACCGGGACCGGGCGCCGGGGAGGGTATGGCTGCTGGGTGCGATGGCGGCCGCCAGCCTGTTGGGGGAGGGAGCGGCAGCCGACTGGGCGGCCGTGCACGTGCACGCCCTGCACGCCGGTACGGCCCTCGCCGCGAGCGCCTTCGCCCTCTACAGCACCGGCATGGCGATCGGCCGGCTGACCGGTGACCGGCTCACGACCCGCTTCGGCGCCCCCGCCGTGGTCCGCGCCGGCGCGATGCTCGCCACAGCCGGACTGGCCACCGGCGTCCTGGCCGACAGCGTGGCCGCGGCGCTGGCCGGCTGGGCAGTCTTCGGGCTCGGCTTGTCCGGCACCGTCCCCTCCCTGATCACCGCCGCCGGGAGCCACGGCCCGAGGGCCGTCGCCACGGTGTCCGTCACCGGCTACCTCGGCCTGCTCGCCGGCCCCGCCCTCATCGGCGCCCTCGCCAGCACCACCACCCTGCCCACAGCACTGCTGCTGCCCGCCCTCCTCGCAGCCACCCTCGCCGCCCTCGCCCGTCGCACCCTGGAGAACACCCCCCTTTGACCCACCCCACCAGCCCCGACGCCGTCATCCTCGATTACAACGGCGTCATCGGACTGCAGCCCACCCGCGCCCACTGGCTCCGACTGGCCCGCACCGCCTCCTGGCCCGAAGACGATCTCGCAGGCTTCCAACGCGCCTTCTGGAACGCCCGCGACCTCTACGACGCCGGCCAGCTCAGCGACCTGGCGTACTGGGCGCGCGTCCTCGGCGCCCACCCAGGCGCCCGCCTGCTGCGCGAACTCCTTGCCACGGACACCGCCATGTGGACCGAGACCGACGAGAGCGTCCTGGCCGTCCTCCGCCGCGTCCACGCCACCCGACTGCGCATGGTGCTGCTGTCCAACGCTCCCGCCCATCTCAGTACGGTGCTCGACACCCACGGGTGGCGACGCATGATGACCCAGGCGCTGTACTCAGCCCGACTTGAGGTGTGCAAGCCCGACCCGGCCGCCTACCAAAGCGCCCTGCGGGCCACCGGAGCTCGCGATCCACGACGCGTTCTGCTCGTGGACGACCGCGCCGACAACTGCCATGCCGCCGCCCGATTGGGCCTTCGGACACTGCACTACACCGGCTCCAGCAATGCCCTCCTGGAAGCCCTGGTACTCGCTGCCTGACCCGCCGCCTTCACCACTCAGGAATCTGTGAACCCTCCCGACGACCTGCACACGATTGACGGAGACGTCTTCGTTTCTCCGCGCTACCTCGCCAGCAGCACCTTTACCGGCGACCCAGCCCTCGGCCCGCTCCTCGACCTCGGCTGGGACCTCCATCACGACGACCTCGGCAACGCCTACGTCACCGCCCCCGACCGCAAGGTCCACCTGGGCTACCTCCCCGAGGGCGAGGACGACGGGCTCTGGCGCATCAACGCCTACCGCGATCCGTTCGGGCCGCCCAACTGGGGCGTCTGCTTCAACGACCGTGTCCCCACGGAGTTCGTCCAGGCATTCACCGCTGCCCTCGCCACGGCGTACCAGCAGGGGCCGGACGCCTACCTCACCCGGCCGGTTTCCGGAACGGACGACCACGACCCTTTCCTCGCCGTCGTCCCGCTCCTGAAACAGGGCTGGGAGATCGAGCGCCCGCGCTGGGGAGTCTTCGCCGTCCAGGCCCCGGACGGACTCGCCGGCCTGGAGTTCACCACCGGCGACCTCGATCCGGAAGCCGAACTGACAACCCGAGACGCCCGTTGGCAGCTGTGGGCGGGCAAATCCATCGACCGGGCCGCCTGGTACGCCACCGCCAGCACCGACACTCCCGTCGCTCTGCTCACCGCCGTCACCCAGTGCGTCGCCGCCCCGGCTCCGCTGCCCCGGTGGCGCGAGGAGACCCTCAGCTACATCAAGGGCATGGCCCAACTCACGCCCATCCTCCCGCCCGGACCGCCGACCCCCACTCCGCTCGACGTGCAGCGGGCCGTCGGCATCCGCCGCCCGGCCGCGCTTCCCGCGTCCAGCGTCCCGCGCTGGAGCACCACCAGCCGGCCGTCCCTGCCCGGCCCGCGCCGATAGCACGCTCCCGATCCCGACTGGAGATCCTTCTTGTCCCTGCAGGCTCCTGAGTTCTTCGCCGAGCTGTTCCTCCCCTTCCACGACCACACCGTCGTGGGCACCTCCTACTACGCCACCCCGACCCCGGGCACACCCCTGCGGCTGCGGATCGACTTCAGCCGCACCATCTACGCAGACACCTACGGCGGCCTGCGCCTGGCGGTCGTCCACCCGGACCGCGGCGAGATCGACACGGTGGCACTCAGCTTCGCCGACCACGGCACCTTCCAGCGCCGCGACGAGGCCCACAGCACCCCCTGGAACAGCTCCAAGTACGGCACATTCGACAAGTACCACCGCGCCGGACAACCGCCGTGGGAAGGCGCCGTGTTCACCGGGCTGCGCGACGCCATCGAGCAGTACACCGCCGTCTGGTTCCCCGGCGCCTGGACCGCGTCCGCGACCAGCCGCATCGCGCACACGGCTCCCGCCGTGCCGGTCACCCGCAGCGGCACCCGCGCCCGCTGAGCCGCGCCCACACCTCCAGCCCCGGCATTCCGCACTCTTCAGCAGGAGTCCTGCCCGTGACGACCCACCCCGTGGAGAACCTCGACCCTGCCCAGACCGTGAGGTCCTTCCCCGCCACCTCGCCGGGCCCGGCGCCGTTGACCCACGCGCCGCATGGGCCTTCCCCTATGACGAGGGCTGGCCGTTCGCCCAGACCGACGACGACAAGGCCGCCGCGTTCAGCCCGTGCTTGCGACTGCAGACCACCTACGACCCCCAGCCCGACGAGCGCGGCAAGGGCACATGGACCATCAGCGCACACCGCGTCCCCTTCACCGAGCCGACCTGGCGGATCACCTTCGACGCCACCACCCCCGTCGAGCTGCTCCACGACGTCCACACCGAATTGCTCGACCTCTACCTCGAAGACCGGCACAGCGATCAAGACCGGCTGTTCCAGGACGAGACGGCGCCACACGAGGCGTACGCACCGCTGCTCACCCGCGGCTGGAGCCACGCCGTCAAGACCGACGGCACACAGACCTTCCTCACCCCGGAAGGACTAGGCGGCGTACGCCATCGCTACGCGAACAGCGGCTCCACCAGACCGGCCTGGCGGGCCTGGGGCGGATACCCCAGCGAGCCGCACTGGGCGGCACGCTTCTCGTTCGGCACGCCCACCACGCTGGTCGCGGCCTTCACCGCCTCGCTGATCTCCACCGTGCCGTTGCACCGCGCCGTGAAGGACGTTCCCGTCCACACGCGCCGCGCCCTCTATGTCGCCACCACGACGGCCAAGCAGTCTGGCAGCACACCTGTCGCCCCGCCGCCTCCTGCCCCGGTCTCTGGCCGGAGCCGATGACCTTCCCCGCCCACTTGTCCAAGGAGTCCCTTTCCTCGTGCACGCGCGTCTCGTCCGATCCGCCGCTGCCGTCGCCGTCGCGGTGATCGGTACCTTCACCTGGGCGCCAGCCGCGAGCGCCCAGCCCTCCGAACCGGCCCCCTCGGCGTCTGCCGCTGCCGCCGAGACACCGGCCCTGGACGCGGGCAGCGTCGAGATCACCACGAAGGACACAGCCGGGGACGTCCTCGCCGGCGCCGTGTTCCTGCTGCTCGACTCCGCCGGCCAGGAAGCCGGACGCGGGACGACTGACGCACAGGGAAAGCTGACGTTTCCCGACCTTGCTCCGGGCGTCTACCGGCTCAAGGAGACGGCCACCGGCAGTCCGCTCCACGAGGTCGTCGCCGACCAGGACGTCATCGTCACCCCGGCCGCGGCCACACGGCTGGCTATCATCGACCCGTTCAAGGCCGCCAAGGTTCTGCTGAAGGCCAAGGACGACAAGACCGGCAAGCTCCTGCCCGGCGCGACCGTGAACATCGGCACCGGCACCTCGACGCTGCTCACCCTGACCACCGGCGCCAACGGCATTGCCTCCGCAGAACTGCCCGTGTCGAGCCGTAAGACTCAGTTCTGGGTCACGGAGATCAAGTCCCCAGCCGGATACGGCATCTACAAGGCGACCAAGACGTTCACCGCTGGCCCCGGCGCTCCGGTGACTGTGACCGTCACCAACGCCAAGACCGTGCCTGACCCGAAGCCCGACCCCTCGGACAAGCCGACGCACAACCCCAGCAGCGCCCCGTCCACCCACGCGGAGAAGCCGGGCGGCGGGACCGGAAGGGCTACGCCCTCCCCGCAGGGCAAAGGCACACCGGATGCCGACTCCTCGTCCACCGCCGTGGCCCCGGCCGACGACTCCACGCTGAAGGCACCGGCAGGCTCCCTCGCCCACACCGGGGCCGACGCCACACCGTGGCTGATCGGCGGCGCGGGGGTGTTGATCGCCGCCGGTGGAGGCGCTCTCGCCGTAGCCCGCCGCCAGCGCGCGGACGAGTCCGTCGACGAGGGCTCCACCGTGCGCTGACCTCACCCCTCCCACCACGCAGAGCCCCCGGATTCCACACGGTGGAGCCCGGGGGCTTTGTCCTCGGCGAACGCGCGGATGCGTCGTTAGGCTGCCGCAGTGATCGAGCCTTCCTCGCTGCCCGGCGATCGCTCCGAGCTGCACCTGCGCATCTCCTACGACGACGAACTCTGGGACACCCCACAGGCCGACACGTTGGAGCGATGGAACGTGGCTGTACTCCACCGCCGACGTACTCACGGCAGAGGTCAGGGGACTGCGGCTCCCGGTGGCTGCGTCACCCCGGACTGCCGCTCGTGCACAGTCGAGGACGCTGTCGTCGGGTCAATGACGTTCTTCCGGGTGCACCTCGACCGAGGCCGGAACGCCTACTGGGCCACGGGGGAGGAGTCCGAGGAGCTGTGCGAGATGGCCCAGGTCTTCCTCGATCCAGAGACAGGATCGTTCACGGAGGAGGTTAGCGCGGTGCTGGAGTATGTCGGCTCAGCGCTGCTCGTCATGGACCGAGTGACGCTGGATCCCCCGTGGCGCGGGCACGGTCTGGCGGCCGTACTTGGCTGCGAGGTGATCCACCGGCTCATGGACGGCTGCCGGGCCATCGCCTGTTCACCTGGCATTACCGACCTCAGCAGCCAGCGCCTGACGGACAGGTCCGAGTGGGACCGCGTGAACGCCAAGATCATCCAAGGTTGGGAGAGCCTGGGCTTCCGCCTGTACCGCGACAACGTCTATCTCCTTTCGCCCAGCTCGCAGTATCTGGAGGACCAGCGCGGCGTGCTTCGGAGACGGCTCGCGGAACTCGGCGCCTCCTGGAAGAGAGCACCCTGACCCGAAACCGCCGACTCCTCGCCGACGACCACCCCACACCCTCCGCGCGATCCGGCGGAAGAGTCGTCTGTGCGAACCAGTTGGAGGCTGCGAACAATGAACGCCACCCGTCGGGCGAGACCGTGCCCGACGTTAGACGGTGGTGACGATCCAGCCAGACGGGACCTGCACCCGACCGCACCATCCGGATCGGCCCGGGCCCGCGAACAATCGGTTGAGCGGTGCTGCAATGACCAACCCGTTGCGGCACTCACGCGGCCGTACGAGATTCGGGGCAGCACAGCTGCCCCGGCAGCCAGGTCCCTGTCGGCCCGCGCGGCGTCGACCTCCGGCAGGTAGGGCCAGTAGGGGAGTTGCTGCACCCAGCCGGGGGCGGGACTGGACGGATCGAGCAGTACGCGGGTTCCCAGGTTCGGGAGGATGGGTCGGTGCCGGTCACGAGGCCCGTCCGAAGATGGCTGCCGGGTCGATAACGCCGGCGCCGAACTTCTCGCGGACTCGGTCGACAGCCGCTTCAGCCACCAGGCGCGCTTCACGGGTGTCATCGAGGCTGATCTGTCTGATGGCCTGACCTGCGCGCACCGGGGTTATCCACAGGCCCACACGAGACGGTCTGCCGCGTCGTACGGTGCCTTCCCAACGAGTACGGGGGTGTGCGATGGCGTTCAGGGTGGACCTGGCCGTGCAGGTTGAGGATGCGCTCGAAGAGCTGCCCGCTGCGGGGCATCGCGACGTCATGGAGGTGATCGCGGCCGCCCTGACCAGGCGGGTGTCGTGGCCGGCGCCCGGCGGCTGGGACGGTGCGGTGCAGCAGGGTCGGCGCGCGTGGGTGGCGTACACGGCGTATGGGGACGGCATCGAGGTGTGGAGGTGGGCTGGACCGGATGACGGTCTCCGGCGGTCCCGTTGTCAGTGCCGTCCGGCACGATGCCGCTCATGCCGACCCTGGATGACCTGCCCCCGTACCGCCGGGCGAAGTTGCTTTGGGAGTACGCCCACTTCGGCGAAGCCGGAGTTGATGACATGGTGCGGGAGCGGGCCGGGGAGCCGTGCACCCTGTCGGGCGTATCCAAGCCTGCCTCGCCTCGGGTCGCCGTGCTCGGTGGTGACGACCGGTACCACCTCATGAGCGACGGCCAGATGGTTTGCGGCAAGAGGCATGCCAAGCAGGGCTGGCACCGACAGAACTGCTCTTGGACGGAGACAGACGGAGTGCTGTCCTACGGCTACCGCACGGGCGGTACGTACGACTCGATCGTGCTGGAGTGGTTCGTACAGGCCGGAGCCGAGAGCGTTCCCCTGTCGTCGGTCATGCCGGAACAGCGGTGCCCGGGAGATGACACCTATAGCGCCATGCACATGTGGCCTCCGCCCCCGGCGAAGACCGCCCCGGTCCGGAGGATGCGCGCGGCCCTGGTCAAAGCTCTCGGGCCGGACTGCCACCTGTGCGGCGCCCTGCCCGGGGCGATGGTCGATCACGACTACTCCACGGGCATGGTGCGCGGTCTCCTGTGCAAACTGTGCAATCGGACCGTCGAGGAGTGTCCGCATGTCGACGGCTGCCCGAAGGCCGAGTACATGGACCACCCGCCGGCCGCGCACCTGGCGCTGCCGTATCCGCCGTTCCTGGCGTACAAGCCGACGGAGTCGGCGAGGCGGCAGAAGATCGAGTTGCTCGGGTTCGATCCGCTCGCCCCGTGGCGGCCCGCCTGCTCCTGAGTCGCCGCGGCAACCATCGCGACCGGGCCAGGCCCGGCACACAGGTGGTTTCGGAGGTCTATCGCCGGGCGCACGGGGGCCTCACCAGCGCAGGGCGATTCCTCGGCTGCGGCTGCGTCCGATGAGCCCAGCCTGCTCCAGCCTGGTGAGCTGGTAAGCCACCGATGCTGTGCTGGACAGCCCCACGGCCTCGCCGATCTGCCGCTGCGTGGGCGCCTCGCCGTGTTCGGCCACCCAGCCCCTGATCCACGCCAGGATCCGCCGCTGCCGGTCCGTGAGGCGCCCCTCGGCCGCCTTCATCTCCCGGACCCGTCGGCGCAGGTCGTCTCGCGCTGAGGGGCTCTTGCCGTCCTCCGTCTCCCAGAAGGAGTGAACGGCGACCCGGGCTTCCAGGGTCCGCAGTCGGTTCAGCAACTCGGGCGGCTTGACTGGCCGGCGCGCAAGCACGGCTCGGACGTGGCTCCACTCGCGCATGGCCTGGAGCAGGTCGAGCGGGAACGTCGTGTCGTCCATAGCCCGGATTCAATCATGTGTTCGAATTCTGGGGCCAGGATGCGGATGCTCGTGTGACGCTCAGCTGTGACTGAGTGCGCCAGTTGGTTGTGGCCGCGTTTCCGTGATGCCTACGGCTGGAGGAGGATTCGTGCTCTGAGCAGGGTGAAGGAGGCGCGGCCGTACATCTGGCGCTTGATCGTTTTGATTCTGTTGACGTGGCCTTCGACGATGCCGGAGCTGTAGGGCAGGGTGAGGCCGGCGGTCACGGCCTTGAGGTCCTGGCGGATGGAGTCGGCGAAGACGCCGATGGCATCTGGTCCGCTCAGCTCGGCCTTTTGGATCCAGCTCCGGAGTTGGTGTCCGCGGCGGTGGCGGAGCATGTCTGTGAACTCTCGTGCGAGGTCGCAGACCGAGACGATCTCCGGGCAGGCGTTGCGCGCGGCTTCCAGTTGCGCTGCGTCGGAGGGGCTGAGGGTCCCCTGGGGGCGCATGATCCATGAGGTGATGGTGCGGGGGCTGGGGGGGGGCGCAGTCCGGGCAGGGACCGCGATGCCCTTGCGGGTGGTCATCACGTAGCGGTTCACAACGTGATACCCGCCGGTGTAGCCGAGGGCGAGCAACTCGCGATAGATCTGCATCGAGCTGGTGCAGCCAGCCTTGAAACGATGCTGCACGTGGTCAATGTACGGGTCGAGAACACCGTGGCCGCGATCTTGCGCTGAGGCGAAGAGGTCATCAAGGTCTTTGTTCCGGTAGCGCCGCACTGTTTTGCGGTCCAGACGCAGGCGGCGGCCGATGGCGCTCAGGGACATGCCGGTGGCGACCAGTTCGTTGACTTCCCGGTGGCGTGGGCTGTCGCAGGCAGTCACGATGTCCGCGACAGATCTTCTCCACGGCTGTCGAGAGGTTCTGGAGGAGGTTCCAGCGATCTGCCACCTCCAGTGCGTCGGGGACTGCCTGGCTGATGCCTTGGTGAAGGCCATCAGTCGGTCACGGCAGACGATCTCGGCGCCGGGTTGCTCGCTGAGCCAGGCGGCGACTGTGCTGGTCTCGCGATCAGGCAGCACGTCCACCGGCCTGGAGGTCTCGATGTCGACGAGGACCGTTCCGTAGGTCCGTCCTCGGCGGAACGCGAACTCGTCGATACCGAGTATCCGCGGCGCCCGGTCCGGCACGGCTGGTGCCGTCAGCTGTTCCAGGAGGGCAGTCCGCCGACCGTGGAGTCGTAGCTTCGCGCAGAGGCGCTGGCCAGGACGACCACCGAGCTCTACCGCGACCGCCTTCAAGGCAGACCGTAGCGCGGCCGAACAGCGGCGTCGTGGCTCGGTCAGGCCCTCTGCCTGTTCCGCGAATGTACGACGCCTGCACTGGCGTTGATCACAGAAGAACCGACGCACACTGAGGCGCACGATCATCGTGTGTCTGCCGACGGGCGACCCAGCAATGCGACGCCAATACCGGCTGTGAACCCGAGTGGCAGGACGCTCGCACTGAGGGCACCTTCCAGGCGGTCCGCACCCCGCTGCGTCGATGATTAAATCGTCATCGACGGCCACGACCTGCCGCACCGTGAGGTGCAGGCCGGGGAAGAGGACATCCTCAAGCGTTTCCGTCTTCATGACGGGGGGATCCTCTGGCGGAACGGTCCTGCAATCCGGTGGTCACTGCCAGCCGGCCGCCCTGATCACGGGTGCGGCCATATCAGTGACGGAGCCTGCACCGATATCGCCGATGAAGTCATTGGCTCCCTGCCGTAGTCGTCATGGAAGCGCGGGAACAACCGAACCGAGTCCTGTAGTTGGCTAGTCGGGCGGGGGCTTACCGGTGTGGGGCATTGAGACTTGCACGCATGGCGGCCTGGAGGTCCTTGCGGGCTTGGTGAAACCGTTCCAGTCCTTCGAGGTACTCCGACGACGACAGGGAGAGTCCGGGGTGCGTGTCGAGCAAGTCGCGCCATTGCCGAAGCATTTTGTACGCCTGGTCGGACTTCTCTTGAACCGCCGGCGGGGCTTGTAGGGCGATCCTGTACCGCTGCGTCAGTACCGAGGCGTCGCGAAAGGCGTCCAGAGCCGCCTGGTATCGCGCCGCCGTATCGCTCTCCCTCAGGATGATCACGCGCAAGATGGACGAGCTGTCGTTCAGAGAGGCAAGGTAGGTGCTGTAGAGATCCCGAAGGGTGTCGTGCATGCGGTTCGCTTGCTCGCGACGGGATCGTGCGTGGTCAGCGATCAAGGTCGAGCCGATCCCTAATACGGCGCCGACGGCAGTGCTGAGCAGTGTCCCCCAGTCCATGAGCGGCACCGTAGTTCGATCAGCTCGCCAGGGAAACGGGACAAATGCAGGCATGGACCTTCCCGACGACGTACAGCCTGCCCGCGCATTGGAGGTCGCCATCACGGAAGCGCGGTCAGAACCAACTGGGCTGCTCAGTCACATCAGCGTTAGTTGGCCAGGCGCATCGATGGTTGGCCACTCGGTCCGGCGTTGGAAGATCTACTTTCCGGCCGGGCAGCTCACCCACCCTTGGGGGGCACATGGCACTGGATAAGTCGAAAGTCACCGGACTGCGACGGTTACCTTGTGCCCATGTCATCGCTGTTTGAGGACCTCCCCCTGACGGGTGAACCAAGCGACACACCGCAGCAAGAAGCGGCTGTCACGACAGGACGCCGGTACGTGCCGCCGGGACGTCCGTCCGGGCCTCCTCAGCTGGACTTCCCGCCCGTCCGTAACGGCATCGACTACCTCGCAAGCGTCGTCGAGCACCTGGACGAGAACGAATCGGCCGTCGAACCCCGAGACCTCAAGTACGCCGTGCTGCACCTGCAAGCCGCAGTCGAGGTGCTGCTCAAGGCCCGCCTGCTGCGTGAACACTGGAGCCTGGTGTTCAAGGACCCTGGCAAGGCGACGAGGGCGGACTTCGAGAGCGGGGACTTCGAGAGCTGCGGGACCGACGCCGCGGTCGAGCGCCTCCGTGACATCGCGGGGATTGCCATCGACCGCAAGGAGACCGAGGCGCTCAAGGACCTAGCGAAGGACCGCAACGCCCTGCAGCACTACGGCCTAACGCACAACGCCCACGCCGTCGAGGCTCGCGCCGGCCGGGTGCTCGACTTCCTCATGCGCTTCCTTGACACCCAGCTTCTGCCGCTGCTCCAGGGCCCGGAGCGCGACCGGGCCCAACGGGACATGATCCCGGTGGACGCGGGAGTGAAGAACATCAGCTCCTACGTCAGGCGACGCCTCAACCGGCTGCGTGGGGAACTGGCCGGGCTGACGACCCAGACCATCATGTGCCCCTCCTGCGAGCAGATGACCCTCGTTGTCACCCCCCAGAACGGGGAGTGTCGCTTCTGCGGCCAGTCCTGGGACTCGGCCGAGCTCCTGGCCTTCTCCTACGTCGGCTGCTCAGACGGTTTGTTGGCTCGGGTCTATCCCTGTCCCCAGTGCGACAACAGCGCTTTTGTCGAGAGCGTCCGGTTCGTGGACAGCCTCAAGGGGTCCGACACCCTGTACTGCTTCGGCTGTGCTGTCCGCTACGAAGCCCAGGATCTCTCGCTTTGCACCAGTTGTAGTCGCCCGTGGCCCACCGAGGCAGATGACGACGGCTCGGTCGCGACCCTCTGCCCAGACTGCTGGGAGCAGGTCGCACAGGAAGACGTCGGATGATCGCGTCTTGGAGCGTGCGTCGTCCTTGCTCGGTCGCCGCGTACCGCCCACGTAAAGGAACCGGACACACGACGATATTGGTCGCTAAGCGGCGGAACATCGGGCATCCGGAGGGCGCGCAGTTGGTGGGTCATCCGGACTTCCGATGGCAGGCCCCGGCCGACGGCCGGAAGGCCCCGGCTGGAGCCCCGCAGCCACAGTGTGGCGTGGGCGCCACTCGCCGGTGATCCGGTCCTGATGATCCACGGCTACGCGGACGGTATAGAGCTGGGCAACGTCGACCCGGCGGACGGTCCCCGTCCGCGACCACCCCTCACCTGCCTGCCGACCCGGCAGCCGACGATGTCGCCGCGGCCAGATCCCTCGACCCGCGCGAGCACTGGCCTGAGCGCGCCCGGAAGCACTACGCCCACCTTGTCGCCCCGCGTGACGCGTCTAGGTTCTGGGACCTGTATGGCCAACTATCTCTGAGCGAAATGGCCAACTGTTTTTGAGCGCAGCCCGGTCACCAGCGGTCTCGCCACCGTCTCTGGCCAACTATCGCTGAAGGTCACACCTCGCGTGCGAACCGCGCTGTGACTGAGCGCTTCGCTTGGCCCCTGAGCGAGACAATTGACCCACTGGGCAGTGTAGTTGGCCGCGTCGCCAACGGCCGTGGCCGGTGCACACTGCACACGGGCCGGGATAGTGGTCTACCGACTCACCGATCACCGCGACGAACGGGCGGCGGCGGTACCAGGTGGCATCCATCCTGCCGCAGGCTGCGTGTCGGCGTTTCTGGGACGGTTGCGCCGTCGGCAGTGATGGTCCAGGTTGAGCTGTTCGGCGACCTGGCCACGCCAGCTAGGTCGGTCGTTTGGATGGCCACACATGTTCCACCGTCGCTGCACCCCGTGCCCCTCGACAGTGCGGAGCCAGAGGCCGACCGTTCCGCTTCACCTTAAAATGGATGATATGTACCTGCCGCCGTAGGTGCTGCACGCCACGGAAAAGTTCAAGCCAGTGAGGATTTTCATCGGCGCGCACCACCCGGGTCGCACTCGTGTCCGCGTCCAGGGCCAGCGAGAGCTGACTGCGCTGATCCCGCACCGCCCGAGCATAAGCTGCAGCGCACCTGCTGCCGACCAGCACACATCCGCAAGATGGGGGTCCCGCGCTCGGTCCAGACGGTGTCCGTGCACACCCCACATCAGGCCGGTCACGAACAGCCGCCACATCTGCGTTCGCGGTAGCCGCTGCCGGATACGCCATCTGGCTACGACGACTACGAGCGGCCCGGCGTCGTGGCCAAGAGTTGCCCCGCACGGTTGGGGCTTCCGGAAGGTCTGAAGGGTGTAGCTCCTTTGGAGGGATGGGCCGAGCTGGGACGTCGGTGTCTGGCGCATCGCCCGTGCCCGATGCGGCTGCCCCTCGTCGGAGCGCCGCGGGTAGGCGTGCCGGCCAGGCCGAAGATCGGCCGAGCGGTCCTCGGTGATCAGCGGCGGGACAACCGGAACCGCCGGAAGGATCACACCTCACATGTGAACTCGCGGCTCGGTGCCGGTGAGAGTGGCGGTTGCCTGCCAGAGCCTCTTGGCGACGGCCGGGTCCAGGCCGGCCCGGCTGGGCTTGCGGATCAGTGGGTAGCCCGTGAAGCTGAACAACCCGTCCGGACCGACGTAGGCGTTGCCGGGGACGTCTTGTGTGGCTGCGTACATGAGTGGCAGCGCTCCGTGTTCGACGTCCTGGACCAGGAACGGGAGCCGGTTGACGAATCCCAGTGGCGAGTGCGTGACCAGTCCGGTCCGCGCGACGCCAGGGTGAGCGATGACCGAGCGGACATGGCTGCCCGAGGCGGTCAAACGGCGCTGCAATTCCAGCGAGAACAGCACAACGGCGAGCTTGGACGACTCGTAGACGGCCAGCCCGTTGTACTTGCGGGTGCGCCAGTCGAGGTCGTCGAGGTCCAGCTTGCCGAATCGGTGCAGTTGGCTGGAGACCGTCACCACGCGGTCGGTCAGCCGGGGCAGCAGCAGGTTGGTGAGCACGAACGGCCCGAAATAGTTCGTGGCGGTCTGTACGTCCAGGCCCTGCGCGGTGCGCGCCGCCGGGATGTCCATCACCCCGGCGTTGTTGATCAGAACATCGATGTCGCCGGTGTACGACGTCGCAAACGCACGTACCGAGTCCAGGTCGGCGACATCGAGTTGCCGGACATCGAAATCTCCACGCATACCGGCCACTGCCTGGCGCGCCTTGTCGACGTTGCGCACGGCCAGCACCACGTGGGCGCCGACCCGTGCGAGTTCGCGAGCGGTCACCAGCCCGATCCCCCCGCCGGCACCGGTGATCACCACCGTCGCGCCGGCCATGCTCGGCAGCCGGTCCGCGGTCCATTTGGCCATGGTGAAATCCTCCAGAGACTCTTTCATCTGATTCCTGACGTCGTCCAGTGAAGAGGGCCCGTGCCGACGGATGAAGGACCTGCTCAACCACTGAATGGCAGGGCGTGGCTAACCGTGTTGACCTGCCGGACAATGAGGCGGCCAGGTATGCGACATCCGAGTTGGGGAGCCCGATGATGGACACGGCGGTGGATGGCGAGGGTCTGGCCGATTTCCTGCGCGGACGCCGGGAGTCCCTGCAACCCGAGGACGTCGGGTTGCGCCGCGGCGCACGACGGCGGGCGACCGGGCTGCGCCGGGAGGAGGTCGCCGAGCTGTGCGACATGTCGGCCGACTATCTGGCCCGGCTGGAACGCGGTAGTGGTTCCCAGCCGTCGCAGCAGATGGCAGCGGCCATCGCCCGGGGCCTGCGCCTGACCCCCGACGAACGTGACCATCTGTTCCTGCTGTGCGGGCACCGCCTCCAGACACGGCGACTACGCGAGGCGCACATCAGTCCCGGGCTGCTGCGTGTCATGGACCGGCTTCAGGACACACCGGCGCAGATCGTGGGCACGGTCGGTGAAACGCTGCAGCAAACGCCGCCCGCCGTGGCGCTGCTCGGCGACGAGACGCGTCACACCGGCCCGGCGCGCAGCGCCCTCTACCGGTGGTTCACCGACCCCACCGCCCGCCATCGGTACCTGCCCGACGACCACCACCTGCACAGCCGCGTCTACGTCGCCATCCTGCGCGCCAGTGCCACCGCGCAGGGGCCCGGATCGCCGGCCGCCTCGCTCGTGGCCGACCTGCAACACAACGAGGAATTCGCCGAGCTGTGGAACCGCCACGAAGTGGGACTGCGGTGGAGCAACGCCAAACGCTTCGTCCACCCCGAGGTCGGACGCATCGACCTGTACTGCCAGACACTGCTCGACCCCGACCAGGGGCAGTCCCTGCTCATCTTCACCGCCACACCTGGCACGGAGAGCCACGACAAGCTTGCCCTGCTGACCGTGCTCGGCGCCGACACGTTCGCAGGCTCCTGACGCACGAGCGGCATTCTCGGTGCCGAGCGCATGTGGGTGTAGCTCCTCTCAAGGTACGACCTCACCGGCACCGAGCCGCGAGTTCACATGTGAGGTGTGATCCTTCCGGCGGTTCCGGTTGTCCCGCCGCTGATCACCGAGGACCGCTCGGCCGATCTTCGGCCTGGTCGGCACGCCTACCCGCGGCGCTCCGACGAGGGGCAGCCGCATCGGGCACGGGCGATGCGCCAGACACCGACGTCCCAGCTCGGCCCGTCCCTCCAAAGGAGCTGGGTGCGGATCCTTTCGAGGGATAGCTGAGCTGGGAAGATGCTGATTGACGTGTGGGCGGTGTCGTCGTACTTCTACCGTGGCGAGGTGGAGGTGGGGCGCGATGGTGTCGTTGCCGGAAGAACTCCAGGCGCGGGAGGCCGCGGCTCGACAGCGGGTGGAAGAACTCCAGCCCGAGGCTGCGGAGTTGGCTGTCCGGCTGGAGAGGGCCCGGGCTGATCTGTCGCGGTTGGAGATCACGCGGGAGACCGTGATGGAGGTGCTGGCGGACTTGTCGGCTGCGGACGTGGCGCCGGAGGTGGAGGCGCACGATACGCCGGAACCCAGGGAAACGCCAGCTCCTCACGGTATCGGGGTGATGGCGGTGCCGCCGTGGCGGAAGGGCCTGGTCGCTGGGGTGCTGCCGGACGTGTACCGGGACATCGTGGAGATCGTCGCTGATGCTCCGGGTCCATTGCAGGCCAAGCAGATCGTGCCGCGGATCGGGCTGGAGGCCACCACGGCGAAGATCGAAGGGACGCGGGGGAAGCTGAAGCGTCTGGTGGAGCGGGGCTGGCTGGACGAGGACACGCCGGGACGGTTCACCCTCGCCCGCCATGACGGGGACGCCGGCCACGTCAACTCCCGGTGACCAAGGGGCTCTTCTCCGTAGATTCGAAGGTGCCAACCGAACGAACCGCAAGAAGAGCCGAAGAAGAGCCCCAGATGGAACCCTATGACGCCTTACTCGAGCCTGAAGGGTATGCCGCCTCCCGTGATGCTTTCGAACGCCTCGTCTCGACGCTGGCCGACGCCCCAGCGCGGAATATGGCCCATGACGAGCTGGAGGGCCTGCTCGAACAGCAAGGACGCGAACCGCTGCGGCAGTTGATGCAGGATCACCTCGACCTGCGTGCGAGGACGGAAGAAACGGCGGCCCGCATCGGCGTGGAACGGCCGGTGGTGCGCGGGCCGGAAGGACGGCCTCGGACCTGGCGGGAGAGCAACCATCCCCGCAGGCTGACCTGCGTGTTCGGGCCGGTACGGGTGAACAGGATCGCCTACCGCGGCCGGGGCGTGTCCAACGTGCACCCGGCCGACGAAGCGTTGTCGCTGCCCGCCGGCCAGCACTCCCGCGGCCTGGTCCGGCTCGCGGTCCTGGAAGCCGTGAGAGGCTCCTTCGACCAGGCCCAGGCCGCGATCGAGCGACGATGCGGAAGAGTGCTGGGCAAGCGCCGCCTCGGCGTGGTGATGCGCCCCGAAGCCCTGCGCGAGGCCACCCGTCGGGCCGCAGCCAAGACCGCGGCGGCCGGACGGCGCGGACGCCTGGCTCCCGGGGAGAAACCCAACCGCAAGCGCATGGCAACGGTGGCCTGCGTCTTCGACACCGCACCCGCCCCGCGCCGGCCGCACGACATCGTGCATCCGCCCGGCGGCCGCAGCGAGAGCCGGACGCCGAGGCCGGGTCCGAAAGCGGAGCGCAAATGGTGCACCGCCTCGGTGATCCGTCCTTCGGAGCAGGTCATCACCGACGCCTTCGACCAGGCCCAGGCCCGCGACCCGCAGCATCTGCGGGACTGGATCGTGCTCGTCGACGGCGCCCGCCACCAACTCGACCTGATCCAGGACGAAGCCTCCCGCCGCGGCATCCGCCTGCACGTCCTGCTCGACTTCGTCCATGTCGCCGAGTACTGCTGGACGGCCGCGCACGCCTTCCACCCTCCCGGCAGCCGGGAGGCCGAGACCTGGGCCGCGGACAAACTCACCGCGATCCTCGCCGGACACGCCGACCGCGCCGCCACCGAGATGACCGCCCAGGCCGCAGCCGAACAGCTTCCCGCCACCCGCCACGAGGCCGTCACCACCTGCCACCGCTACCTCACCGGCCACCTCGACCAACTCCACTACGACACCGCCCTCGCAGCCGGCTGGCCCATCGCCACCGGCGCCGTCGAAGGCGCCTGCCGCCATCTGATCGCCGTCCGCCTCGACATCACCGGCGCCCGCTGGGGACTCGACGGCGCCGAAGCCGTCCTCCGACTCCGCGCACTGATAACGAACGGCGACTTCGAGGACTACTGGATCTTCCACACGGCCCGCGAACATCAACGCCTCTCCCCCAGCCCCGACCAGCAGAACTACAGCCTCACCGCCTGATCACGGCGGTCGTTCGAAACGAACTGCACTCCGCCGCCGACCTTACTTGGGGCGACGGCGGCCGAGAGCGCGCGCGAGTTCGCCGACCGGCGCCAGCATGTGTCCGCCATCGCCCGCGCACCACCACACAACCTCGCGATCACGCTCCGAGGCGTGGACGCCGAGGTCATGCCCGGGGCACACCGGCCAGACCTGCCAGGTCCATTCGAGCAGGCTCTCCTGGATCAGGATCGCCAGGCCGGTCAATGCCATGACCGGGTCGTCGCACATGTTCGGCAGGATGGGGCCGTCCCAGTTGAGCCGTTCGCCGTCGGCAAGACGGACACCGGCTCCCACCGGGAACCAGTCCTCCAGGATCTCGATCTCCGGTTCGCCTTCGATCCCACGCGTGGGCAGGTCGCGGGCCACGACTCGCAGTGCGGCGCGCAACGCCTCCAAACGTTCGGGGGCGAGGTCGAAGCCGGGGTCGAAGCCCACATCGTCCAGGATGCGCCGGGCCAGGACGGTCATCTCCGCCTGCGGCACCTCGGCCGGGTTCCGCTCGACGACCTCCAGGACGGCGTCGGTGTGATGGAACCAGTCGAGCAGTTCGCAGGCGAGAGCGACGACGTCCTGTGGGTCAAGGCTGTCCTCGCGCACGCCGAGGTAGACCCTTCGCATCAACTGTTCAGTATCCGCTTCGTACTCAGCCATGGCGTCTCTCACCGGCCCAGTATCCCGACGAAGCACGGTTCCCCGCCGCATGGTTTTCCAGCATGACGTCTGACCCACTCACCAGCGGAACTATGACCCCACAACTTGATCGCGGCCGTCACTTGAAAGGAACCGCACCCAGGTCTGAAATGGCCCCGACCTTCGGAGCAGGCAGGTCAAGGAGTATGTCGGAGCCAGTTGCAGTCGTCGCGGCCACGCAACCGGCAGCGGCTTGTGCTCATCCGGATGTGCTGGCGGGGGAAGGAGTTAGGGCTCGGTTGTCATACCCCGACCATACTGGCCATGCGCCCCCTTGTGAGGCTGTACGCCGATCAATGCGCATCTGCCGCCAGCAATGATGGTGGGCAAGTCTCTTGGCACATGAAAGGGCCCTCGGCGCGCGTTTCTGGCTTCCCAACCTGAGGCGCATCAAGGGCCCAATTCCCAGGCGAACCTGAGAGGAGAAGTACATGCCAGTACCTCAATGTGTGACTGCCCCAGGCGATGAGCCGCTACACGGTGCGCAGCAGTGGCATGTAGTCGTGGTCACTGTGACGATCACAGTGGTCGTGCTTGTATGCGCGGGTGTGAGCCCTGAGTGGCTTTCCGGGGTTGCCGCCCTGGTCAGCGTATTGACAGGTCCATTCAGCACCGCTAGCACCAGGAGTGAAAGGGCACACTATGGCGGGCTGGCTTAGCGCGAAAAGTCCCACTCGCCGAGCTGCCTCGTTCTGGACGTGACGGCGGCCCCCTTCAACCCTCGGAGTGAGGGCGTCTCCTGAGCGTCTCAGGTGGCCAGCGTGGCCACCTGAGACGCTCAGTCGACCACAGGAGTGCGACAGTTTGGGAGTGGAGCAAGTTAACTTGCGACTTCACGCGGAGTGGCGATCGGCTCACAATGAGTTATAGGCGGTGAGCGTAGGTGGCCTGTCCGGCTGACTACGACGCATCACACCAGCGAAGGAGGTCCGTCGAGGTGCGCGCGGACAGCGTCAATGAATGCTTCGATCTCGTCCCGTGCGTGCTGGTAGGACTCGAAGAAGTCGGACAGTATGGCCTCGGGTGGATCGGTCCCGTCGAGTAGCCGGGCCAGACGAGCCACCTCCGCGATGGGCTGAAGTCCACTCTCCCTCAACTCTCTCCACACCGGAACTTCCCTGCAGCTCCAGCAGGCCAGGCCGGTGAGCGTCATAGCCAGGTATGGCCCTCGTCGCGGAAGACGGGCCACGGCCGGTCTGAGGTGTCTGGGGACAGCAACAGGTGCCGGATTCCTGCTGCCCAGCAGTCCTGGTCCAGCAGTTCGATCAGGTAGCGGTCCATTTCTGAGCGCCTCAGCTGCAGTGTCCGGGACAGCTTGGCGGTGAGTCCGTTGGGAATGCGCCATTCGGCCCGGCTGTGCATCTCCATGAGGACCTCGCCAGCTACGAGGTCCTCGGTTCCCGGTGGGCGCACCCACTGCGCTGGGATGTCCCGGGTGGTCAGGTCTGCGGCTAGGGAAGGGCCCGAGGTCTCCACCGCGAAGGTCATCACGTCGCCGATCAGGCGTGCTGCGGCAATGGGGTGTAGGGGGTAGACGCCCCATGGGACGCGCAGCGGGTCGCGTGAGACGCTGTCCAGACTCGTGGCGTGCATGTTCAAGTCGGGCTGGTCCCCGATGCGTGCGCGGCGGCGTGCGGCGTTCCATTGACGGGCCAGCCGTTGTCCGAACTCTTCCGTCGTCCACCCCTGGCCGACCACGCCGTGCAGGTCGACGGCGATCAGGGCACGGCTGCCGGGCATCTTGGCGGCGAAGATCCCGTCTTTGGCGGCGCGTTGGGTCGCGGTCTGCAGTAGCTCCATGTGCGTCAGCAGCGGAGTGTCGATGTCATGGAGCCGCTCGCGGGGGTTGTCCCCGGGCAAGGCGGATCCGGTGCGGATGGCCTCGTACGCGGTCGCGATCCGCTGCTCCTGGACAGCGTTGCGGTACCTGGCGTTGGTCTTGATCTCATAGGTATGGGGTCCGTCGTCCTGCCAGACGGTGATGTCGCCGATCCGCAGGCAGTAGGTCAGGTCGTGCATGAGTGCGAACTGGCCGTTGTCGCGCCAGTGGCTCTCTACGGTCTCCAGCTCTGTCTTCAGGCCAGCCTTGCCCGCCATGATTCCGGGCGGCGCGTTTCGGCACAGGGCCAGGATGTACCGGCGGTCGTGGTTGAAGGCCCTCCAGGCCAGCGCGTCGCCGATCGAGCGGAACTGCCGCGCCACCCGCTCGCACAGCTCGCGCTCGAGGATCCACGTCTTGATGTCGGACGCGTCCAGCCCTGACTGCGGTTCGGGCGCACCGACTTGCGGCGCCTTGCCGGCGCGCATGCGTTTGACCGCCTGGCTGAGGGCGTTGCGGTGGTCCTCCACTTCGAGGATGTGTCGCAGCAGGTCCTGTTGCAGTTCGTAGCCGTCCTGCGGGCTGCGGCAGGCCCGTACGCGCTCGATCAACGGCACCAGGTGTGCCTGCGCGGCCTGGTGTCGGGGATGCGTGATCACCTCTTCGGGCTCGAAGCCCGGATCGAACAGCTTCACCTGCACAGTGTCGTCCCATCATGACCCTCAACGGGACAGCTTTTCCCGCGGTCCGGTACAGCAAGCTGCCGTGACTGGCCAGCACCTGGGCCAGAGCACCGGCTTGCGGTGATGACCGCGTTGCTGTGCTTGTCAAGTCACGCATCGGTTCGCCATTTCGAGTGCTCAGTCACAGGAACAGCGGGCTCTCTCCGGCTTCGCCTTCGGCCTGGGCCGCGGCCTGCTGGTCGGGCGATTAGGGGTGTGCTGGGGGCAGGTCGTAGCGGCTGACGGCCAGGTACGTTTCCGGCGTCGCCGCTTCGAGGAGACTCTCGTCGCCTTCCAGATCGAGTACCGGTTCCTGGGGACGGCGCAGCAGGTCACTCCAGTTGCTTGTGGCGCCCCGTTCGTAGGCGTCGCGGAGCAGGGGACGCAGCCGTGGGCGGGCTTCCTCCTGCTGTTCGCGGAAGATGCGCCGTTGGGTGAGGCGCTGTTCTTCCTGAGCTTCGTCGCTGAGTTCCAGGTCGGCGGCCGGCTGGTCCTCGGCGCGTAGTCCTGGGGTGCGCCGGGCGATGGCTAGGTCTTCCTCGTGGAGGCGCTCGCAGGCGGCGAACAGCTTCCGGGACATGCCGAGGTGGACCTCAGTGCCGGGGATGCGGCAACTCAGAAAGTCGTCGAGGCCCATGGAGCGGATTCCGGCCCGCAGGGTGTGCTGCTCGACGTCGGGCGCTGCTTCCCCGCGGGCGTCGGCCCGCATGGCGAAAGTGAGGCCATCGTCTTCCAGGGGCGTGGTCAGCCCGGAACGCCGGTGACGGGAAGCGCGGTCGGCGGGAACGGGCACGGTGCGCACCTGCGAGGCGGGAGCCGAGCGCAGCGCCAGGTAGGCGAGCATCTGGGCACGGGCCGCGCCGATGAGCGCGTCGTCGCTGTCGCCGAGGTGGTCTTCCAGGTTGCCCGGGCCGGCCGCGTCGTCGGTGCCGGACCCGGCAGGGGGGAGGGGCGGTAGGCCAGGGTGCAGGTCGTGGTCGACGGTGAGAAAGAGATCGTCCCCAGGCCGTACAGACGCCCCGACCAGGACGGTGCGGTGCGCGTGCGCACCGAGGACCTTGCTGCCGGCCGCCAGCTGCGCCCACCCTTTGCGGAGCGTGCCGAGACCAACGTCGCCGCCCTTGGCCTCGACCAGCCAGTACAGCTCCTCCGCCTCGTGGCGCCCCCACAGGTCGGGCAGCATCTTCTTCGGATCCTTGAACGTGTTGCGCAGGGCGGGAATGGGGCCGCCGAGTTCGAGGTGCTCGGTCTGGCCGAGGCCCAGCAACGAGCGGCAGGCCCACTCGGTCATCGTCATGCCCAGCCGGTAGCCGGCGGCATTCTTCGCGCTGCGCTCGGTGCCGTGCGCGTACACCGGGTTCCAGGTCAGGCGCCGGCCCTTGGCGCCCGGTACGGGATGGCGCGGCTCGACGGGGTGCGCGCCGAGGTAGGCGTACAGCGGGGAGACCCGGGCGACGAGTTCCCCGTGTGCGTAGCGCGGCTGGTTCTGCAGGTGCGGGGTGACGTCGCGGCCGACCTCGGTCGCAGCCTTGATGATCTCCCGCCACGTAGTAGTCGGGGCGTACCAACCGTCGGCCGTCGGGAACCCGTCCGATCCTGCCCACGCTTTGTGCTTGGCAGTCCGCCACTGCCTCCGAGGCTTATTCGCCGGCCCGTTTCGGAATAGGACCGGTATGTCGAAGCTGTCCAGGTAGGTCAGCGGCGGCCCGTCGGGAACGTGTGCGGGGATCATGCGCATCACTCTGGCACGGACCCAGACCGCCCCGGCGCCGGGTTTTGCGCGTCCGCGGAGCCGCAGCGGGAGCGGGCTCGTTTGACCACGGGGAAAGTGGGGGGCGGCATCCCAATGCTCAGATGTCGATGTACGGTTCGCCTTCGAAGGGGGAACGGTTGGTCCTGATGGAGTGAACGACGACTTCCATGGTGGGGCGGCCGTCCTGGTCTGTCGGGACGTGGGCGATGGCGTCAACGACGTCCTGTCCTTGCAGTACCTCGCCGATGATCGTGTGCAGTCCGTCGAGGTCCGGCGCCGGCCGGGTAGTGATGAAGAACTGTGAGCCGATGGCATCTGGTTCGGTGGCGGTCAACGCCAGCATGTAAGGCCGCTCGAACGTCAGATCCGGATGGAACTCATTCGGGCGCGAGAATCCTGGCCCGCTGGTCCCATCACCCATCCGGTCCCCCCCTTGGATCATGAGTCCGTCGATCACGCGGTAGATGATCGTCTCGTGGTAGATCGAGCCGATGCCGATGCTGCCAGTCCGTGGGTCTACCCACCTCCCGGTTCCCGATGCGAGAGCGTAGAACTGGATGACAGGCTCCCTTACTTCTTCCAGGAACAGCTTCACGAGGATCTGCCCCAGCGACGTGCTAATCGTCGCGGTGAACTCTTGCTGCATGTGATCCGTCCTGTGCTGCGGCTTACAGATGAAAGGGCTTCATCACATCGAAGCAGGGCATTTACCCTCGTCAGCTTAAAGACACGGCACCTGCTGGCAGAGATGGAGCAGCCGATCTCGGCGGTCCGCAAGGCTGGGCTGCTGGGCCTGGACACTGATCGTTGCGCCACCGGGGTGACCGCATTGTTGGGGGTTTCTGCGCCGCCACAGGCTGGCTCTCGATTTGCGAGCATGGGGGCATGTCCGTGGGCACGGACAGTGGCGGGAGCCCCGCGCCCTCGGCTTCCCGCCACCATCGGTCTGGCCGGGCCTTCGAGTGCCCGGTGTCCGCCATGCTGTTCTGTGTGCGGCCGACGGAGTGGTGACCAGTCAGGGTCGGCAGCGCGATCGATCTGTGCCGCCTGGCAGTGCGTGTGCGATGCAGTTGCCAGCGCCACTCTGCATGGTGGTTGCGGTCTCGCATCCGATCCTGGCCCCCGCCTCGCCGCCTGCGGTATGACCAGCACCGCAGGCGGCGTGAGCGACGGTGCGAACCCGATGGCCCCGCTCTGCGTCGAAGATGTGAACACAGAGCTGGCGTCAGGAACCAAACAAGCTGCTGCACGCCGTGCTTCCGCCAGAGAATGCATCGACGGCACATCCCGAGGGAACGACGTGAACAAGCAAACGAAGCGCCCTGTCGGCCTGGTTCTCGTGCCCTTCCTGGGCATTTGCCTCCTTGCAGGATGCGGCGGCGGTTCGCAAGCCGACGACGGTCACACAAATGGTCAGTCGCTGCAGAGGCAGGAAGAGCGCGCCCGCCAGGTAGCGGATGCCTGGCGGGGGTCCGGGGCTGCCGCTGCATGGCGCCAGGGGTACTACCCCATGGCCGACGCGGTACAGATTCCGGAGTCCGGTTGGCACAGTCAGGCGGACAAGCGGGCCTACGAAACCCAGAACTTCGCACTGAAGGGGAATTTGCCGGTCGCGACCACGGAGCAGGGGAAGATTGACTGGACCGATGGGAAAGCTCTGACTCGTCCGCTGGGGAGGGCGAAGAAGGCGTACCAGTCGTTCGCCCTCAACCGCAGTGAGGGCCCCAGGCTGACGGTGACGGGAGCGAAGCTTGGCCAGACGACGATCATCACAAGCCGGGGAACAGCCACTGTTCCCGCGTGGCTGTTCACACTGGAGGGCTACGACACCCCGCTCAAGCGTGTGGCCGTCACCCCGTCAAAGCTTCCGCAGCAACCGATCTCACAAGCCCGGCAAGGGTCTGCCGGCGGCCTCAAGAGTGTCCCTGGGCTTGCCGGAACAGCGACGGACGGGCGATCCATCACGGTAAAGGCCGCTCACGGAGCGTGCGACGACGGCCCCGTCGTCAAGGCACTGGAAACGGACGAGAACGTCGTACTGTACGCCTCCGTCAAGGGAGCACAGACCGGTCCCTGCAGCGCCGACCTGATCGAACAGAACGTCAAAGTAGAGCTGCAGAAACCGCTCGGGGACCGCATTCTCCTCGACGCCTTCACCGGTCGGCCAGTCCCCTACGGAGAGCCCGACGGGCGGTCGCCGAGCTGGACGTAGACCATTTAGCGACCAGCCCTAGCTGCCGGCTGGCCGATCGCCAGCGGCACCGTCGGAGGCGCCGCACGCCATCTGATCGCCGACCGGTTCGAGATCGCCAGCAGCCGACGGAGCGTCCCCGGCGCCGAAGCCGTTCTGACCCTCCGCACCATCATCAGCTACGGCGGCTTCCCGGCCTACTGGACCTACCACACCTAGAAAGAACGCGGACGCCTCTATCCTCCGCCCAACCGACACAAACACGAATCCCCAGGCGGACTCACGATCTCACTCAAGAACAGCCGCACCCGAGCAGACTTGTTGACATCCAACCCAGTCGACCAGGTCAGCGGCCTGCACACGACTAACTTCGCTGTTGTAGGTTCTCACCGGCCGTGTCACATGTCGCCTTCCTGGCCATTGGCTTTGTAGCTGGTCTCGGCGGGTGCTGAGGTTCCTCAGTCTCAGGGCCGCGTCATTTCTTCACCGGTCGGTGATTTGCTTCGCGTGGTCGAGGGCTGGGAAGAGGGTGCGCGCGGCCTCTGGGGCGGGGGCGAGGAAGATGCCGTCCGCCTCTACGAGGACGGTGGACGGGGCGTCCTCTGTGGTGATCGTGCCTTTCACGAAGAGCTTGCGGTCGTCGGTTCCTGTGATGTGGGCGGTCACCTGCAAGGAGGTCTCCAGGGGGACAGGGCCTTGGTAGCGCATCTGCAGTGAGATGGTCATGCCCGGTTTGCCGACGGCGGCGCAGGCCCAGCCCATCAGTTCGACGAGGAGCATGGTGCTGATGCCACCGTGGCCGTAGCCGGGCGGTCCTTCGTGGGCGATGCCGAGGAGGCACCGCCCGATGACGCCGCCGTCGACGGGCGTGACGTGCATCGGTGGCGCGAGCGGGCTGCCGGCGCCGGTGACGGGGCTGTACATCCGTGCTCCGTCCGGGAACTCATCCACCTCGGCGATCTCTTTCGGTGAGCGGCGGCGGCCGGTGAGCTGTCCGGTGAGGGCGCGGACGCCGTCTGCGTCTGCCAAGTGGTGCTGGGTTTCCGGGGAGGCCGCGGTGCGGACGGTGGCGTCGACGAGCAGGCGCAGCTCGTGGCCGAGGGTAGCGATCGCCTCCCGCTGGCCTTCCAGGCCGCCTTCGGCTGCGGGATCGTGCGGGGTGGTGGTGAGGGGCGCGTTCATCGAGTGTCTCTGTGCGCGTGGTCGCGGGTGGCGACGGCGGAGTCAGCGTGCGGGCTCAGCCGGGGTGGCCTCGCGGACGAAGACGGGCTTGAGGTGCTTCTCGGGCAGGGCCTCGGGGAGCTGTTCCCAGTCGAGGACGTGGGAGACGACGCGTTCGGGTGCGACGGTGCCGGAGGCGGCGAGGTCGAGGGCGTCGGGGATGTGGGCGCGGACGTTGTCGCGGGCGATGCGCAGGGTGACGCCGGTGAGGTACATGTCGAGGAGCGGTAGTTCGCCGGGGCGGAAGTGGTTGCCGGCCGATTCGCAGATGCCTTCGGGGGCGAGGGACTTGACGGCGAGGGTGAGTTGGTCGACGCGGCCGGTCGCCTCGACGGCGAGGTCGAAGCCGTGGCGGATCGGTTCGATGGTCTCGGCGGTGCGGGCGCCGAAGCTCTCGGCGAGCTTGCGGTGTTCGGGGTCGGGGTCGACGTAGAGGACGTCGGAGGCGCCGAGGGCGCGGGCGATGTCGCAGACGTACAGGCCGATGCTGCCGCGCGCGACGACCAGGACGCGGGCGCCGGGGCGGGCCTTGAGGTGGGGTGCGACCAGGCGCCAGGAGAGCGACCAGTTGTCGCTGGCCGCGGCCATGGCGACCGGGTCGAGTCCGGTCGGCAGCGGGACCAGCATGGCGTCCGCGTACGGGACGCGGACCAGGTCGGAGAAGAGGCCACCCCAGCTGCCGCCGATCGGCGCCCCGTACATGGCCATGTGCGGGACCGAGATGCAGTGGGCGGTGAGCCCGGTGCGGCAGTGGTCGCAGGTGCCACAGCTGATGGGCCAGGGCACGACGACGAGGTCGCCGGGCGCCACGGTGGTCACGCCGTCGCCGACGTCGGTGACGCGGGCGACGCACTCGTGCCCGAGCGCGAACGGCGGGTCGATGAAGCCGTGTCCGGCCAGGATCGCGGAGTCCACGTCGCAGGAGGTGGCGGCCACCGGCGCGACGATCGCCTCCTGGTCGGACCGGAGCTTCGGGTCCGGGGCCTCGCGCCACTCGACCGTGCGGCGGGCGACGTAGGTGAGCTCACGCATCGGCCCGCTCCTTGTCCTGCTGGGACAGGGCGACCAGGTCGGCGTAGCGGATGACGGAGCCGCCCGCACCCCAGGTGCCGTCCGGCTGCTCGTGCACGAGCACCCACACCCGCAGCGCATCGTCCGGAGCGAGGCCGGCGGCGGCGAGGACGGTCGTCGTCACGTCCTGGACCAGTCCGGCCTTGCGCCGTTCGGACAGTGCCCCTTGCGGCACCGTCACCTCGACAAGGAAGCGGGGTGCGTCGTCCTCGGCGGTCGTCTGGGTGCCTTCGGGCAGCTCGGCGAGGTAGCTCCACGCCTGCGAGCGGAAGAAGGCGGTGTCGGGCGCACCCTCCCAGCGCAGCAGCACGGCTGCGAGGTCGCGCTGGACGGCGGCGCGGCCCTCCTCGGTGAGGGCGCCGGTCGGCACGGTCAGCCGGATCATGGGCATGGCAGCTCCTATGACGAGTGTTATAGACGCCGCCACGGTAGGCTATGACGGACGTTATAACCAGAGGGGAGCGCACAGGTGGTCAAGAGCAGTGCGCCGTCGCGCGAGCGGATCGTGGCCGGCGCCGCCGACATGATCAGCCGGCGCGGGCTGAGTGCCACGAGCATCAGAGAGATGGCCAAACACGCCAAGGCCCCGCTCGGCTCGACGTACCACTACTTCCCCGAGGGCAAGCAGCAACTGGCCACCGAGGCTGTCCGGTACACCGGCGAGTGGGTGGCCCGGAGCCTGCGCAAGGAGCTGGAGGCGGGCCCGGCCGAAGGGCTGCGGGCGTTCCTCGGCCTGTGGCGCAAGATCGTCGTTGACAGCGACTTCCACGCGGGCTGCCCGGTCCTGGCGGTGGCCATCGAGGAGCCCCCGGCCGACGAGATTCCCCCCGCCCTGGCCGCCGCCGCCGAGGTCTTCGAGCAGTGGGAAGAACTGCTCGCCGCCTCGCTCCGGGCCCACGGCGCCGAGGCCGAACAGGCCGCGCAGCTCGCGACGCTCATCGTCGCGGCTGTCGAAGGCACGGTGGCCATGTGCCGCGCCCAGCGCAGTATGCGGCCGCTCGACCGCACCGCCGGGCAGCTTCAGGCCCTTATCGCCGCCGCGATCAAGGACTGAGCAAGACACCTGCCGGTGCCCCGGCCGAGCTGCCCTCAACTCCCTTGCCCTGCTCGACCTTCCCGGCTGAGAGCACGATGGCGAGCGGATGCTCCAGGTCGTGGGAGATCTGCTGGTCGACGGCGCGGAACGGCGTAGCCGTGAGGGCGCACCCGAGCCGATGTGCAGAGCGTGCTGACCCGTGCGCCTGCCCTGCCCGACGAGGGCGGACGCACAGGAGGCCGGGTCACGCGCCGATCGCGGCGCGGATGGCCTTGGCCTTCTCCCCGGTGAGCATTCGATGAGGGGGGCGGCCCACAACACCACGGTGTCGCCTGGAGAGCCGGGGACGAGCGCGTCTCGCCCGCTGTCACCCGAATGGGCGTCGGCGCTGAACAGCGAGTCTCACATCGACTGCACAAGTGCAGTCGGAGTGCAGCCAGCCCTGAGACTGTGCAGCGAAATTTGCGACTCTACAACTGTCAAAGGACAGCATTTCGCCGGGGGCAGACAGGAAAGATCGCGGAATGACTGGCCAACGTGCGCGACGGCATGTCAACGTAGACGACCTTGTAGGAAACCCCAGGTCAGAGAGGTGATTGCCTGTGACCGTAGCGTCTGTGGGCCTCGGTTTCTCCACCACCGTGGAAGCCTTGCGGCTTCGCGAATGGCAGCTCGGCCCCGGCCAGCCAACGCTGGTCATGGACCAGTTCGCCGCGGAGGAATTCCACCTGATCGTGGACGACCGTGCGGACGTGCACGTCAGCTCGAAGGACGGCCGCTTCTACCTCGGCTGGTTCCCGCTCGGACGCCCCGGCACGGACGGCGAGGGATGGAAGATCGCAGTCACCGGCACGGCCAAGGTGCGCGGCTACCGCCTGTCGTTCGACATCGAGACGCCAGCTGACATTGTCGCCGCCGCCGTGGCGCGTGTGCTGGAGACCTCACGTCGCGTATGACAGCACAGGCGCCCACCGGTACTCCGCGCTTGAGAGTGGCCGGCTCTCCGCCGGCCACCATCCCGTTCCATCGCTCACCGTTTCCCTCACCCATGGAGGCTGTTCGTGACGTCCGCGGAGATGACCGTCGGCGATCTCATCGACCTGCTGGCTGAGTTCGACCGGAGTGCTCCGGTCCGCCAGGCCATGAATCCGTTCTTTCCGATGGCACACCGCTTGGCACAGGTCGTGCAGTCAGTGGACCGGACCGGCCGGACCGTCGTCTACCTCGCCGAAGGACGCGACGAGGACGCACAACTCGGCCACCTGCCTCCCGAGGTCGCCATGGAGCTGACGTGGCAGGGCCCCGTCGAGACACCCCCGCGCCGCCCCCGCCGCCGCGCCGGCGGCAACTAGTGCTGTGACCGCGAAGCTTTGCCGGGTTGCTGGGCCGGTGATCAAAAAAGGAGGGGTCGCTCCCTCCGGGCGAGGTACGGTCCTGCCATGTCCCGATCAGCCGATATTGCCCTCTCCCAGCCCCCCGTCACCGCGGACGACCTCGACCTTGCCGTGAAACTCGCTGTGGCAGTCCTTTGCGAGGCGCCCCCAGCCGCGTGGGAAGGCAAGGCCGGTTCGCTGGAATGGGACTGCTGGGAAACCGTCGAGCACCTCAGCGACGACCTCTTCGCCTACGCTGCGCAACTGGGCCCCAAAACACCGCCCTTGGATGGTGAGGTGCCCTTCGTGTGGGAGAGCCGACGGCCCGGCGGCCCAGCGAACGCCATTCACGCGGACCGCGAGGCGGGGCCCGCCGGCCTGCTGCAGGTCCTGGAAGCGAGCGGTGCGCTGCTGGTCGCCATGGTGCGCACGACGCCTCCGCAGAGCCGCGCCTACCACGTCTTCGGCGTCTCGGACCCCGAGGGCTTCGCCGCGATGGGGATCGTGGAGACCCTGGTGCACACGCACGACCTGGCACAAGGGCTCGGTCTCGCATGGAGCCCGCCTGCCGATCTGTGCTCTCGGGTGCTCGCCCGGCTGTTTCCGGACGCACCGTCGCCCACGGACCCCTGGCTCACCCTCTTGTGGGCCACCGGACGCGCCGAACTACTCGGACACCGTCGTCTCACCACATGGCGCTGGGACGGCACACCCCGGGCATAGGCTCAGGCTTCTCCGCCACAAAGGAGAGGTTCGGTCGGGGTTGGCTGGTCAGGCTGCTGCTGAGATCGGTCGGCCACCCCAACGGATGCCTTTCTCGCTGCGGATGCGGGCGCGTTCCTTGCGTTCGGCGGCCAGGACGTCGTGGTGGCGGGTGTTGGCGTTGCGCCAGCGCAGGTAGGCGTGCAGGGCCTTGGTCTGCACGGTGTGGTTGGGGTGGTTGGAGTTGGCAATGGTGAACTGCCTCAGTGGTCCGAAGTGGGCCTCGATCGGGTTGGCCCACGAGGCGTAGGTCGGCGTGAAGCACAGTTCGACCTTGTGTTTCTTGGCCCAGCGGCGGATGTTGGCGCCCTTATGGGCGGACAGGTTGTCCAGGATCACGTAGATCGGGGCACCGTCGGGCCGGGCGGCGCGGATCGATTTCAGCGCGGCGAGCGTGTTTCCGGCGCCCTTGCGTCGCCGGTTGACGCCCCACAGGGTGTCGTCGCCGACCGAGTAGCAGCCGTGGAAGTACCGCACGCCGTGGGTGCGGTGGTAGGTGGCGGGCAGCCGGTCGGGCTGTTTGCGCTCTGCCCAGCCTGAGCCTGCGGTGGGTCGGATCCCGAGTGGGCCGAACTCGTCGAAGGCGAAGACCCGGTCGGGGAAGCGGTCAAGGACTTCCTCGATGCGGTCCAGCTTCGTCTCGCGGTTCGGGTCGGGGGATTCCTTCCACGTCTTGGTGCGCTGGAAGGTCACGCCGCGGCGGACGAGCAGGCCGCGTAACGCCTCGCGGCCGATCCGGATGACCCGGCCGTGAACTTTCCGCAGGTAGGCGACGAGTTTACGCAGCGACCAGCGGGTAAAGGGCTGGCCGAGCTTGGTGGGTCGGGTGGTGGCCGTCTGGACGACGAAGTCCTCGTCGTCACGGTTGAGCAGGCGGGGACGGCCTCCCGCCCACCGAGGGTCCAGGCAGGCCAGGCCGATCTCGTTGAACCGGTGGATCACATCCCGGACGGTGTCCTCGTCGGCCTGCACCAGCTGGGCGATCACCGGCACCCGGTTGCCGCCGGCGGAGGCCAGCAGCATCATCGCGCGCCGGTAGCGCACCGAGTTGGTGCTGCCTCGGCGCACGATCTGCTGCAGCTTCTGCCCCTCCTGGTCGGTCAGTCTGCGCACACGGACAGGCTCGGCCACCGCGCCTCCAGCAGTCGGATCGGATGTCACCGCACATCCAACCGCCACGACCACCGACCCGGCGAACCTATGCGGTCACAGCACTAGATACGCACCGAGCCCTTGGAGGCGCCCCTGTACCCCGACTTCCCGCTCGACCCGTCCACTCCGCGCGGCGGCCAGCCCGCGTTCTGGGTCGGTCCCCGGCATCTGGCCGGTGATGATGGACGCCTCTACGACGTAGTCGCCGACTCGCTCGACGGCCTGGGCTGGACGAGTCTGACGATCGTCCGCGGACGGCACGAGCCGGACGAGGCGCCGGAGGACCGCCAGGTCCTGCGCAGCACCGTCCTGCACATCAGTCCCGACACCCTGCGCTGGGCACAGTGGAGCCTGGCGGACGAGCCGTTCCACCTGGGAGAACTGCCGATCGCCTGGCAGATCTCCGCTCGCGTCGAGACGAGCAGCCCGCTCGCTCAGTGGTCGGCCTACTTCACCTCCGATGTCCCCGGCGAGGCGGTGACCGACTTCCTCGTCGCGCTCGATGCCCGCGACCAGCCCGCCGTGCCGTTCGTCGGACCCGAGCTGGTCCTCGACGCTGTCGCCGCACATGGATGGTTCCGCGACATCGACCAGCCCGAGGCGGCTGCGACGGACCCGACGTTCACCTCGCACATCAGCCTCGGCGAGGTGCCGCCCCTCATTCAGGACGGCGACCCGCGCGCCCTGACCACTGAGGCCGACGAGGCGGGACCGGCCGGCTGGCAGGCATGGGCCGAGCCCGTGCTCGGCGCACCGTGCTTGTGGGCGGCTTCTTTCTCCGCCGGCGTCCCGCACGACGTCGTGGCCGTTTTCGCCGCCGCCCTCAGCTCGACAGCACCGGTCCTGCGCCGGGTGTTGCCCGAGGCCACCCAGGAGCGGCTCCTGCGCGCGCCGGCCATCTAGCACCTCGCCCCGCGCCGCCACCCGATGAACTCAGCCCGGCTCCTCCTGTGCGGAGGGCCGGGCCTTCTACTTCTCGGGCCAGACCGTAGCGCCCGATGCACTGCCGCCCCCGACTACCTCAGTCGGGGGCAGCATGCGTTGGAAGCCGGTCAATTTGCTGCGGTTGCCTTGGCGAGGGCCTTGCCGAGGTGGCGGTCGACGAGAGCCGGGGAGCCGGAGACGACCAGCAGCAGACTGCCGTCGCGGATCGCGGTCTGCTTGACCACGGTGCTCCGCCCGCCTGTGGTGAACGTCAGGAGCTGGCTCCAATGCTCATCACCGAGGCCGTGGGGCGCAGGCAGCTTCTGCGAGGCCACGTCAATCGGGGTGCCGCCCGCGACGACCTGATAGGTCGGGCAGCCGGTCATGGCGTCGAAGATCCGGGCGATACCGGCGGACAGCGCTTTCGCGCTGTCGCTGTACAGCTCCTCGGAGATCTCCGAGGAGCTGCCGCCGTAGGTGAAGTCCGCCTTCGCCTTGTGCGGGAAGGCGAGCGTGCCGCCGGTCGCAGCGTCACCGCCCAGCTCGCTCAGGGCCGGGCAGCCGATGACAGTGACGTCGTCGTGCTGGGCTAGACGTTCCGGCTTGGGCAGGTAGCCGTTGCCGAGGTCGCTCGGGTCGAGCAGACGGGACGCGAGCGCGGCCGAGGAGAGCGCAGCCGTCTCCTGGACGTCGTCGGACGGCTTTCCCGCCCGGGCGGCGGAGGGGGTTTTGTGCTTGTCTCCGGTGGTGTCGGTGGAGCAGGCGGGCACGGCGAGGAGTGCGGCGGTGATGCCGAGTGCGGTGGTGGCGACGCGAACGCGCATGACGGAACTGACCCCTTGGTGCTAGGCGACGGGTGGTCAGTACGGGCCCGCGGCCCGGTGGGGTCGTAGGGGCGGTGGTCAGTGCCCGAGGTGGCGCAGGCAGTCCTCGAACGTGGCGTGCGTCGCATCCGCCGGTCCGCTGTTGCGGTTGTACCAGGCGGTGTCGAGGCGGGTCTCCAGCTGCTGGTGGCCGGCCCGGCAGCGCAGCCAGATCTGGCTGCGGGTGGAGAGGATGAGCCAGTCCCGGTACGCGCCGCACTTGGCGCAAGCGGCCATCTCGCCGTCGAGGACGAGCGGCTGCTTCCACGGCATCATCTTGCCGTCGACCTGGTCGTGGCTCGGCACGCGCAGCTCGGGCGGAAGGAAGTCGCTCACGACGGCGGCCGGCTTGGCGGGCTCCGGCTCAGGCGCCGACACTCCAAAGCCGGGCGGAACCTGGCCCTGCAGCTGCGCATGCAGTTCGGCGAACTGCCTCTGAGCTTCGCTCGGCTCCTTAGCCCGGCGGCGTATCCGGTGAAACACCCTGGCCTCCTCCTCTACCTTGTCACCTCGTCCTGCGCGTTTCATGATCGTGCCCTACGCCTCCGGCGGTTTCAATTCACAAAGTCCACAGTCGCCTTCGGCCAGGTCAACAGGGGGTTCCGGCTTCTCGGTTGCCCAGATGACGAGTTGACCACGGTGCGTGTCTCCATGCGGCGAGGCGCCGTTGCCATGGTGCGCCCGATCACACGCGTCGCCTCCCTCGACCGCTCAACTGTGCGACGCCTACTGGCTCGACTCGCCGCACCTGCGTCATGCTCGTTTGTCCTGCGGGTGCACCGGTGCCGACGGCCTCCAACGCGGAGCTGGTCGTTACCGAGGCCCGATGTGACGTACGACCATGCTGTGGATTGCGGTCAGCGCGGTGGCGCTAGCCCTTCTCTCGGCGATGCGTTGAGGCCGCGTGTTGGCATCCGGCGGGCTCACAGGGTCTTACGCGATGGCTCCTCTCCGTTGCGCCGCCTGCCGGGCGCGGAGGGCCTGGTCGTCGAACGGCGCGGTGCGGACCGGCTACCTGCGGTGCTGATCTCGGGCAGGTGGGACGCGTCGGCGGGTAGGTCGGCTGTTCGCCGCATCCGCCACACGAGCACGTCACTGACGGAGTCCGCGGTGCCGAGTTCACGGCGTTCTGCAGCGTCGGTCAGGAGGGTGGCCGGGTCGTGGCCGACGACTTCGGCCTCCGCGATGGTGGCGGCCAAGGCGTACCAGCCGGGCTCGGCGAGGATCTGCTCGGCCAGCTCCGGCAGCGCCTCGCGCAACAACGCGGTCTGCCGCTGGAGCATTGGCCTGCCCAGACGCCGGCCTCGCTGGTAGAGCACACCGAGGGGCTGGGCTGAGGCGGCCTGATAGGCGGTGCGCAGGTGCTCGGCGGCCCGGGTGGCGGCTTTGGCCTGCTGGGCGTGTCCCTTTCTGGCGTGCCAGTGCGCGGCGGCGGTGATAAGGAAGAACAGCATGTCGATCGCCATCGCAGTGGTGGCTCCGTCCTCACCGCGGCTGAGGGCCGGCCCGCCGTGTACGAGGTCGCGGGCGGCCTGCCGCAGCGCTCGATCGTGCCCGCGTACGGCGCGGACATGGGAGCGTGAGGCCCGCTCGAAGGTCGTTGCAGCGTCGCGCAGTTCGTGGCGGGTGTGGGCTGCGGACGTCTTCGCGAGGGCATCCAGGACCTCGCCGGCCGCGGCGATGTGGGCGGCGGCGACCGCGTCGGTGCCGTGCTCGACAACGAGCACGGCCTGCCACGCTGCCGATGCCGTCCTGCATCGGGCAGCGGCCGGTGTGCCCGGGCCCGTCCGGACCGCATCCTCCCGCCGGGGGGCCGGGTTGTCCTCAGCATCTGCGGACCAGCGCTCCTGGATGCGGGGCAGCGAGAGGTCGGGTGCGAGGCGTGCGCCGGGGTAGAACACCGGCTCGCCGCCCTTGTTTCGGTCATCGGGCAGGGCGACCTTGTATCCGAGGAGGTCCCCGGAAGGTGCGGCGCGCTTACGGATCAGGAGACCGGCGCCGACGAGCCGGTCGAAGAACTCCTCCTCGCTCCTCGCGCCGGCCACGGCCCGTCGTACCGTCTCGCGTAGCTCTTCGCGGGCGGTCCGCTCGCGGCCCTGGCGCTCGGCTTTGTGGCGTTCGGCGCTGGTGGGCCGCTGAGCGGCTGTGCCGTCGCCGGTTGCGACCTCGTGGAGACCGAGTTCCTTCTCGATAAGCCGGGCTTCTGCCTGGGCGCGGGCGCCGGAGCGGTAGTCGTCGGGACGGTGGCCGTCCTCGGTTACGAGGGTGGCCACGATGTGGATGTGGTCGTCCGCGTGCCGTACGGCAGCCCAGCGGCAGCCGGGCTGTCCGTCGCCGGGGTCGATGCCGGCGGCGGCGACGATACGGCGGGCGATATCGGCCCACTCCTCGTCGGACAGAGTCCGGTCCTTTGGGTCGGCGCGGACGGACGTGTGCCACACGTGCTTGGCCGGACGTGCGTGCTCGGCGAGGGCCATCACGGGCTGGTCCAGGAGCTGCTGGAGGTCCTTGAGGGTGGCGTTCGGGTCGCGACCGGGATCGGGGGACATGCCATCGAAGGAGGCCACGAGGTGGGGGTCGCTGTGTTCCTCGTGCTTGCCCGGGCCGTAGAGGTAGGCGAGGAGCCCGATGGTGCGGGACCCCGAGGAGTTGACGCTGGGGATCACGAGCTGCGGCGCTCGATCAGTCGCGCGGCGGCATCGTGCGCGGTGTCGGCGGCGCGCCGCACAGCGGCGACCGCCGCTTCGAGGTGGGGAGCGTCGGCACCGGAGTTGAGTGCCTTGACTGCCTGGTTGAGGTTGCTGCCGGCCCAGCCGAGGCGACGCCGACTGTCGAACAGGGCGGTGATCACTTCGCGTTCGTCGGCGATCTCGGCGCTGGTGCGGTCGAGGTCGCGGGCGGCGGCGAGCGCGGAGCGGGCGAGGAACCCGGCGACGGACAGATTGCACTGGGCGGCGGCGGACTTGATCAGAGCGAACTCTTCGTCGTTGAAACGTGTGTTTGGCTGATGCTGGCGCTTCTTCTCGGACGGCTGACGCGGGCGCTGACGGACGCGAGGAGCACGCTGGCGGCGTGCGCGGAGGTCAGTCGGCTTCTCCTCCTGCCCCAGCTCCGATCCGCCCCCGGTCGAAGCCTGAAGGACCTGCGCCCCCCGGTGCAGGTCCTCTCGCGCCCCCTCGGGGGCGGGTTCGGCGGAAGCTACGCTTCCGCCCCAACTTGCTCGCCCCAAGACCGAGTTGGGGTCGGGAGCAGATTCCGGGGTGGTGCCGTTCTTGGGCGCGTTCGTCATCGGGATTCGGGCCTCGTGGAGCGGGCGCGATGTTGGATGGTCGCGGCCAGCGCGAGGACGTCGGCTGGCCCTCGAAGGACGTGGACGGGTCCATCGGGATGGTCCTGCACGAGCCACTGACCGGTTGGCGTGAGGACGGCGGCATGCAGGAGCCGTTGGCCGACCAGTACGTGTTCCCAGGCGCTGGCCTCGGCAGCCGTTGGCTCGGAGGGGCGAGAGGGACGCGGTATCACGGTGTGTCTCCTAGAGCGGGGCGGGTGGCGCGGTTGAGCTGGAGTTTTGCCGGGTCAGCCGCATTCGGGGCAGCGGCTGACGTGGCTGCTGAGCGTTCGGGCCATCCGCTGCTTCGTCGAGGCGGCAGTCTTTGCGCTGGACTTCGCTGCGGGCCTGCCCTCGTGCCGTTGGGAGTGGGCGACCAAGAAGCCGATCTCCCGCTCGTACTCCGCGCGGACGGTGTCGAACTGGTGGCAGGTCTTCATCGGGTGGTGTTCCTTGTCGTCGTGGTGCCGTCGCTCCGCAGTTCCTGGAGGACGAGGCTCAGCCGGTCGTTCCGGCCGCCCTTCAAGCCCTCGCGGCGGAGGATCTCCCGCAGCTGCACACGGGTCACTGCTTCGTTGCCGTCCCGTTCGAGTAGGGCGGGGACGTGGGGGCGGACCTGCTGGACGAGCTGGTCCACCGACTGCTCCGGCTCCCCGGGAGGGCGCTGTGTCTGCGGGGTGCGGGGCCGGCCGCGCTTCGCCTTGCTCTTCGTCCTGGTCTTCGTGGTCGTCTTCCGGCGGAGGGGGACCTTGTGTCCCCGGTCCCCGGTGGTGTCGGTCCCCGATTCGGTGTCGGTCGGTCCCCGGTCCCCGGTGGTGTCGGTCCCCGAATCGGCGGCGCTCGGTCCCCGGTCCCCGGTGGTGTCGGTCCCCGAATCGGCGGCGCTCGGTCCCCGACGCGAATCAGGGCCCTGAGCAGGTACTTCTCGCGCACTGCCGCCGGTCCCCGCGCCCGCTGCGTCCCCCGTCGCAGTCTCCGGCTTGGCGGGACCGGTCCCCGGGACCGAGCGAGCTTCTGGGGCCATGGTCCCCGCGACGGTCCCCGCTTCGTGGCCTTCGGTCCCCGCGTCTGCCGATGCATTCGAGTCCGCGATCTCGGGGACCGGTCCCCGAGGGTCACCCGGTCCCCGGTCCGGGTTCAGTTCGCCGAGACAGTGGGGACCGTGGACGGGGATCGGCGTATTCGACGTCGCCTGCGCGGGGACCGTGGCGGCCATTGAGGTGCTGAACGTCGGGGACCAGGGAGAGGGAAGTGGGACCGTGGCGAGCGCGAGAGCGTGCCGACGTGCGGCGAGCTGGTCGAGCAGCTGCGCGCGCTGGAGGGGGTCGGTGCCGACAGAGGCCCTGCCGACCGCCTTCGACAGACGCCGCGTGAGTCGTCGCCCGCGTCGGTTCCGCTGCTGCTCGGGTGTGCGCTCGGCGAGGCGGGCGGCGAGGGCGACCGCGCGTGCAGTGGCCCGGTCCCGGGTGATCTGCGCGGCGTTGCGGTCTCGCGCGGCGATGCCTAGGCGGGACAGGAGCCGTTCGCGTACCTCCCGGCCCAGGACGGCGATCAGACCGTTGGAGGCGGCACCCGGGGTGCGCAGGCGCAGCTCGATACCCATCGCGAGGTGCCACAGCATCGCCGCCATGACCGGCCCCACGAAGGCCCGGACCGTACCGCCGATGGGACCACTCTCGGCGTAGGCGGGGATCACCTGCACCCCGGTGATCACCCAGACCAGCGTGCCCGGTACGCCGGGGGCGCCCTGGGCGGCCAGGTTCTGCCGGGCCATCAGCGCGGTCGCGAACAGGGCGAGTTCGGCTGCGGCGAACATGCCGGCCCGCTCGGCGGTGCCTGCCATGTCGAGGTAGTCGGCCGCGAAGCGCCACGAGGTGTCGGCGCTGTAGGCGGTGCAGCCCAGGGCGGCAACGGCGGCGACCTTGATTGCCGGGCCGCTGAGACGTTTCTGCGGGCGGGTCCCCCGGCGTCGGATGGTCCAGGCGGTCAGCCCGAGGGCGAGGACGGCGGGCACGGCGGCGGCGAGGAGGAGTGTGAGGTCCGGAGCGGCGCTGAGGGCGAGGACGGCGTGGGTCATGCGGCCTTTCCGAGAGGGGCGTGCGCCGGGCTCGACGCTGCCGGGCGGGCAGTCGGCTGCTGGGTACCGTGCGCGGCGGGCGTGGGGCTGCCTTTTGCTGGGGTGGCCTTCTTCCGCTTCTTCTTGGGGCGCGGCACGCCGTAGGTGCGGTCGCGGTCGAAGACCTTGTTGGCGGCCTGCCGGAGTAGGTCACGGGCGTGCTTGTGGCTGATCTGCAGGGCGGCGGCGAGCCGGTCGGGGCGCCACCCGCGTACGTAGGCGTGGTCGATGACGACCTGCCGTTCGGCCTCGGTCAGGTGTACGTCGCGTCCGTGGAAGAAGGCGGTCACGCGCCGGTAGTCGAGGCGCTTGGGCAGTCCGTCGTGCCAGGGGCGCCGCTCGGCTTCGGTGAGCCCGCCCCAGATGCCTTCCTTGAGGACGTTCTCCAGAGCGAAGTTGAGGCAGTCGCTGCGTACCGGGCACCAGCCGCACAGCTCTTTGGCCTCGGCTATGGCTTCGTGGTCCCGGGGGAGCGGGAAGAACACGGCGTCGGCGTCCTCGACGTCCATGCCGTGGCATGCCCCGTGGGTGTGCCAGCTGGTGTCTGCGATACCGCGTAGGCCGCTGGCCGGCGTGTCGTGGGTGGTGATGTGGCGCAAGGGGGTCTCCGATGTGCTGCCGTGCCGGCCGGTCAGGGGGCTCCGGCTGGGATGCGGCGTCGGGTACCGGCTGCGGCGCAGAGGGGGCGCCGCAGCCGAGGCGGGACGGTGGCGTGGTGATGCACCGGACGGGGTGCACCGGCCTTTCGCGCCGGTCAGGCCATGGCGGGCTGCTGGACCTTGGCCTGCTGTGCGGCGGCAAGATCTCGGCGGCCGGGGTGCGGGGTGGCGCGCGGGGCGGTGGCGCGGACCCCGTCGTCGGGGCCGATCCGCCGGCGGCGGCAGGGCTCGCCCGGCTGGGCCTTGCACCACTCGCAGCGCACGCCCAGGGCGTCGGGCTGCCCCTGGACGATCGCCGCCTCCCGTGCTGCCCGGGCGGGCCGGAAGGGCGCGAGGGCGGCTCGGGCAGCGGGCGGAATGCAGGAGCCGACCTGCTCCAGCATCGCCTCCAGCTGCGGATCGGTCCCCTCGCGACCGCTGGTGATCGCACGGGCCTGAGCAGGCTCCGCGAGGCCGGCGGCGACGGCGCGGCGGGTGCCGGCCAGCTCGGCGGCCCAGGCGGCCTGGTCGTCCGGATCGGCGGACGGCGTCGGGTCGGAGTGCCGGGCCAGGCGGTCACGCCGGTAGCTCTCCCAGGGACGGACCACGTCCGCGGGCAGGATCTGGTACGGCGAGGTGCGGATGTGCTGGCGGGCGGCGACGCGGGCGTCCCAGCCGTGTGGAGTGGCCATCGGCACGTCGCCGAGCAGCTCGTGCCACTGGGCGAGCTGGTCGCGGGCCTCGCCCTGGTCGGTGCGGGTGGTGCGGGGGTCGAGTCGGCCGATGTAGGCCAGCAGGGCGGCGGTTTCGCGGCGGTCCACGGTCAGCCCTCCGTTCCGGTCGGCTCGTCCAGAGCGGCGAGAAGTGCGGCGGTGTGGGCCTCGGCGCGGGTCATGCCGCCGGTCGGGGCGGGACCGCTGCCGGGCAAGGCGTACAGGCCGGTGTGGGCGGGGGCGTGTTCGCGGGCTATCCAGGAGCGCCAGTCGGCCGCCCAGGAAGCCGCCGTGCGGGGACTGAATCCGGCGCGGTGGCTGCGCCACTTCGCGTCGGCCGCTCGCATGCCCTGCTCGCCGAGGCGGTCGAGGTGTCCGTTCTGGCGGGCCCAGGCGTGGCTGTCTGGGTCGACCTGCCATGCGTCGGCCGGGGTGACGGCGGCACCACTACTGCTGCCCTTACGGTTCACCTTCGGTTCTCTACGGTTCTGGGGGTCGGATCCCGCACCGTGCGGTGTACGGATTCCGGCACGTCGACGGGTCGGATTCCGGCGTGAGGGGCCGGATTCCGTACCGGCCGGATTCCGGCGCGGGGGCCCGGAATCCGTACCCCTCTTGGGGAAGATTCCGTACCGTCGCAGGCCCTTCTGGTCCTCCTCGTCCAGGTCGGGTACCGGGTCGGATTCCTCCGGAGGCTCGACATACGCCTCCGGGTCCCTACCCCTGGTGGCGGTGACCTTGGCCAGCCACGCAGCAGCGCGGGGCAGCCGGTAGACCGTGGTGCGCTGGGGGCCCTCCAGATGGTCGAGGACCTTGAGTTCCCCGCTCTTGTCGAGGGCGGTGAGCGCGTCCCGTACGGCGGTACGGGACGCGTTCGTGCGCTCGACCAGACTTGAGATGGAGGCCCAGGCGACGCACGTGTCGTCGGCGACCCGGTCGGCGATCGACAGCATCACCAGGCGGGCGGTGCCCCGGCTGGAGCTGTGCTCCCACACCCACTCGCGGGCGTCGACACTCATCGGCGGCCCCCGGTCATGAGAGCGAGCTGCCGCTTCGCCGCCTTGCGGGTGCCGTGCGGCGGGCGGGAGCGGAGAGTCGTCAGGACGAAGGTGGTTGTCGCGCAGGCCGGACCCATGGGTCTTTCGCGCAGGGCAGGAGGCATGCAAAAATCCCCTTTGCAGTGCTGCCACGCTGACGCGCCCCGTGCAAAGGGTTCAGCGTGGTGGTGGGCAATCTCCGTTCCCGTAGGGCCTAGCCGGGCCTTCGTGGGAGCGGTACGTGCCGCTATGCGTCCGGCGTCCGGGAGTAGCCGCTCTCGGGCGCCGTCGCTGTATGCGGTTCTGTGTGGCCTGGTTGGTACTAGCCGTGCTCCTCTTATTCACCGCCCCCGGAGCGGGCTGTCCGAGGGGACGACGAACATACGCACGGCGCCGCAACAAGATCCAGAGTTGGTTCTAAAACTCTGTAGTAGTTGCAGAACGTGAACCCTGAAGGGCGCTCCGTCACCGTGGTTGCCCTCGTGTAGGCATGAGATCCGTGCGCGGTCCGCCGCCTACCGCCGTGGGTAGCGCCGGCGTGACGGTGTGGTCACGCTGCCCGGCGTAAGGGGTGCTGTGGCATCGCGCGGACTTCCTGATGGAGGGGCAGGGGCAGGCTCGAACCGAAGTGGGCCTCGTGGCCGCCCGGTGGAACTGTGGGCGAATCGGGACACCTTCACGTGCAGGGGCGCCCGTCTTTCGCTAAGCTGAAGTTATTCTCGGTGGAAACAAAAGTCAACAAGATGCATAGGCTTCATTTTAGAGAAAAAGCGAGGTCAGATGTCTGCCCGTCACTTCGACCGGCACCGCGCTCGCGCGGTACGGCGAGCCGCCGAGCGCTCCCAGAGCGACGTGGCGGCAGAAGTGGGTGTGGGCAACTCGGCGGTCGCGAACTGGGAATCTGGCCATACCTCGCCCGATCCGGAGAAGCTGCCCGCATATGCGGCGGCGCTCAGGAGCAGCCTGGACGACCTGTTCCCCCGCGAGGGCCTTCCGGATCTAGCCGACCTGCGATGCGATGCCGGCCTCTACCGGTATGAGACGGCCGAGGTGATCGGCACCAAGAGCGCCGGCCCTGTCACCGGAGCCGAGCGCGGCGACCGTCGGCTCAAGGACATGTACGTCCCGCTCCTCGCGAAGAAGTACGGCGTCAGCGAAGTGGAACTGCGCCGGGCACAAGACCGTTCCATGGCCGCAGCTGAGACGAGGAAGAGCAACACAGCAGCAGAGCCCGGCTCTCAGAAGCCCGCCGTTGAGCGCCGGAGCGGGCCGCCGGAATCGCTCGCCGAGAAGATCACTGAGATCCTGCAGCGCTCCTATCCCGGGCCGGACGGTCCGCCCTCGGATGCGGAGATGGCGGCAGAGGTCAACGCGCGCGCTGGAGCGGACCTCATCACCGCCGGCGACTTCGAGGATCTGCGGACCGGTGCCACGGACACGGTGCTCCCTGCGGTTCTGGACGCGCTGGCCGACATCGTCGGCGTCTCGCGGATGTACTTCGAGGCTGATGAGGCCGTGGCCGCCCAGGTCTACGAGGGGCTGAGGCTGCTGGCTGCCGCAAAGCAAGGTGCTGTGGGCCGTGTGAGAGCTCGTGGACTGGGCGCACAGGGCCTGCCGCCCGAGGCGATGGCACTGATCAACGAGCTGGTGGCAGAAATGGCGGAGAAGCAAGAGAACGTAGACGGATAGTGCGCTTCACGCTCTGCTGGTGGAGCTATTTGAATGAATCTCCCCACCCCCTGCTTGCTTGATAACACCAGGCCGACTGGGGCGAGGAGCAGCCCTGGTGGTTTTCAAGGCTGTGGCGGAGGTTTTCTGAAGATTGTCGCGCTACGACAGTTGATGCACCGCCCGGCCGGTCGCGCACTGTTGGTCGTCGCTCAGTCTGCCCCCCGCGGCGGGCCGCTCCGCCCATGAGTTCGGGCAACCGGCTTGAGTGATCCCCTGCTGGCTCTATCCGCGTGGTGTGGTGATCTGCCGTACGGCGTGGACGACGGCGGCGCGGTGCTGGATCAGTCGCTCCGCCGGCCACGGGGCGCTTCCGCTGGTCGGGCTCATGCCGCCGGTGAGGCTGAACCAGGTCTGGGTCAGCGCCAGCACGAAAGCCACCAGGTCCTCGGGGCCGAGCTCCGGATCGACTCGGCCCTGCTCCTGGGCCGCCGCAACGGCTGTGGTCTTCGCGGTGTAGGTAGCGGCCTCCTGGTCGGTGGCGCCGGGGCGCTCCAGCAGTTTCCAGAAGAGCAGCCGCATCAGGTGGGGGTGGGCGACCAGGTCGTCGAAGATCTGTCCCGCGACTTCGGGGAGGTCCTCGGCGTCGAAGCGCACGGTCTCCGTGCCCACGGCCAGCACCCGCTCGATCACCGCGTCGAACAGCTGCTCCTTGTTACCGAAGTAGGCATAGATCCTCTGCTTGTTCGCGTGGGCCGCCTCGGCGATGCGGTCCACCCGGGCGCCGGCCAGACCGTGCGCGGCGAACTCGGCGGTGGCGGCGTCCAGGAGGCGTTCCTTGGTCGCGGCGGAGTCTCGGGGCATGCAGTCACTCTAACAAGTAACCATCCAGTTGGTTTGACACCTGTGAAGGCGTGCCACACCATAGAAACCATCCAGTTGGTTGCTACAGCTTGGCGACCTCGGCACAAGGAGGATCAATGATGGAAATCCGCCCGCTCGGCAGCCAGGGCCTCACCGTCTCCGCCCAGGGACTTGGCCTCATGGGGATGAGCGCCTTCTACGGCGGCACCGATGAGGCCGAATCGCTGGCCACCATCGACCGTGCCCTGGAACTGGGCGTGACCCTGTTCGACACTGCCGAGATCTACGGCCCCTTCACCAACGAGCAGCTCCTGGGCAAGGCGCTCACCGGCCGCCGCGAGCAGGCCGTGATCGCCACCAAGACCGGCATCGAGATCGGCGACGACGGTGCGGTGACCGGCCTCAACGGGCGCCCCGAGTACATCCGCCGCGCCCTGGATCGCTCCCTGCGCCACCTGAACACCGACCACGTCGATCTCTACTACCTGCACAGGGTCGACCCGCAGGTGCCGATCGAGGAAACCGTCGGCGCCATGGGCGAGCTGGTGGACGCCGGCAAGATCCGCCACATCGGACTGTCCGAGGCCTCGCCGCAGACCATCCGCCGCGCCCACCGCGTCCACCCGCTGAGCGCGGTCCAGACCGAGTACTCGCTCTTCGAGCGCGGCATCGAGCAGGACGGGGTCATGGCCACACTGAAGGAGCTCGGGATCGGCCTGGTCGCCTACTCGCCGCTGGGGCGCGGCTTCCTCTCCGGCGCGATAACCAGCCCGGACGACTTCGCCGCCGACGACTACCGCCGCATCGACCCCCGCTTCCTGGCCGAGAACTTCCGGCGCAACCTGGCCGTGGTCGACGAAGTCCGCCGGATCGCCACGGCCAAGGAGGTCACACCCTCCCAGCTGGCCCTCGCCTGGGTCCTGCACCAGGGCGCGGTCGCCATCCCCGGCACCAAGCGCCGCCGCTACCTGGAAGAGAACAGCGCCGCCGCCGACGTGACCATCACCGCGCGGGAGATGGCCGCCATCGATGCGGTCGCCCCGCACGGGATCGTCGCCGGCGACCGCTACACCCCCGACCAGATGCAGCTTCTGAACGGGTGAGAACGGGGCCTCCCGTCGGGCGGCCCGCCACGGCTCGGCCTCCCGGGAGGCCGAGATACAGCAATCCCACCAGTCCTGGACGCTTGCGTAGGCGGCGTCCTCAGTCTCCGGAAAGAGATGAGCACAATGATCGACCATGTCTTCCTGACGGTGCGCGACCGGGAACGCTCAGCCTCGTTCTACAGCGAGGCGCTGAAGCCGCTGGGCATGCGCCACGTGTTCGACTTCGACGGCTCAGCCGCCCCGGAGTGGGTCGGCGACCTCGCGGGGTTCGGATCCGACACGGCCTTCACGTTCTGGCTGCGCGAAGGCGACAGCCAGGGACACGCCGCGCACGTCGGCTTCACCGCATCCTCGAGGGAGGTCGTCGACGCGGCGTACGCGGCGGCCATGGCAGCGGGGGCGACCGACAACGGCGCACCCGGGGAGCGCCCCTACTTCGCTCCCGGATACTACGCGGCCAACGTCCTCGACCCCGATGGGTACAGCCTGGAGTTCACCCACCACGGGCGGCCCTGACCCGGAGGTTCTCCGCGGGCCTGCGTGGACGGCGACGGGCCGGCCTGCCCCCGCTTCACGGCGACGGCACCAGCACCGGCGGGAGGAGGCCGACGACTCGCCCGTGACGGCGTTCGGGCGCCCATAGGCGGCGCCTGAACGCCGTTTCAGTTCAGGAAACAGACATTTGGTGAAGGGCGCGGTGCCGTCCGGCACAAGGGTGGCGGTCGCGTTGAGACTGAGCGCGAGACTTGGCGGTTGAGCGCTCGTGCCGGCGAGCCACAGGCGGACGCGCGCACGATCGTCCGAAATCGCGATGACCTGCGATGACGGGCCGTTGCGCAGTACACGCATGTCGAACGACATCGCCTATCCCGTCTTCCGTACGCCCGACCTCGCACTCGCCCTCAGCACCGCGCGCCGTCTCATGGAGTTCGGTCGCTGCGAGTACTCCGAGGTCTCCGTGTACGCAGAGATTCGTTCCGTCGCCGAGGTGCGGCGTGTGGCGAAGGAGCTGCCCGAGGGGTGGTTCCGGGGACAGGCGGATTGCCTGGACGTCGACGGGGTGCCGTTGGAGGAGCAGCCCGCGCTGGTCGTCGGCGTGCAGGGGCCCGGTCTGCCGGCCGACCCGGCCGCGTACGAGGGACGGCTGCCGGTGGAGTGCGAGCTGTACGACCAGCCGGTCGGCAGCATCGAGGACGCGTTCACGGCGGCGATCGGCGCGGAACGTGGGCTGGATCAACTGGGAGATGCTGTGCTGGCCGGACGCGCCCGAGGTGGGTTTTCACGGCGAGTCCAAGCACGCTGAGGTGACGCTCCTCTTCAACACCCGCACCCGCGAGCTCGACGATGACCACACCGTCCTCGTCCATGTCCGCAGCACCAGCGTCGACGGCCGCCAGATGAGGGTGCCGTACGCGCACTGGCTCGTCGAGCAGGGGGGACTCACGGTCATAGGGCCTGGGCGGCGGCTCTGAAGCAGGCCGGCCGCTCCGACCAGTGACGCCTCGCCGCCCGCCGTGCTGGCGGTGTACCTGCCGCTCCGAGATCCACAACGCCAAGGCAGATTCAACGGGAGGGCTCTCGGGCTCCTCCCGTGCGGTCCGCGTGCAGGAGGCCGGCTACGCCCTTCATGATTGCTCCAGCCACCGTGCCCGGGCCGCTGACGCCCGCGCTGAGAAGGTGCTGCGCGCCAAGATCGCAGAGAACTCCCCCAACCCGCGCTGACGCAAGTGGACTTTGGTGACCATCGCCAACCCCTAGGCTCAAGCTTCGCCCGTCGCCCTCCGGCGTGGCCGGGACCGGTTCCTAGACTCGCTCGTCGAACCCCGATGGGGGTTATGGACCGCCGATCGTATGCGTGCTTATAGATCGTATGCGTGCTTATAGAAGGGAGGACCGGCATGCCGAGTCCACGCGGTCCGGGCTGCGACCCTGTCGGGCGCAGCCCGGGGCGCGGCTACGACTGCGGCTGGGGCCGCGAGTCCGGTTCGCACACGCGGCCGTCGGCGATCACCGCCCGCTTCTGTGTGAGGGCGGCGAGGTCGGACAGGGGGTCACCGTCGACGACCAGCAGGTCCGCTCGGAACCCGGATGCGATACGGCCGGTCGACTCGCCGAGCCCGAGGGCCTCGGCGGCGTGGACGGTGGCCATGTCGATGACCCGGTCGTTCGAGATGCCCAGGTGCGCATAGAACCCGAGGGCCAGCGCGAGCGACCCCTCGAACCCGGTCCGCTGCACGCCGGCGTCGGTCCCGGCGAGGAGCCTGACGCCGGCCTCCGCCATCTCCCGGACCTGGCCGAAGAGGACCTTTGCCCGCTCCTCCCCGAACATGCGCGGCACCATCTTCCAGTGCGGGCTGACCGCGGGACAGACTGCGATGCCTTGGTCGATGATCTTTGCGACGACCTCCGGGCGCAGGCCGAAGCCGTCCTCCGTCATCCAGGAGCAGTGCTCGATGGTGTCCACGCCGGCGTCCACGGCCGCGGTGATGCCGTCCGCCCCGTGCGCGTGCGCGGCCACCGGCACACCGGCCCGATGCGCCTCGTCCACCAGAGCACGAAGCTCGCCCGCGGAGAACTGGCTCTGCCAGCTCTTGGGCCCGTCCTTGGTCAGGCCGCCCCCGGTCGCCATGACCTTGACGACGCCGGCACCGGCCGTCAGGTTGCGCCGCACGAGGTCACGGACCGCGCTCTGGCCGGAGACCTCGCCGCCCAGGAAGTGGCAATGGCCGCCAGGCGCGGTCAAGGGGGTTCCCGCCGAGACGATCCGGGGGCCGGCGGCGCTGCCGCGTACGATCTCCGCGTCCAGACGCAGCGCCAGATGGTTGCGGTCGCCGAGGTCGCGCACGGTCGTCACTCCGCTGGAGACGAGCTGGTGCGCACGTCGGCGCATATCCCTCAGGAGACTCTCGTCGTCCGAAGCTTGGAGCGAGGCCACAGGATCGCTGCCGCCGTCGAACACCAAGTGCACGTGGGCATCGATGAGTCCGGGAACGACCGTGGCGCCGGGAAACGCGAGGCGTTGTCCGTCCGGGCTGCAGCGGTTGTCCATCTGCGCTCGCGGCCCGACTGCGGTGATCGTGCCGCCTTCGATCAGGACGGCGCCGTCTTCCAGGTAGGAGCCGGAACCGGTGAGAACCCTGTCCGCCGTGATCAGCATGTCGTCTCGTCTCCTCGTTCTCCTACGGTCACGCGGTCTGCCGGAGGGCTTCCGACACCGCGATCAGCTGAGAGACATCCTCGTCCTGGCCCTGCACTGTGGGTGCTGCCAGGGCGACCGCCGGCCCGGGTGCCGGGACATCGCGCTTGATCATGTCGGCGGCGAGCTGCAGACGCGAGGCCAGATGGGCAGGCGCAAGATTCAGCAGGCTGGTGGCGTCTCCCCCTTCCACCACGTAAGGGCTTATGTCGACGAGCCCGTCCCGGCATTCCACGATCCGTCGGTGGTAGCGGCGGTGAACGCCACGGTGCCGCCAACGGTCCCAGATTCCCAACGAGGCGGGACGCAGTTCGTTCTGCGGATAGACCTCGATCAGGAGCTGCCAGAGCGGGGCCAGCCGGCGGTGATCCCGTCGTCGACGCAGCCACAGCCGGGTTGCGGTGATCCTGGCGCGGGCCACCGAGTAGGTGACGCCTGCGGCGAAGAGCAGGCTGGACACCACCAGCAGGACCGACACCGAGGTATTGACCCGGTACGGTACGGATCCACCGGTCCAGCGGACGGTGACGAACACCGCGCGGATGGCGCAGGCCACGGCCATCCCGCCCAGGCCGATCGCGGTCATCCACAGACCCGTAGCGTGAGGCCGGCGCGACATACGCGCATAGCGGGCGGACCACCACCCGGCGGCACCGACCGCGTACATCATGTACAGGCCGGCGACCGTGTAGAAGATGAAGATCTGGGCCATCGTCATGTCCACCGTGACGTACGGCTTGCCGAGCTCCTCACCAGGCACGGCCAGGGCCGCCACGGTGATCACCACCGCGACCAGCCCCACGACGACGCCTTCCCGCCGGGCACGACGGTGCGCGGAGGGCCCGTCGGCCGAGTACAGGTAGAAGCACATCAGGAAGTACAGGGCCGCGAGCAGCAGCAGGTTCTGGACGAGCCTGGCCACGCCGTGCCCGGCCAGGGTGTCGATGCCGTGCGCGCCCCCGGGCATGGCTACCGGATACGACAGCCCCATGGACAGAAGCGCGAGAGCCACCGACCGGGTGGGCGCGTCGTGCGGAGCGCGTGACCACAGGTAGAGCCGCCAGACGGCGGCGCCGGCGATGATCAGCAGAAGGTACTGAGCCACGGCCTACAACCACCCTCGCCGGTCACCGAGCGCGGACTGCACCCGACGCACCTGGGGATCCTCGGACAGGGGCGGGAGCGCATCGACCACCGAAGACCACTCCAGGATGATCGTCGCTGCCAGCTCGACCGAGCACTCCTCCGCGTCTTCGTACGAGCAGCGTGCGGCGACCCGCCGGATCAGCTTGGGGTCCAGGACCGGTATGAGGTCGGACCAGACCTCGACGAACTCGTCTGCGGACATCTCCGCAGCCTCCTGGTCCTCTCCCCATTCGGCGACGAGCATGTGGAGGACCTCGTGGAGGATGATCTGCCGCTGGTGCAGCCGGGTTGTCTCCTCCTGGTAGAGGATTACGTCCATCTGCGGGTGATCGATCCACAGCCCTGACGGCCCCGGCTTCTTCAGCGCGCACGGGCGCAGGACTATGGGGCGCCCACGCCGTTCGCTGAGGGCCTTGACCAGTTCGTGTACGTCCAGGGGCGGGGTGATGCCCAGGCTCCGCAGCTCTTGCCGCAGCCGACGGTGCAGATCGCGTTCCACGGTGCGGCGCTCGGCCGTACGCCACCGTCCCAGCCGGCGCAGGCTCACCCGAGCTCTCGCGGGCACCGTAGATTCCGGGCCGTCATGGCGGCTTCCTCCCGGAGGCATTGAGTAATCCCTTCGTACCGGCCGGCCCGCGGCTCATGTTCGGAGCCAGGGGCCAACCACCACGGGTCAACGTTGTTCGCTGCCCCGTCGGTACTCACGAGGGTGATCACAAAGCCCGGGCCAGCACCGGCGGAGGTATCTGCGTCCGCCTTCGCGAGCGAGGCGCATGGGCGCGGAAACTCCGCTCCGTGCAACCACAATCACTAGAGCGAACTGCAATCACCCCGCCAGGAATCCTTCAGTGAGGTCCTCAGGGGCCCCTCGGACTTTACGTGAAGCCGCTAGTGGATCAAGGCTGAAAAGTACCCATCCTGAGCCGCCTCCGGATGCTGGTTGGGTAACGGAGAGCGATCAAATTGACTTGTCGTTTTAGTGATCATGGCCGTGACCTGCCGCTTCATCTTGCGTTCATAGTGGTCACGGGCCTCCCGTCATTGTGCACTTCCGTTACTTTTTCGAGACCTTGCAACGGTTAGTTACCGGACGTAACGGCAGTAAGTTCCCGACTTCTGCTCGATGTTGGGTGTGGAAGTGTGAATGTGGGGGCTATCACGTCCGTATGCCTTGCATCGGATTATGTGGTGTGACCCTGGTTGCTCGTGGGGGCTTTCGGTCACTGATGCGGGTGTCTCGGACGGCTTCGCGCAGCGAATTCACGCCATCGCTGGTTGCGTTGACTGCCGCCGATGCACCTGCCGGTGCTGGCGGTGTACTTGCTGGGCCCACGCTGCTACTGCTCATGACTTCTCGGACGCAAATAGAGCGAGAAGATCGCCGAGAACCCGGTGTCCGCTCAGATCCCGGTGAAAGCCTGCAACTTGGACGTGGACAGGACGTGACACAGCTCCCCGGTCCGGGGTCCTAGACCGGGGTCCGGTCGGCTCCCAGCCCGAGGCGCATGGCGTCGACCAGCTGGCTCAGAGCGGTCTCGTACTCGGCGCGGCCTCGGGCATACGCTTCGTCGTCTGCGCGAGTGCCGACTGCGGCGAGGTCCCGTACGTCCCGAAGGCGGCGGAAGACGTACTCGGAGGCGGCGAAGACTTCCGGCGCGGCTGTGACCGCCATCTGGTATCGCACGCCGTAGCACGGCGCGAAGCTGTCGCGGGCGGCGTTTTCCCGCTCGGTCGGATCCAGGCCATCAGTTCGGGCGAGGCTGCGGAAAGCGTTGCGGGCCTGTGACAGGCAGGCAAGGTACTCGCTGTACAGAGCGCGACGCGCAGTGATCAGGCGCTCATCTTTGTCTCGGTGCCATCGAGTGCGGTCGAGTAAAGCGGCGGAAGCGGTCGCGATCAGAGCACCGACGACCGCGCTGGCCAGAGTCATCCACGGCATGCGTCAAACGGTAGAGAAGACGCCGTGTGGGTTCAGGCTCATCATGGTCAAGAGCACCGCTGATCCACCGAGTTCACGGGCGGGTCGGCGAAGGGGGTGAAGGCTGCAGGCGGGTGGACGATGGGCAGTGTGGGCTGCCAGGCCGTGAGGATCTGCGCGCTGCACACGAACAGTCCGTTGGGCAGGGCGTTGAGGGGCCACCAGCGCCAGGTGCCGACGCTTTCAGCGTCCTGGTCGGCAGGCTCGCCGTGCCAGCGGGTGACGACGGCGCCGACCGTCATGCGGACCACGTCGCCCACGCTGTCCAGCAGCGTTCCCATAAGCCGCACATCGGCTGCATCTGCGATCAGCCCGGTCTCCTCGGCGAGTTCGCGTACGACCGCCTGCTGGAGCGGTTCGCCGGGCTCGACGCTCCCGCCGGGCAGCTCCCAGGTTCCGAGTCGGTGCCGGCCCAGCAGTACTCCGTCCGGACCGTGGAGGACGGCGCCGACTCCGAGGGCCGCATGTGCGTGCGGCGGCCGGCCGGTGCGCGGGCGGGAGCTGATCCGGTTGGGCCTGCGGACCTCGAAGAGCCGGTAGGAGGCGTGGTTGTTGGCCTCGGGTGCGTCCAGGGCCGTGACCTTCTCCACCTCAAGCCCGTACTCGACGAGGAGTTCCTCCCACAGCGCGGAACTGAGGACCCACATCTGCACCGTCACGTCTTCGCCTCCGGCCAGGCGCAAGGTCTCCGGCCGTGCGGTGACAGAGGTGCCCGGCCCGCCGCCGAGGGAATTGGTGTGCAGGACGGTGAAGACGAGGCGGCCCCCGGGTTTGAGGGCGGTGGCCAGGGCAGGCAGCAGGCGGTGCGGGTCGATGTAGGGGAGGGCGTGGACGGAGTAGATCACGTCGTACGGTGCGCACTTCTGCAGGTGCGCGACGGCGTCTGCGACGGCCAGGGTGAGTCCAGGCTGCTGGTGGTACCGGGCACGGGCGCGCTCGATCTGCGGGGCTGAGGCATCAACGGCGTCCACCCGTGCTCCGTGGTCGCGGGCGAGGTGGGCGGCGTGCCGAGCGGTGCCGCAGCCGAGATCGAGAACCCGCTTGCCGCCGAGATCGCCGAGCGGTTGATCGCCCGGTCCGGTGCTGCCCGGTCCCCAGTCGACGCGGTCCACCTCCGCCGGCTGGGTGCCCCTTTGGAGGTGATGGGCGCCGTACGCCCTCCACGCGATGCCGTTGGCCTTCTCCGGGGTGTCCGTCATGTCGTGTCTCCGCGTTCGGTCGGCCAGGTGAAGGGCGAGGCGGGCCTCGGGCTGGCTGATCACCTGGGGGGCTTGTGAGGAAGGTGTTGGGGGCGCCGCCTCTGTGCGGGCAGTGGCGGCGCCCCGGGGCTCAGCGGGTAGTGGACAGGGCCAGGAGTTCAGCGAACAGGCCGCCTCCGGCGGCGAGTTGGTCGTAGGTGCCCTGCTCGGCGATCCGGCCCTGCTCCAGGACGAGGACCTGGTCGGCGATCTTGCAGTTGATCAGCTGGTGGGTCACCACGATCGTGATGCAGTCGCCGGCCAGCGCCTTGATCTTCTGGAGGATCGTGTGCTCGCCGCGGGCGTCCATTTCCGAGGTCGGCTCGTCCAGGATCAGCAGACCTGCCCTGCGGTACAGGGCCCTGGCGCAGGCCAGGCGCTGCCACTGGCCGCCGGAGAGTTCGCTGCCGCCCCACAGTTCGCGGGCGAGCAGCGTGTCGAGTCCGGCCGGGAGATCCTCGACGGCCTCGGTCAGGCCGACCGCGTCGATCGCCTCCCGGACGAGGGCGTCACCGTCCTCGTGTGGCTGGCCGAGCGTCACGTTGTCGCGCACGGACAGCGGCCACTGCGCGAAGGACTGCGGGACCAGCCCGGACATGACCCACAGGCTCTCGGGGTCGAGACCGGCCACGTCCTGCCCGTTCCAGGTGACCCTGCCCTTGTCGGTCAGGTAGATGCCGGCGAGCAGGCGGGCCAGGGTGGACTTGCCCGATCCGTTCTCGCCGACCAGGGCGATGATCTCGCCCCGGCCCGCCCGCAGCGACACCCCGTCCAGGGCCGGCTTCTCCTTGCCCGGATACCGGTAGACGACCTCCTCCGCCCGGAGCTCTTGCACCGGACCGGCGAGAGTCCGCTCGCCTCGCTTGGGGGCGCGGTCGGCGGCGAAGGCGAGGAAGGCGTCCATGTCGGCGAGGTAGAGCGAGGTGTGGAACATCGCCGCTCCGTAGATGACGACCTGGCTGAGCGCGGCGAGGCTGGTCTGCACGGCGATGACCGCGGTCCCCGCGACCGCCGGCTCGATCCTGCCGGTGCTCGCGAGCCAGGCCAGCGCGGCCCAGGTGGCGACCAGGAAGATCCCCCCGATCGCCGAACTGGTCAGGACGATCCTGAGCATGCTGGGCGCGGCGGCCAGCGTACGGGCGTCGATCCGCTCGGAGATCGACCGGTACCAGAAACTCAGGTAGCCCGTCATGGTGTTGGCGCGGATCTCGTCGGTGTACTTCACGCTGGTGGCCCAGCCGCGCAGGTTGTGACGGACGTTGCGGTCGCCCACGTTCGCGTAGTGCGTCTGATAGGTGACCTTCGCGTGCAGCACGGCGCCGGCACCGGCGGGGACCACGGCGAGCAGCAGCAGGGGCAGCAGCAGCGGGTGCAGAACGGTCAGGACCCCGCTCGCGGCGACCAGGCGGATGAAGGCGGCGGTCAGGCGGGTGGCGTCCTGCACCATGACATGGCCGCGGACCGCGCCCATCTCGGCGGCCTCCTGCCGGTCCGCGCAGCCGTCCTCGGCGCGGGCGGCGGCCTCGATGCCGCACACCGCCTCCACCAGGCTGCTGTCCGCCTCCGTGGTCAGCCGCGGGGTGATCCGCCCGTCGGCGTAGGAGGACAGCGCGGTCGCCGTCCTGCCGGTCATCGCGGCCAGCGCGATCACCACCAGGGCGGGGAGCGCCTCGTGAAGCCGGCCCGCGACCGGCCCGGCGGTGAGAACCTCACGCATGGCGTGCGCGGTGCCGGTCAGCTGGACGGCGGCGCTCACCCCGATGGCCAGCTGGCAGCCGGCCAGCAGCATGACGGCGTGGCGGTCGATGGACCACGCGATCCCGGCGGTCCGTGCGAGCACCGCGGGCAGTTTGCGGACCATGGCCGTGAACCCGGTCTCTTCGAGGGGGTTCTTGCTGTGCTTTCCGGTGTAGCGCAGCTCGGCGGGCGGCGGGGGCGGCACCCGGCCGGCTCCCACCACACCCGTCGCCTGCGGCTGGGAGACAGTGTTCACCGCAGCCCTCCGCGCAAGCCCGGGCGGCGAACGGACAGTCCCTTGCCGGACGGTCGAGGTGGTGTCCAGATCACGGCTGCACCTCTTCGTGGAGGCGGGCCAGTACCACCCGGGCGTCTTCAACCGCCTGACGGTGGCCAGGGGCACACTCGTCGGCGGCCAGCGTACGCACGGCGTGCAGGGCGGTCAGCGCGCGCAGGGCGAGGCGCTCGTCGGTGCTCAAGGCGCGGCCGTAGCCGCTGAAGAAGTCGTTGCGCAGGCGCGGCCGGGCCACCCACGGGCCACAGGCCAGGCGGGCGAAGTCCACGACGACCGGCGCGAACCGGGATTCCTCGAAGTCACGCAGGGACAGGTGCGCCTGGGGACCCCAGACCAGACCGGATTCGAGACAGCCGTGGACGAAGCCGAGGGGGAGCCGTCCAAGGACCCGCAGGCGGTCCGTCAGCAGGAGGATGAGTTTCTGCTCGACCGTCGACAGCCGGTCCTCTGCCGCGTCCAGGTACGGGCGGGCGTCGTCGGCCAGGCGGGCCAGGGCCGCGGACGCGTCCTGGTGGTCGGCGGCGGTGGGCTTGCCGGCGCGATGCAGCCGGGCGACCAGCGCACCCGAGCGCCAGTGGATCCGCTGCAGGGCGGTCAGCTTCACGTGAAGGTCCGGAAGGGGAAGGCCGGGCAGGTCGGTGAGGAGCAGGGCCAGGTGGGAGGGGAAGGTGGCCAGCAGGCGCGGCGCGTTGCCCGCGCCAAGGGCAGCCACCGCGTGCCGGTAGGCGAACGTCTCCCGGGTGTAGCCCTCGCCGCTTCGGGCGATCTTGATGACGAAGCGGGCGTTGTCACCGGCCCGGACCACGCGCCATGAACCCCGCGAGGACAGGTCCGGCGAGGCGGTGTGTGCGGGGGTGAGCGTGCCCAGCTTCTTCTCGGCCCAGACGCGTACTGGTTCGGGCAGCAGGGTCGGGTCGGTCATGCCCCCCACCTCGGTGTCGTGCGTGATCGGTCTGCACCGGCCAGAGGAATGCTGTCGACCCGGTGCACGGGAGTGCCCGGTGTGTGGTGTGCCGAAGCAGGGGGGAGCGAGGCGGGGGCGGGAACGGGATTCATGGATTCCTCCAGTAGTCGGCTGATGAGCGCGGCCGAGTGGCGGTCATCTCCGGGGGACACGGCCTTTGCCCCGGCTGCTGTCAACAGCCGGACATCTGGGCCGCGTTGGGGATGACTGATGATGACCGGGACAACGATCGGGCGCCCGCCTTCGAACACGCGTGTTTGAGTCGCATCTCCAGCCCGTGATTCCGGGGCCGAATCCTGTCGGCCCTTTCCCTGTGCGGAGCGCTGGTCGCAGCCGGTGGCCGAATCGCCGCGATCCGATGCAGGAGTGACGTGTGGTGTCTGTGGCACGAGGCCCGGGGTGGGGGACGTGCCCGCAGCCGGGGCCTGGCCGTCGCGGTCAGCAGGTCTGCCGTCGTATCCACCGGGCCGGGTGCCGCAGCTCGGCAAGCGTGGGCAGCAGCTCGTGCTGCACCCACATGCGATTGAAGACCTCGGTGCCGACGGCGGCCAGGGCCGTTTCGACGAACGAGGTGGAACGGCGCTTCCACGCCCGCGCGCCCCCTACATCCCCGGCCAGGCTGGCGCGGATCACGTCCACATGCCATTGCCGGCGGTGTTGGACGGGCTGGCCGAGGACGAGGGGGCTCACCTGCAAGCTCGTCCATTGGGCGTGGCCCTCTCCGAGGTGGAATGCCGGATCCTGCTCGCGCAGGGCGACGAGGCGGCCCTTGCCCGGGATCACACTGGCGCCGCACGCGGCGACCTGGGCCTGCTTGGCGAGGGACTCGACCATCAGCGCACACAGCCGGGTGTGATCGCTGGTCAGCTTCTGCCATGCGAGGGTCGTCGGCACGATCAGGGTCTCTGGCCGGTTGGCTCGGGCGCTGTCGGCGATGGTGAGCGACGTGGTCGTTGCCCACTGCATGCGCACGGTCCATTCCGTGCCCTCGGCGAACACGTTGGCCCCGTCGCGTTGCCGGGCGGTGAGGCCGGCGGGGGGTGTTTCGTGTGCGAAGCGGTGCCGAACGAACGCGTCGTACTGCTGAGCTGCGGTGACGATATCCAGGAGACGCACGGTGACCTGGGGCAGAGCCAGCCCCGTGGCCTTCTCCACGTACGGCGCCGCCGTGTGCAGGAGGCCGGTCATCCGGTCGGCTAAGTCGTCGCAGTGATCGGTCTCGCTGATCACACGGATGGTGTTCATCTGAAGGTCCCTGATCGTGGGCTGACGTGATGGGGGAGCGGGCGGAGGACGCTGCCCGCGGGGAGGCCGGGATGTGAAGTTGGCCGCGCTTGTCCCGGGACGGGACACCGACCCAGGGAAGGCCGCCCGCTTCACCGCCCCGCCGGATAAGGCGAGGCGGTGAAGCGGCTTCCTCGACACGGGGTGTGGGATCCTGGCGGCGGGCCCGCACCGTGAGCTGTCCTCGTCCGGCGGGTTTCCGCAGCCCGGCATGGCACCGCTCAACGGCTCTTACACAGCGGTGCTAACGCTGAGCTCTATCCGCGCTCGTCGCCGACGCTCTGGCGTGGCAGTCCGAGGAGCAGTTCCAGGAACTGCCCGGTCTCGGCGGCTTTGAGGCATTGCTGGATGCGGCGCAGGGAGTGATCGACGGCGAGCTCTTCGATGGCCGCTCGCTCGACCCAGCGTGCTTCTCCGAACCGGCCTGCCTCGGTGACGACCGGTTCTACGTTGTCGGGGAGGTGCACCTCGTAGACGTAGTTGACGCCCTCGTCATGCTTGCCGGGAGTCGCCGGCACATGGTCCGCAGCCAGCAGACGGCCCGGGGTGACCCGGAGTTCCAGCCTCTCGGCGAGGCTGCGGCTGAGCGTGCGCCACGGAAGCTCGTTCGGGCCAGCCGAGCCACCGGGCATACCCCACTGGGAGACGGTGATGCTGTACGGCCGGGTAACCATGAGCATCCGCGATCCCCTCAGAACGAGGGCGTGGGTACCTACCCGACGCGGCGGTGGGTTGTCGAACCAGTTGTCATTGTCTGCTGCTTGAGCCATGGGCCCTCCTTGAAGAGACGGCAGTGACGGGGCGCTCCCTCGCACTGGCTACAGCGGTCGCCGGCGGGAGGGGCGTTCGTGTCCCGCCCTCGGGTGCCGTCACGCCCCCTGCGTGACGGCGGCGGGTGTCTGTGCGGCGCCGATGCAGTCGGCAATCACAAGAGGCTGCGAAGGGCGCCCAGGGGGATCGTGATAGCCCGCTCGATGTCCCAGTGGCAGGTGACGATCCGGGTGTGCAGGTTGCGGTACGGCACGCGGCACCGCTCGTCCGCAGCCCACTGCCTCAGCGTTTTGGTCTCGCCGAAGGCGTTGTAGAGCGTCTCGGAGGTAGCGGGCCTGCCGAACTGTCCTGGAGTTCGGCCCGTCGGCGCGGTGACGCATACGGTTTCTGGCCCGCCACTGGTCAGGCCGCCGCGGGCGAGTCCTTTCAACGCCGCGCGAATGACGCGGCCATCGACCTTGCATCCGGCGGCGAGAGAGGAGCAGTCCATGGTGGCGCCGGACGGGATCTGGCCGTCGAGGATGGCTTCGCGGAGTCTGCGGTACACGACGCTGGCCTGGTCCGCCTGTTGCGGGTCGAGGCCGACAGCTTCCCTGTTCAGCAGTGTGATCGTTTGCGTGGGCACGGTCATCCTGTGGTCGTTGGGCTGGTTGGGGCTCTCTGCCGGGAGGACACGGATCATCGGCGGGGAGGAGCCGCTTCGCGTCAGGGCAGTGGAAATGCGCGGCTATGTGCTGGTCAGCCGGAGGCAGGCCGAGGGCTACACCAGGGCCCCTGGCTTCTTGGTTGCGGCCGGGTGAGGTGTAGTAGGTGTCAGGGCAACTTTTCCGGCTGGAGACCCGTTCCTAGGGCAGAGGCCGCCAGAACCCGTGCGGAGCAGGGCTCAGGTGTGGGAGCTGCCAACGGGGTGGGCAACGGCGGTGACTTGGCCCAGGACAGCGGCATCCGTGACCGTCGCGGCACCGCTGGCAGGCACGGGAAGCTGCCTTACGGTCAACAGGGCCCCGGCCTTGAGAGCACGGCCGACGGCGGGATCGAGCATCACCTTGAGGACAACCGCCCCATCCGAATCTTCGGTCCTGTCGCCAGCCAGGAGGGGACAGCCGATGTAGGTCAGCGCCGGAACGCCCTGTGCCGCAGAACCGTCGGCAACGATCTGATACGAGCGAGGACTGCGCGGATGGCGAGTGACCAGGCCCTTCTCTTCCAGCGTCTTGAGCTGGCGGGCCACCGATGACGTGCTCGTCAGCCCGACGGCATCGCCGATCTCCCGGTACGACGGAGGGAAACCCCGCTGTCGCGTTGTCTCCCGTATGTGGTTGAGGATCCGGAATTGTCGATCCGTCACGCCTTTCGGTCTGGAGCTGGCGTTCGGGCTCGGACTGCCGCCCGGAACCTGCGGATCATCAATTGGCATAGGTTTCCTCGGTGGTTCGTGTCGGAAGTGCGGTTGCTTCTGATGGGCAATGGGCGCAACCCCGCTGCGAGGGTGGCGAGCGGCCGTCGGCGTTAGCGCGGTCGTGCGCCGTACCGAGTTCGGTGTGTTCCGGCCCCTGTACGCGCGATGCCCCACACGCGGTGAGTACAGGGACCGGATCCTCGCGGCCTCCGGCTCTCAACCGGCCGGGGGATCGAGGAGCAGTGCCTGCTGCTGAAGTAGTGAGGTCTCGGCTGCAGGCGGGGGCCCGTACGCGGCAGTGGACGGTGACGGGGCTGCCGCGCACGGGGCTCAGGGGCGGGGGTGGCAGGCGACGTGATGGGCGACGGCGGTGACCTGGCCGAGGACGACGGTGTCGCCGAGGGCGCTGGCGACGGCGTTGGCCACGGGCAGGTATTGGACAGTCAGCAGGGCGCCGGCGTGCAGAGCGCGGCTGGCCGCAGGGCTGAGCACGACCTTGAGAATGACGGCCGGTCCCTCCTCGTTCTCAGTGTCGGCTTGAGCGAGGAGGGGATCTATCGCCGGGGTAGGGCGTCCAGCGGGCGCTGGCGGAACTTCAGTCGTCATGGGCTTCCTGTACCGATCGTATGGAGACGGGACGGAGTCCGGGCGGAGGCAGCCGGATTTCTCCGTCGTGCGGCCACCGGACCCGTGAATTGAGCGGATGCCCGGCACCGCTGTCCTTGGCGCGGAGGTGCTCGTCGCGCGTGGGGGTCAGGCGGCGGTCGGATCCGGGGCCGGCCTGGTCCAGGCGGCCTCGGCTGCGAAATGTTGGGACCACTGGATGGTCTCGGTGCCTAGGGCGTACTTGGCCAGGCGCAGTCGCTGGAACTCCCCGGTGCCGGCGGGCGGATAGATGTTCTGGATGTCCCGCCACATGCGCTGGAGAGCGTAGTCGGCGTCCAGGGCGCGGGCGCCGTGCAGTTCCATGGCGTCTTTGCCGCTCTGGAAGGCCAGTTGGTGGCCGGTGTATTTGGCGGTCAGCAGTGCCTCGTCACAGCTCGCGCCCTCGTCCAGGAGGTGGACGGCCGCGTAGGCACCGGTGCGCGCGTTGTGGAGACGGGCTTGCATGTCCCCGAGACGGTCCTGGGCGACGGGAAGGTCGGCCAGGTGTCCGTGATAGCGGTGGCGGTTGCTGAGGAAGTCTGCGGTGAGATCGACGACGGCTTCGTGCAGGCCGAGACTGACGGCGGTCAGATTGGGCAGGCCACACAGGGTGCTGCTGCTCAGGGCGACATACAGGCCCTTGCCGACTTCGCCGAGCACATGGTCGTCGGGGACTTTGACCCGGTCGAGGCAGAGCCGTCCGGCGGAGAAGCCGTGCAGACCCAGTCGGCTGCTGTGAGGGTGGAGGGCTACGCCCTCACGGTTGTCCTCGACGATGAATGCGGTCAGCGCCTGTGAAGCCGTGACGTCGGCGGAGGCAGTACGGGCGACGACGAGGTGCACTCCGGCGATGTGGCTGTTGCCGATGTGCAGCTTCTCACCGGTCAGCACCCATCCGCTGCCCTTGCGTTCGGCGGCGGTCTCGATGCCGCCGATGTGGCCGCCAGCCTCGGGTTCGGTGACCGCGATCGACCACAACAGCGACCCGTCGGCTGCGGGAGGCAGCCATGCCTCCTTCTGCTCGGCCGTGCCCCACCGGCGCAGCGCCTCGTACGGGATGAGGCTGGCCTGGAAGATTGCCGCCGTGGCTGCGGAGACCACTGCGAGGCGGTGGATCATGATCGTTTTGGCGACGTGACCTGCGCCCATCCCTCCATACCGTGTGGGGATGGTGACTCCGAACCAGCCTTGTTCGGCGAGGCGTTGGGGTACTGCTCGTTCCACCTGGTTCGGGGTGGTCTCCATGCGCGGCACGCACGGGGCCACGACGTTGGTGGCGAAGGCGTCGGCCTCGGCCCACAAGCGGTGGTGGTGGGGGGTGAGGTAGGGGGTGAGCTGGGGTGGCGGCGTGGTGGGCATGGTCGTGTCCCTCTCCCAATGCGGGGGTCGCAGGTCCCTGTGTGGGGTCGCAAGGCGGGTGCGGCCGGATCTCCGAGAGTCCGGGGATCCCGGGTGGGGGGTGGCGCGGTCGTTTTCAGCGCACCAGGTCACGCGGCGCGGAGGGCATGCATGACCTCGGTGCCGGTGGACTTGACGATGCTGAGGAGCCGTCGGGCGTCGGACTGGGGGCGGGCTTCGGGGTCGATGGTGCACACGGTGCCGAGCACGATCCCGGTCTGCTGGTGGATCAATGGGGCGCCGAAGTAGCTGCGGATGCCGACCGCGTCGACGACGAAGTTCCCGGAGAAGCGCGGGCTGGCGTGGACGTCGAACAGGGGCAGTCCGGTCTTTCGTTTGACGACGGCGGGGCACCAGCCATGCTCAAGGCTCATGGTGCGTCCGAGGATCAGATGGCCCGATTCCATCGGCGGGTTGTGCAGGCCGACGAAGGTCTGCTGGTCCAGGAAGATGTTGACGAAGCCGTAGAGCATGCCCGTGGCCTCGGCCAGGTGGTCCGCGAACTGGTCCATGAAGGCGTGCGCGCCGGTCGGCATGCCCAGATGCTGGATCAGCTCCATCCGGGCCTGTTGTTCGGCCAGTTCCTGGGCGCGGGCCGCGCTGACCGTCTCCTGGCCCAGACGGACCGTGTCCGGCGGTGGTACGAGCAGGTGCCGGTCGGCATGCGGCAGTAAACGGTCTGGGGTCCGGCGGTCGAGCGCGGCCGGGTGAGGCGTACGAGGCTGGTTTGTCATCGGGTATCCGGTAGGGGAGAGTTGTCAGGGGTGAAAGGTGTCTCGAAGAAGCACGGGCTGATGCCGTCAACCGGGGGAAGACTGGCCACCGGCAGCGGTAGCCGGCGTTTGATCGGGTCGGGCAGCCACGTGTCCCACCACGCGGGGTCCGGCTGCTGATGGGCCCTCCCGTTCTGCGTGCCGGCCGGGCCTGACTCGGAAACGATCCGAGCGAGGGCCTCGACAGGGAGATTCTGAACTGCGGTGCCAGCGGGCTGCGGTGACTTGGGGTTCGGCTGTTTGGGCATCACGCGTCCTGGAAGCTTGGGGTGGTCCGGGTTTGGTCGAGGGCGTGGTCGACGAGGCGGAGCAGAACTTGGACGATGGAGTTGGCTTCGCGGGCATCGCAGGTCATGAGCGGGATGCCGGGAGCGAGGGACAGAGCCTGACGGACCAGGGGGAGTGGGTAGCGCTGTGCACCGTCGAACTGGTTGACGCCGACGACGAACGGGAGGTGGGCGTGTTCGCAGAAGGTGACCGCGTCGAAACTCACCTCCAGGCGTCGGGTGTCGGCCAGGACCACCGCGCCGACAGCGCCGCGCGCCAGGTCGAACCAGAGCTCCCTGAAGCGTTCCTGGCCGGGTGTACCGAACAGCATCAACTCGATCGGCACGGGCAGCTCGAAGTCGACCCGACCGAAGTCGAAAGCCACAGTCGTCTGGCTCTTCGCGGCCACCCCGGTCAGGCTGTCCGTCGCGGCGCCGGCCTCGGTCAGGTACTCCTCGGTGGAGATGGGCTCGATATCGCTGACCGTGCCCACCGCGGTGGTCTTGCCGACCCCGAACCCTCCCGCGATCAGGATCTTCAACGTCGCGGGCCCAATGGCCGCCGCTGTCGACTGGGGAGGCTGTTCAGCCGGCCTTGACGTCGGCGTCGGGCCACTTGCGGGCGAGACCGACACGGAGTGCCTCCAAGAGCTGTGTGGGCGGTGCGTTTCCTGCGGGGGAGTCGGTGTAGACGGTGACGGGCACCATCAGGACGCTGGCGTCGATCAGATCCGAGATGAGCACCCGGGCAGCCGTCAGCGGGAGGTGGACGGTGCCCGCCAGTTCCGCGACCGACCGGTGCCGTTGCCGGCACAGCTTGACCATCTGCTGGTACTCGACGTCCCTGAGGTTCGGCCCTGCTCTGCCGTCGCCCGCCGTCAGCAGGGTGTCGGGACGCAACCAGCGGTGGCGGGGGTGCGCGCGGCCCCGGGTGGCCAGGTAGGGCCGGATGGTCGCGGCCTCCGGGCCGGCGGAGGACGGCGTGCGCCCGCTCGGCCCGGTCATCAGGCGCTGCGGACGGACTCGACCATGTACGGAGCGAAGCGATCCACCAGGCGGCCCATCTCGAAGCCCACTGTGCCGGCGTTCGTCTCCGGGCCTGCGATCACGGCGAGAACCGTGGCGACCGACCCCGACACGCTGCCCGGCTGGTTCGGGAAGACTGCGCTGCTCCCGGCGATCGACGCGAAGATCAAGGCGTTCTCGCGCTCGACCAAAGCCAGCTTCAGCCCGCCCCGGTCGCCGCGCGGACCCGGGATGCTCTCGCACAGCGACGCCAGCGATCCCAGTGTTGCTGCCCACCGGTCGGCCGCATCCCTGTGGACCTTGCTGTCCACCAGCCTCAGTCCGTCCCGCGACACCAGCAGCGCGTGCGTGACACCGGGCACGGTCTCAACGAACTCCTCAAGCATCCCGCCCATCTGCTGACGGGCCTCCTCGTGCATGGAGGCGGCGACCGGCGCGCTATGGGACTGGGGGGTCTCGTAAGTCATGGAAATCACTCCTGCGGATACAAGGCCGGCCGCCGCCAAGGGGGCTGGCCACGTGTGTGGGGGAGTCAGGGGTGTGCGGGAGGCGGCACGGCGGTGGCCGTGTGGTCCCGGTTTCGGGCCGCGTTCACACCGCTTTGGAAGGCGCCCGCCAGGCCGTAGCGCGGCGCCGTCGACACATGAGCGGGCCGGGCCGGCTCAGGCATCCTGTCCTGGTCCTGGGACACCACCCGCCGAGGCAGCGGAGCCAGACCACTCGCCTCCACGGCCGTCGGCGACTGCTCCGGTCCAGGAACGGAGGGCTCTCCTCGGTCCGCCGCAGCCCCGGCCGGCCGAGCCGACTGCACCGGCGGCACGGCGCTCGCCGCTGGGCGGGCGAGAGTGTCCGGGGGAGGCGTCAGCGAGACCAGCCGCTTGGCTGGGACTACCACCAAGGCGGTAGTTCCGCCCGTCGGGTTCTCCGACAGCTGGACGGAGATCTCGTGGCGGGCGGCGATCCGAGCCGCAGTGAGCAGCCCCAGTTGCCCCATGCCGACCAGAGCACTCACGTCGATACGGTCCGGAGCCTGGAGAAGCTTGTTCCACCGCTCCCGTACCTCCGGCTCCATCGGAATCGCGACCCGGTCCTCGATCTCGATCGCCAGCCCCCTCGCCACGCGATGGGCCCGTACCTGGACCTTGGTCGCAGGGTCGGAATACTGCGTGGCGTTCTCGACGAGTTCGGCCACCAGATGTGTGACATCCGGACCTACATGCCGGGGAAGACCGACCTCAACCCCGACCGTTCCGACCGCGACGGTCACCCGGGAGTAGTGCATGATCTCCTGGACCGCGCCCCGCAGAACTTCCACCACGTTCACCGGATGCTTGGGACTGCGCAGCGAGTCGCCGGCCACCACAGCCTTGCTCTCCGCCCACCGCCGCAGCCGCGTGGCCAGGTGATCAATCTTGAAGATCACACTCAGCTGATCCGGGTCCTCGGTCAGCGCCTGGAGCTGATCCAGCCGCTCCAGCACCCTTTCAACAAGGGCGTGTTCGCGCCTCGACAGCTGCTTCATCATCGACAGCACCACGGTTGCTTGCGACTCGCTGTGTACGCGGATCAACGAAACGACGGTCTGCCACTTCACCTCGTCCAGCCGGGCCAATGCCTCGTCAGTCGGGCCCGCCCCCTCCGGGTAGGGAACGCTCTCCGGTACGGGGGGCGTGCAGCCCTGACACAGCTGATCTGCCGTCCACAGCACAGCCTTCTCGAGCGCTGCCGCTGCCTCGAAAATCCGCTGCAACTGGGCATTGTGCGCCCGGGTGATTGCCAAGGCGGCCGAGCGGGCCCGCAGGATTCCGGCCACCGCTGCGGCTACGAACCCGCACAGCACCCAGACCAGCAGCAGGAAGCCCGGCACGGGAATCACTCGCCACGCCGCCGCGGACACACTCAGCACCAAGAATACGATTGTCAGAGGGATCAGGACTGCCTCCCTCACCGGCTTCAGCACCTCGCGGCCAGCTAGCGGTTGGTGCCGACTACGCCGGCGATGCGTGACCGGACGGGTAGGGGACACGCCGTCAGACATGAGTTTCCTCAAGAATCGGTATCTGCCAAGGCAGGCGGGACGGGGACGGGAAATTTGGGGCGCCGCACAGGTCTGTCAAGGCATGCCGGAGACCTACTCCATGAACGGGGGCGGCAGAGACTCCTGACCGCCTTCGGTGCGGCTAGCCTGGGTGCTTTGGGTCTGTTATGGATTAACAGCGCAATGGTTGCGGCCAGCACGAGGCTCGGAGGGGCGGATTTCCGGGAACGTGCGGCATTTCGTGGATGGTGGCGGCCGTTCGGGATGTTTTTCGATATCAATCGGCCTTGAGAGGGCTGGTTGTACGGCTGCAGGTCTGGCGGTATCTACCCACGCCAGGAATGGGGCTGCAGGGCCGACAGAGGCTCCGGCGGTCGGAGCGCGCCGCATAGCCGGGATGCCGGCGAAGGCAGGAAACGGGGTGAGCACCTTGTCCTCCGGGGTGTGCAGACTTGACGTCTAGCGTCATCTCCGCGACGCCCGGGTGACCGTTTCCGGCTCTTGTTTTCGATTATAGGGAAAGCGAGACGTAACTGTCCCCTCGCGGGTCAAAATTCTGTGAAAACTGCATGCCCGGTCGAAGGGTGCGCCCGGAACGGGGAATTTGGTCGAATTGTGCGAATGGTGGCGGCTGTCGCGTAGACCAGAATTCATCGTGCCGCGCGAGAGTACCTTGCGTTGTGGCACCTGCCCCTCAGGGTGCGTTTGGTGCTGCGGAGCGTCCTTTACTTCGGTTAGGCGCGGGATAGTAGGGATGCCGGATGGACACGTCAGCTGCTTTCTGGCGGCGAAGCCCGGCTGACATCGATTGCTGCCCGGCGGCCTGGACCGCGAGTTGCCGTGCGCTCCTGGGCGAGGCAGTGAGCGAGGCTGGCGCCTGCTGTGCTGACGGCCTGCACCATCGTGGACAGCACCGATTCCTGCAGGGTGCCCCGGCCGAGGCCGCCGTCGTGAACGATCGCCTCCAACTCGTGGCGTGACCGCTCGTCGGCCGGTGGAGCGGGGTGACGGAGGATTTCGCGTGCTGCGTACGCGTCGCGCGCCTGTGCGGTGTCGCGAACGATCGCGTCGTACAAGGGTCGTGCGAGGGCCTCGCAGCCTTTCGGTACCAGGTCGATCGCCGCCAGAGCCAGCCGCACCCGGAACATGCGCAGGTGCGGCGGGGCCGGCTCCAGCGCATCCCGCACGGCGAGTGCCGCAGCGGCGAACCCTTTTGCTGTGGCGCGGCCCGCAAGGTGGTCGGCGTAGTGGCGGAGGACCTGCGCGACGGCTTCTTCCCACGGCTCCGTGATCGTGGCTTTGTCGATCAGGGAGTTGGCCGTGTCCAGAGCGTCCGTGCGCAGGCTCGCCACGATGCGTGCTTGCCTGCTGCCGTGCAGCCTCTCGGGTTCTCTGTCGTAGGCGGTCGCGTGTTCTGCCGCTTGACGCCATTGGTCAGTGGCGACGAGGAGGCGGGTGCCGTCGTCGAGCAGGAGGTCGTGGAGCCAGGGCTGGATGTGATTCAGGGTGGCGTCGGTGGTGAAGCCCGTGAGGTCGATGGTCTGTCCGTGGATGGTCACCGCGCCGCCGTTGTGTGCGGCGCGGTGCACGCTCATGAGCTGCTGGTAGGCGGTCTGCGAGTCGCCGGTTCGGGCGGTCAGCCGTACGAGGTTGACGATGGGCTGGAGGCTGGCGATGGCGGTGTCCCCGCTGACGGGCCATGCGGCCTGGAAGAGACGGAGCTGACGCATACAGAGGTCTGTCGCCTGGTCAGTCAGCCCGCAGTCGGCGGCGATCAGTGCGGACAGGTTCCAGGTGGCGCATGCGAGATTGATCCGGTCGCGGAGGGGTCGGTCCTGCGCCGACTTCTCGCTGCAGGTGCGGACTTCGTTGAGCCGGGCGGTGAAGTTGGGGTAGACAAGGTGGGGTCGGCTGACCAGCGGGAACCGCCTGGAGAGCCGACGGAGCCTTGCCTGTGGGTGCTGCGGCGGCACGGTCACGGCATCGGCCTTTCGGCGGGGGCAACGGGATGCAGGATCGCGGTATGTGCCGCGTGAGCGAGAACGCTCTGGGTGCGGGCGGGCAGGCCGATCCGGTTCCAGTGGAAGATCACGTGGTACGAGATGACCTCGCGCAGGCCGCGGTCGAGGGCTCCCTCCCGGGCGGCTGTGCCGAGGTCTCTTCCGGCCTGCCGGAACGCGCTCACCCAGTCGGCGGCGGGCTTGAGAAGGCGGTCCGACCGGAGTAGGGGGCCAGAGGGGCTGGTATCGGCGATGAGCAATTGTCGGAGGCTGTCGGCCATGGTGTGGACGTTGGCGGCCGGTACGTCTGAGGGAAGAGGCCGCTCCCGGGTGATGCGATGCCAGACGTCTCCTTGCTCGTACCACTCCAGTCCGGCGGCGCGCATCAGGGTGGCACACAGCAGCAGCGACAACTCCCGGCGGCCCAGCTCGCTATGGGCTGTGGTGAGGATGGCGTGACTGTCGGCGTGGAACAGGGTGTGGGCGATGGTCATGCTGGTGTCGCCGCCGAAGGCTGCGGTCTCGGGCTCGTAGATGCCGGGCCACCAGCGGTGGACTCGCCCGTCGGCCGTGAGTTCGTCGAGCATGTCGGCCAGTGCCAGGGGGAGCTGCCCTCCGAAGGCCGGGAGCAGCCGCATCCGCCAGCAGGGGTGCTTACGGATGAACCACCACCCGGTGATCAGACCGTCCTGTTGTGCCAGGTCCAGGACGGGAGCGATGTGGTCGGCGGCGATCTGCTCGGCCTTGCCCCAGTCGGTGAACTGGATGTACAGCTGACGCCATGCCGGGGATCCTGCCTGGTGAGCGAGGGCCTGTTGCCCGGCCTGCTGGTAGACGGTGACGGCGGCATCCAGGTCGGCGGGCTCAAGTCCGGCGCAGGCTGCGACGGCGTTCGTGTCACCGCCAGCCAGGACGTCCAGCACGGCGTGCAGGGTCGCTTCCAGTCGGGAGGGTTGGTTCAGTCGATCAGTAGGCATGCGTCCCATCCCGAGGTCGGCGCAAGGTAGTGGGCTGCGGTTGTCAGGGCGAGGGCGGTGCCTGCGGCGCCTTGCAGTAGGCCGGGGTCATGGCAGGGTTGGGCGTGTCGGGTCAGGGCGGTGGCCAAGTCGGGCAGGGCGGCGCGCAGAGCCGGGGTGGCGGCGTCGTGGGCTGCGCGGAAGGCGGTCTGGTAGACGCCCGCCCAGCCGTGGCACAGGCCGGCGTCTGTGATCTCGGACAGCTGATCGGGATCGGTCAGGCAGCGGATCAGGGCGTCCTCGTATAGGTGTTGGCGAGCCGGGTCGCGGCGAGCGAGGGCCGCGAGTTGACCGGCGCGGGCAATGCCGGGGGTGCCGTAGCACCAGCTGGGCCGTGCGGGGCCGCGCTGGGCGGGACGGCCGGCGCGGAGTTCACCGAGGCGGAGGTGTTCAGGCCACCAGCTTCCGGCGGGGCCGTCCTGCCGCCATGTATCGAGCCAGTGAAGGATGGTGTCGATAGCGTCTTCCTGTCCGTCGACCCTCACGCCTTGGCGCAGGGCGCGCGCAAGGAACAGCAGGGGGCCGGTGATGCCGTGGGCGGCGCCGAAGTTGGCGTGGCCGGCGGGGACGGCGGACGGGGTGAGGTCGGGCTGGTGATCGACCCACCAGCCAGGCAGTAGGCCCTGGTCGCCGTGCCGGATGGGTTGGGTGAGTCGTACAAGGTAGGCCAGGACGCGTGCCATCGCGGTGCCGGACGGGGACCGGCGCAGCAGGTACGCGCCGATGCCGGTGAGCCCGTAGAAGATGTCGTACTCGTGGAAGCTGGCTGGACGCCCGTGGCGCATACGTGATTGGGCCGCGTCGCATCTGCGGTGGGCGAGTTGGGCCACGTGGTGATCGAGAGCTGTCAGCGCGCCCTGGTACCGGGGTGCCTCCGCGGTGACGGCGCAGTCGAGCATGAATGCTGCGGCGGGCGCCCCCAGGTACAGGCCGCTGGTGTCGGCGGCGCTGACGGGGGTGGCGACAGCGTTCTTGATCCAGGGGTGTGCCTGCTGCCAGGTGCCGTCTCCGGTACGGGCGCGCTCGATGTGGAGGAGCGCGGTTCCCGCGGCGCCGGCGGCCAGGTCCTGCGCCGCCCAGGGCTGGTCTCCGGGTGGCGGGACGGGGGTGGTCAGGCGGCGGGCGAAGTAGTGCGCCAGCATGGCCGGGCTGGTTGCGGTGGTCATGACTGCCGCTCCCGGTGTCGCAGGGCGCAGGCCCGCGCGAGCCGGCCGGTGACGCGTTCGTGATCAGGGTCAACTGGCAGCGCCCGGATGCAGTGCTGGTGGAGCAGCGACCGCAGCACGCTGTCGGAGTTGTGCCCGGGGGCCAGCTGCTGCCGGTAGGCGGTCAGGGCGGCAGCACGCTGCCGCCATGCGGCCATGACATCGGGGCCGCCCGGCAGGGCTTGGAGAGCGGTGTGTTCGGGATCGGCCAGAGCCTGGGCCAGAGCGATTCGATCCCGGGGTATGGGGCCATGTTCTTGAGGGAGAGTGCGGGTCAACCAGTCCGATGCCTGATCTGCGTTACCGGTGAACCGCACCGTCAGGTCGAACATGCTCGCAGCGGTCAGAGCCTGCCCGGCGGCGAAGTCAGCTGCAGCGGCACGGATCTGCGCCACGCCGGCGGCCGAGTCTGCGGCGAACACCAGGTGCGCGGCGTCCAGAGCGTGGCCGTGCCCGTACGGGCCGGCCTGTGGCGGATGGGGGGCCAACTCCAGCCGGGACACCAGATGGTGGCTGTTGAGTGCGTCTGCCCAGTCGGTGACCAGCTGGGCGGCTGGACCGAAGGCGGCTGGCTCGGGGAGGCGCAGGTACAGATCCAGGTGCTGGTCGGAGTCCGGGCGGGCTGTGTCGCGATGGCGCCTGAACCACCAGAGCGGCATGGTGTCGAACTGGTCGAGCAGAGTGGGTAGGTGGCCGGTCAGGATCTCGTCGTACCGCTGGGAGTGCGCGAACAGCCGGGCATACAGAACGGTGGACTGGCTGGACGTCCCGGTGGCGGCGGCAGCGGCATTCGGTACGCGGGGCGGGCCGGCGGGGGTGGAGCTTGCCAGAGGGATCAGGAGCTGGTGGGGGCGGCCGATCCATGCCCAGTCCTGCACAGTGGTGCTTTCGCGCAGTTCGACCACGCGGTTTCGGTCCACGCCGGCGCGCAGCAGCGCCCGGTGGATGCGCTGGTCGAGGTCGAGGGACAGCTGCTGGCCATCTTCGACCAGAGCAAGGTGATCGGGGACGCAGAGCCGCTCACGCCATCGGGCTAGCGCCTTGTCCCAGTCGGCCATGGGGGCGGACCGGCCGGGCAGTTCCTCCGCAGACAGCAGCCAACGGGCAGGCGCGAGGACCGTCCGCTTGTACCGCACGCGTGGTAGGTAGGGCAGGGTGGAGGCGACACCGAAGGTGAACACCCTGTAGGCGGCACTGCGGGCGGTGGTGATCTCCGCCAGGAACCGGGCGAGCGGCGGTGTGTGGACGGACGCTTCCAGCGCATGGGTGACGCGAGGCTCGACGTGCTGCCCCGTTGAGGAGCGCACCAGATAGAACCGGCGGGCATCGGCAGTCACCGCCAGGTCGTCGAGCGCGATCACGCCGGGGCCGGACTCGTGGTGCTGGCCGAGAGGGATGGTGAAGGGCAGGACCTGCGCGGTGCGGGCGATGTTCTCGTTGCGGCGCCGCCTAGGGTTAAACGACAGTTGCGCCGCGACGGCGCCGGGGCTGGCGGTCGCGTACGAGTTGGTGAGCGCGGCCTGTGCGGACGGCGGGAGCAGGTGCGTGAACCGGCCGAGCATGCTGCTGCCGGGGCGGGGGGCTCCGGTGATCAGCAGCCGGAAGTCGCCGCACTGCACGGCATCCAGAGTGGGGGCGTGGATCTCCACGGCGATCTCAGCCCGGGGCAGCGGCAGCAGCGGTTCGGCGTGGTCGGCGGTCAGGTCGGCGATCGTCGCCCGGGTGAGGACCAGCTCGCGCCTCCCATTGAGCATCGCCTCCTGGAGCAGGCGCAGGATCTTCTCGTCCCGATCGGTCACCTGATATGGCGGGCGGGCGCGCTCGGAGCCCAGGAAGCCCGCGGGCAGTCCGAGGCCGCTGTCCGCAACCAGGTCCAGTACGGGCACGAGGGCCTCGTTGCCGTACCGGTTGAGGAACCGCTGGTGGTAGTCGCGCCATTGCGGATACCCGTAGGGATAGGGCGACAGTTGGTGCATGACCTGGGCGGCTTCGGCGGCTTCGGTCAGGAGTGCTTCGGGGATGTGGGCGGTGCAGTCCAGCGCGGCATCCACAAGAAGGGGCACGCGACCGGCGGAACTCACGCGCTGCATGCTCTGCGTCAGCCGGGCGCTAGGCGTCCAGGGGGCGACGGTGTCTGGGTGGTTCAAGCCGTCTTGGATTGACGCGAGCTGGGACGTTAGTTCTGCGACATCGGGGATGGCGGCGGCGTCTGCTTTCTGCAGCTCATCGCATAGGTGGGTGAGCGTGTCGATCGACGTCATCGGGGGCCACAGACTGCTGATCAGGATGTGCTTGCCCAACAGGCCGGAGATCAGGCTGGTCAGCTGGTCGGGGCGCGCAGTGGGGAACCGGTCGGCCAGGCGGTGCACGAGCAGGGAATAGGGGATCGGGGTGCGGGCCGCCTCCAGCACCGCGGCCACGGGCCGGCTGAGGCGGACCGATAGCTCGATAGGGGCGTAGCTGGGGGTATGAGCGTCGGCCGGAATTCCCTCCACGACGAGCCGGTTGCCGCGGGAGTGGCCGGTGTTGTTGGCGACCACTGTCAGCCGGGCCAGTAGGGCGGGGCTGCCCTCCAGCCGGCTGATGACGTCCGTCAGCCAGTCGGAATCGGGCCGCAGAATCGTCCGGTACCCCTCTCCCCACCGGACGTGGGCAGCTTGAGCCGGCTGTGCGGGGGCGACACCGGCGAATACCCCGAACGGCGTGGGCCGGTGATTCCACCGCAGGAGGTAGGCCGCCACCGACCGGACGGCCCGCCGGATGCGGCGGGCATCGGCCAGGCTGCCGCTCAGGATCTCCTCGACGCGTCGGCACAGGACAGGGCTGGCAGCGGACAGCGCGTCGGGTACCGGGGCGCGCCACACCTCGGCCAGCCACTGCCGGCCACGCGCCGTGACGTCGTCGCCGTGCAGGTCGAGGTCCGGCACGGGTATTTGGCGGGAAGAGGTGGAGGCGCGCAGCAGCAATCCCGGCTGCCACTGATAAGTGATGGGTGATCCGTGGGCCACCGGTGCCCCTTCTGGTCGGGGTGCGCGGACAGGTGGTGCCGGGGCGGCAGCGGTGATCGGCTGCCGCCCCGGCGGCCGGAGGCGCGTCAGGCAGCGTCCTCGATGGACGAGGTGCAGGCGCTGGCCCCGTTCTCGCAGGTGTTGCCGCAGCCGTCGCTGGTGGGGCACATGAAGACGGTGAAGGGGCTCTCGGAGACAACGACCCGGATGTCCAGCTCGAAGTCGTCCTCGGCGAGGGAGTCGACCGCCAGGCCGACCGGGGCGGGGACGCTGTGCAGTACGGCGGTGGTCATGTGATCACTCTCTTTGTCCGATGGGATGGTGCAGAACACCCTGGCCCAGCACCGCGGTTCAGACGGCCGGCCAGGAGATCGAAATCCGGCTGTGCCTCTTGTCGATGATCCGATCGCCGGTGATCCGGTCATCGGGCGTGCCCGCCGGGTAGACGGCGATGCGCGGGCCGTCAGCGCCGCGAACCTTTTCGCCCCAGGTGCGGAGGATGTCGGCGATTCGCTCAGCGAACTTGGACGCGTCGGGCCCGAAGGCGTGGACGCCGTACTCCGCGGTCTTCTTCTCGGTGTCGCGGCGCACGACGGTGTAGGCGAAATGCGGCCCGTCGATGGCGACCATGGACCAGCTGCTGCCCGTGGGGCCGATCTTGCCGGTGGTCAACTCAGGACTGGAGGACATGAAGCAATACGTCGGGACCTGCGTGGACAGGTACATCTGGAGGGTGCCGATGGGCTCCTGGCTGGCGACGGTCACCCCGGTCCACGTCTCGGCGCGTGCGCTGTTCAGGACGCCGTCCAGCAGAGAGGGGTTCGCGGGCAAACCCTCGTCGAAGCGCAGCGTGACGCCCTCCTCTCCGGGGAGCTGCATGACCTGCTGCGTGTGGGAGCCGGCGCCCTGTGCCGCCACGAAACCGCACACGTGGGCGCTGGTGGCGATGAGGTGGTCATCCTGCTGGACGAACCCGTAGGTGCGGGTCAGGCCGTTGATGCGGAGCGGCACGACGAGCCGACCGTCGTCCTTGAGCTGGTTGATCCAGGCGGGCGGGATGTCCCAGGCACCGACCGTCACCACGATCGCGTCGTAGGGGGCGTTCTCGGGAAGGCCGTCCTCGGCGTCGGCGACGACGACATTGACGCCCGTGTAACCGGCCTCGGTGAGGAACCGCTTGGCTCGGTCGGCGGGCGCGGGGTCGATGTCGAGGGTGGTGACCTGTCCCGTGGGCCCGACCAGCTCCGCGAGGTAGGCAGCGTTGGGCCCGTTGGTGCCGATCTCCAGCACGTTGTCACCGCGGCGGATGTCGGCCTGCTCCAGTTGCATCGCCTGGATCTGCGGAGCGGACACCGAGCTGGTGTGATTGCCGTGCTCGTCCTCCTGCGTGATCACGGCGTTGTAAGTGCTGTATGCGGCCTCCAGGGACGCCTCCGGTACGGCAAGGTGCCGGGGCACTTTGCGCATGGCGGCCTCCACCGCGGGCGACACGATCGTGCCGTCATCCTTGAGCTGGTCGACGACCTTGTTGCGGAGCCGGGTGGCTTCGTCGGAGGTCACGGTCACATCGGTCATAAAGGGTTCCTTACGGGGCCTCGTACGCCTTCGCCTTGGGCGTCGGCGCCAACTGCATGGTGGTTCGGCGAGAGATTCCGGCTGGCGGAAGCCGGCTGTTGTTCAACGCCCCAGGGGCAGCTCCTGGATACGCTCGAAGGTGTAGGTGTGGCAGTCGGGATGTTGGGTTTCCATCACCAGCCGCACGGAATTGACGCGCACGGTCTCGTGATGGCGAGCGCGGCCTAGCAGGGCTGAGGCGAGGGCGTCTGCCCGGTTCATCTGCTTGAGGTAGTGGGTGTCGACCTTCCCGTAGGCGGCCGACACATGAGGGAAGTACGTCTCGGTGGCCTCGGGTAGGACCAGGCCGGCGTTCGCCAGGCCGGTTCGGACGCGCAGATTCAACTGCAGCGGCGGGTTCGAGGGGGCGTCATGGGGCCAGACGCGGATGCGGACCGCGCTACGGCTGCGGGCGAAGCAGGCCAGACGCGTCGCCGCCCGTACCTCCGCCTCGGCCTGGTCGGGGCGCATGGTCTTGACGAAGACCCGCCGTCCACCGTCGAGTACGGCGCGATGGTTGACGGCGCTCGTCCCGGCTCGCACACGCGTCGCTGCGGTTCCTTGTACCCCGAACACCTGGAGCAGTGCGGCTTGTACGAACTTGCTCTGCGCCGTGTGATGCGAGGCTGTCTGCCCGTTCATCGCCGGCCTGCCCGACGGGGATGCGGCCGGTGACGACTCGCTTCCGGGCACTCGGGCGTGGCATCGGCCGACCGACCCACACAGGGACTCTCTGGAACGCGCGGGAACGCGCGGGCGTTGGGCATGCGGATCTCCGGGGCGCAGACGTGACGTCCAGCGTCAGTGACCGCGACGCCCGGGTGCCCGTTTCCGGACGCCACGGAGTTTAGCCGTGACACCAACGGGAGTTGGCTGCTCACCGACTTGATCACGCCGGTCTGCTGATCAGACAGCTCGGCCATGCGCTGAATCCTTTCGAGCTGTGCCGGCGTAAGACGCGGCCTGTGGCGGGACCGGGTAGTCGAGTGCCAATGTCTGGGGCGCGGTCAAGCCGGGGGAGGTCAGTCGCCAACCGGCGAACAGCCGGGCGATCTGTTCCTTCGTCCGCAAGTGGACGGGGCAACTGGCGTCCGTCATGGTCTTCGCGAATCTGCGTACGGGTTTGCCCGAGAGGTCGGCGGTGGCGTGCGTGATGATGAGAGCGCTGCCGGTGGCGGCGACGTGTTTGTACTGGTCGACGAGGACGGTCAGGGGCTGTGCCGTGGTGTCCTGGATGTGGTGGAGCACGCTGCCGAGTAGCAAGATGACCGGTTCTCGCCAGTTGATCGTCTCCAGGACCTCTCGCGAGGCGAGGATCGACTCGGGGTCGCGCATGTCGGCGCACAGGCTCTCGACGACAGAGGGCGCCTTGACTGTCACCATTTTGTCGGCGTGGGTATGCACCAGCACGTCGTTGTCGATGCACACGGCGCGTGCGTCGGGATGAATGCGGGTCAGGACATCCACCGGCGTCGGGTTGTGGGGAAGACCGCAGCCGAAGTCGACCAACTGCCGGATGCCCGCGATGGCCAGGGCCTGCACCATGAGGAGCACGTACCTGCGCTCGTGGCGGACGGCGCTCTCCAGGAACGGCATACGGTCGGCTGCCTGAAGGGCCCCGTCACGGTCGACGATGTAGTTGTCTCGCCCGCCGAGCAGGTAGTTCTGCATCCGGGCGCTCGACGGCCGCGACTCCAACTCGGTGATCGCTCCGGAGGGGTGCAGGAGCATCGGATGGTCAGGTCGCATGCCGCTCCACCTCGCCGGTGATCATGTGGAGTTCGGGCAGACGCCACGACGGACCGTCCGGTGCACCGAGCCACAGCATGTGCTCCGTCTCCGTGATCGTCACGCCCAGCTGCTCAACCTCTGGTTCCCCGGCCGCGTGCCACTGACCGAGCGCGTCGAACAGATCAGAGCCGAGATCGCGCGGCCCCCACTCGTAGATGCGCGGAGAGTGGAGGAAGACCACCGCCCGAGACGCCTGGTGGTCATGAAGACGCAGGCGGTCGGCAACGTCCCCTTCGAGCTGCGCAACACCGCGCACGACCTGCATCCGAAGGTCAGGGCGCAGGAGACCGGCGAACAGCCGGGCCGCCGGCCGCACGTGCGCCCCCCTCACGTCCACGGCTTCCGACGCCCGCGGGCGGCCCTGCGCCTCGACAGAGGTGCCCTCACCGGGGCGCTGCTCACGCAGCCACACGGTCTGCAGAGCCGGTCCGGCGTGAAAACGTCCACTGGCCGACACCCCGTCCCGCGCCACGGTCAGGACGAGCAGCGTGCTGGACCCGCCCAGAGCGGTACGGATGGGCAGACATAGCCGGCCACCCGGATGAACCCGGGTGACCCACGCCCACGGCACGCGGCGTACCGCACGATGGGACAGAAGCCCCTGGAACGAACCCGCCGGTCCCAAGACCTCGGCCTCCGGCCGGCTGACCACTCGCACCCTCGGGTAGGGGCGTAGGCGCTGCCGGGCGATCTCGGCGAGACGTTCTGTGTCCGCGACCGTCACCACCTCGCCGCCCTGGAGACGGTGGTCCAGAGCGGCTGCCGTCCAGCCGCAGTCCGTACCGATCTCGGCAATGGCCATTCCCGGCGCTGGAGCGAGCGCGGCCAGGCGCGCCGCGACATCCTCTTTGGACGGGATCACGCCTGTGACGATGCCGGGCCCACCTTCCCCACCGTCGTCGACGTCGAACACGAGCATCTCCGAGCGATGGACGAACTTCGCCCACTCGCCGGCGGTCTTGCTCCGGTCCACCCTGCGCCAGCGACCGCCTCGGTGGGTACGGATCACATGGGGCACGAAGTCCTGCCGCCGATCGCAGATGAATACGTCCCCCGCATGCTGGTGAACACGGTCACTGCCCGGCCGCAGGCTGCCGGCCTCGACGCGGGCCTTCACGACTGCCCTGCCCCGGCGGCGATGCTTCCGGAGCTGTCACGGTCGGTCGCGTGGCCAAGGAGACGGAACTGCCACCCGCGCGTGATCGCGTGCGCGGCCGAGGAAGCGCCCAGCGCCCGCAGCAGGTGTCGAGCGTCCTTGCGCACGTCGTACACCGGACGCTGCTCGTCGGCCGCGATCTCCTCGACGGTCTTTCCATCGGCGAGCCCTGCCAGGACTGTGAGCTGCCCCTTGGGTAGCTCGACGACGCAGTCCATGGGCCCGGGGACGTTCAAGTGTCCGTGACGGTAGGCGAGATCCACCATGCCCGCACGCTCCGAAGTCCCGAGCTTTCCGCCGATCCGGAGGACGTACGTCTTGACCGTGCTGTCGGACACTCCCATGTCACAGGCTGTCTCTGCGGTCGTCCTTCCCTCAGAGATGCCCAGCAGAGCCTCCCGCTCCTGAGGGGATAGCGGCGGCGAGACGGTCTCGTCCGGGGCCGGCATGGTCCTACTCCTTCGGTGTTCTGGCGCAGTCGTCGTCATATCGGGGATCGCCCCACTTCGCTGGTCGGCTCGTTGGGGCGTGAGCTACGACCCGCCGTAGAGCTGCAGGGCGAGGTCGGCGAAGATGCAGACGGTGGGCAGGCTGATAGCGGCAGCGAGGAGGACGGCGCCCCAGTGCTCGCGAGCCTGTCTCCAGCCACGTCGAACGCGCCCCGGGGCTGGCTCGTCTCTCCGGGGGGAGACCGAATCCGGCGGGGAGGCCGGAGTACGGTGAAAGCGCTGAGGGTGCGCAGTGCGACAGGACCTGGCCATGTCACTCACCTGCCCGATCGAAGTCCTGTTCGGCGTAGCGGAGGAGGGCTTCGGTATGGGTCGCGAGACGGAACGAGTGCTCCCTCGCAGCCTTGAGCCCCTCGTCCGGAGTGAAGTCGCGGGCCTCTTGCGAGCGCTCGATCGCCTCACCGCATGCGGACCACCCTCGGCTGCCGGCGGTGAGCGAGTCCAAGTGGATCGAGACGTAGGGGACGAGCGTCGTGACGTAGCCGTTGAGCGCTCGCGTGACCGTCGCGAGGGTGTGCGGATGCGGGTATACCCCCGCTTGCTCCCAGGACTTCGCGGTACGAATGGCTTCGCGGATACGCGTCGAATCGAACCCGGTGCACACCGTCCTGCCCCAGCCGTCGACCACGTCGCCAGTTGCGTCGACAGCAGGAAGGACGGCGAGCAGCTCCCGCCCGACCTCGGACATTCGCCGGTGCAGGGACGCCGCACGCACGGCGTCGCCGGGAATCTCCTCGTTGAGCAGGGCATGCACGCGCACGACCAGCCGATCCTCATCCAAAGGAGGCTCGTTGGAATCGACGGGAACGACTGCTCCGAGCAGTCGCATCAAGTGGCCGCGCGCGAGCAGAAGTTGGACATGGCGCTCGTCCGGGTCTGCGCTAACGGAGACAGTCTCAGCGAAGACCAGTCTGGTCAGTTCGCGATGAAAGGTCTCCTGCACAGCGAGGGGCGACGGTCCGGGTGTTAGGGCTGATACAGCGATCCTTAGGTCACGACCCAGTTCCTTGAATGAGCCCTCCGGACGGGACGCACCGTCCACCTGCCCGCTGCCTACTGTGGGGGCCGAGGTCGTGGTGCGAAGCATCAGGGCAACTCCATTAGTGAGATCGGAAGTTGGCGATACGAGCGCCACCTCGGCGGCCCCCAGAGAGGGGCCGCCGAGGCATTTCGAGCCGCCTCTCGCCGACAAGGGCGGTTCGTTCAGGAGGGACACGGCGCGGCAAGCTAGATGGGCATCGTTCAGGGAGAATGGAGACGCCGCTACCGCCGCACAGGACTCGGTCAGGACGTCCTGGGACGTCCTGCTCATGGCATCGACATCAGGACCAAGCAACTCAGCGGAGGTACGCAGTTGCGTCTGAAGAATGTTGTTGCGGCCCGCCGGTGTTGCTGTTGAGGGCTCTGAAGGCGACGTGGATGCATGTAATGGATTTGCATCGTCGGTGGAGCATCCCAGGCTCAGTCCTGCTCGAACTTCAGGTGTGGCGGCGGCCATCACGACCTCCTCGCGGGGACGCGGAAGACGCACCAGGTCGTCTTGCCGTCGTTGCTGACGCCCCACTTCTGCGCGAGGGCAGCGACCAGGAGCAGACCGCGACCGGACACGTCCTCGTCGTCAACAGGGCGAAGTTCGGCGGGGATCGGGTTGTCGTCAGTTACCTCGATCCGCAATTCTTCGTCGGGGTTCCGGACCCGAAGTCCCACGTCTCCGGTCCCGTGCTCGACGGCGTTGGCGACCAACTCGGAGACGGCGAGCACGACGTTGTCGGCCAGCTCGCCGTTCACCTTCCACAGGCGCAGGAACGCGCGCGTGAGCCGGCGTGCTTGACTGACAACGGCCGGGGCAGAGGTGAAGGCCAAGTCGAAGGCACGTGACGTCTGCGGCGGCGCCTTCGTGGGCGCCGCCGCGACGGCTGTAGAACGGCTCATCGAGGCCCTCCTGGGTGGGCGGCGTGGGGGAACGTGCGCTGTGTGGCTTCACTGGTCGCTGGGCGCACCTCGTTCCCTTGATCACCGGGCGTGTTCGATTGGTGACAAGCGAAGGTCGTGTGGCATCGAGTCGGCTAGCGGGGGCGGTGCCGCCCTGCGGAACGTCGTCGTAGCCCCATCACATCGCGTGTCCAGGCCCCGGACCAGGGGAATCCTGAGGGGGAAAAAGCTGTCAAGGGGGGAAACTGAAGGGGGAATTGAGGCCATGATTGGGGTCCACCCCCGGACAGAGGTCACACTCATGGCAGATCCATTCGCCGAACTGCTCCTCCGGCTCCGGAAGGAAGCAGGACGAACGCAAGAGCAGCAGGCCGATGCCATCAATGCTGTCTCCGGTCGGGACACCGTGACCCGCCGAGAGATCAGCCGCTACGAACGGTTTGAGAACGTTCCGACCGACCACACGCTTGGACAGATCGCGGTGGCCTGCGGTGTCTCATTTGAAGACTTAAGGCGGGAGGCTAAGGCCGCTCGCGCTCGGAAAAGGAAGGGATACGCCCGTGATGAGGAGGACCAGGAGGACGTGAAGCGTCGCACGTTGCTGGGGGGCGCTGCCATCGGCGTGAGCGCGGCTGCCGAGCCTTGGGGACGGTTGGCCCTCGCCCTCAGTAAGGATTCCAAGGCTGATGCGCTTTCCGTGGCCGCGCTCGTCGACCGAGCCGCCGAGTTGCACGTCCAGGAACTCAACCTCAGTGCGCGCCGGTTGCAGCGCACAGTCGAGTCTCACCTTGACGCGATCACCGCAGCTCTGCCTCGTGCTGGCGCGCATGAGCGGGTTCTCACCATCGCGGCCGGAGAAACTGCAGCCCTGGCCGGGTGGGTGGCTTGGGATCTGGGGGAGGGCAATAAGGCTGATGCCTACTACCAGGTCACGTCGGAGTGTGCATCGGCCGCCGGCCACCCTCCGCTCCGAGCCCTGGCCCTGACCTACGCCAGCTACGGAGCTCCGACGCCTAGGGAGAAGCTGAGGCTTCTTTCCCAGGCAGCCCAGGATGTTCGGGGCCACGGAAACGCCACAGCCGCGGCCTGGGTGTTCGGCAGACACGCCGAGGAGGCTGCGGCGCTTGGCGACGACGCAGAGGCACTGCGTGCGCTGGAACGAGCGCGCTTCGCCTACGATTTTGCAGATCCCACAAGCGAGCAAGCGTGGGTCCGATTCGTGACCCCTCACCGGATGGACTCACTTGCGCTCTCCGTCTACGGACAGCTCGGACGCCCCGAACTGACCGCCATGGCCAGCAGTGCCGTCGAACGCCTCGGGGAGGGCCTATCGGATGGTGGTGTTGTCGTCCTCGGCGACCTTGCTTCTGCCCTGCTGCGCGGCGGAGATGCCGAACAAGGCATCCACGTAGCACGCCAGTTTGCAGTTGCAAGCCAGGTCAAGCCCAATATGATGGGAAAGCAGCGTGCCAGAGCCATCGCGACCAGGCTTCCCGAGCACGAGCGAGAACTCGCCGATCAGCTAAACCGGTTTGCGTCTTGAAGCTCTTGGCGCACCCAACGTAGAGCTTCGCCATGACTCGAAGACCTCGCGTAACGCGTCAGTGCTTGGTCGTCTCCTCAACGACCCAGGACAGGTAAGCACCCGATCCGCCTGTCACGGGAAGAGCGACCCACTGCGGTACCTCGTACGAATGGTTCTCGGAGACCCACGCCTCTAGCTCCGAAAGTCGGCTCGCGGTTGTCATGTACGAGATACGCCACTCCCGTGTCGCCTCGATCTCACCTTTCCACCAGTAGATGGCGGTGACCGGTGCGTCGATGTGAGCTCCCGCTGCCAGTTTGCCCTCAACCGCGCCCCGAGCCAGTGCCTTCGCCTGGTCCTCGTCGTCGATGGTCGTCTGCGCGATCACGATGTCGGTCATGCCACTACCTCTCAAGCCGGGGGTAACCCGACCCTATCCATCGACTTCATGCGGTGGGCAGGCACCAGACCACGAGATGCTCTCTGTAGCTGGCGGAGTCGCGGCCGAGCCCTGGTCACCGGTTACAGGCCAGTGCCTAGGCTCGACAGGCTGCTACGCCTTGCCCGCTGACCTGCCATGTTTCAACGTCGACCTTCGAGGAGCCCCCCTTGCGGCGAGGACAGGCCGACTCAGGCCGCCGCTGCACGTAGGTGGGCCAGCAAGTTCTCCGTATCAGTCAGATCCGGAATGACGAAGTCGGCGCCGGCGGCCCGGAGCTCCGCCACCGAGTGGATGCCCGAGGCGACAGCAATACAGCGCGCTTCGGAGTCATAGGCCGCCTGGATATCGCGAGGCGTGTCACCGATCAGCACGGTCGGCGTCGTCATTGCCACGCCATGGGCGGCGTAAATCCGGGCCCGGGCGGCATCGACGAGACGAGCCCGGTCTTCGCTGTCCTCGCCGTACCCACCCACGGACAGGTCGAGGAGGTCGTCGAGATCGAATGCCCTCAGCTTGACGTGCGCATTCGCCGCGATGTTGCCAGTGAGGACCGACGAGCAAATCTTGGAGTCTGTTGCGAGCGCCATCAACGCCTCCTGGGCCCCAGGCAGAACCCGGCCCCGTCTCCGTAGCTCCTCCTCGCGGTCCTGCCCGGCTTCTTCCAGCGACTGCTGCGCTGACTCCCATCTGGGAACCGGCAGGCCGTGCTGGACGAACATCTCGCGCATGATCGCCCGGTCCGTGCGCCCTTCTGTCGGCGCGGGCAGCTCGGCATCCTGCCCCGCGAGGGCTTTGAAGGCGCTGGCGTAGATCTCCTTGCTGACGCCGGCATTGTCTACGAGGGTGTGGTCCACGTCCCACAGAACGATGAGCTGCACGTGCCCAGGGTACGCAGCGTGAACTGCCTGCTATCAGTGACCTCTTGGGACGTCCTGGCGTCCCGCAAGATCTTGCCGCGTCCCAGGACGTCCTGCGAGGATGCAATTGTGAACGAGCGGCTGCGTACGGTGATGATCCAGCGAGAGGTGACCCCGGAGGACCTTGCGGCCTCCTGCGAAGTTGACGTCAAGACGGTGGAGCGCTGGATCAGCCTGGGGCGACAGCCGCTCCGACGACATCGTTGGGCGGTTGCGCGGAGTCTTGGTGTCGATGAATCGTATCTGTGGCCGCCGGAGGCGGACGACATCCCGGGACATCCGACGGAGCAGGCGGAGCTGGTTGCCGCCTTTCCCAACCGCGCGAGCGTCCCCCAGAAAACCTGGGTCCGTCTCCTGAAGTCCGCGCAGGAGCACATCGACGTCCTTGTCTTCAGCGGGACGTTCTTCGCCCAGACCAACCCGCGCGTGGCCACGATGCTCGCTGAACGTGCCGACGCCGGCGTCCGGGTCCGCCTCTGTTTCGGTGACCCGGCCGGCAAGGCGGTCGCCGTCCGTGACGAGGAAGAAGGGATCGGCGGCACGCTCTCCGCGAAGATCAGGGCATCGCTCACCTACTACCGCAAGCTGATCGGCACTCCCGGCTGCGAGGTGCGTCTCCACGACACGACCCTCTACAACAGCCTCTTCCGTTTCGACGACGCACTCCTCGTCAACCCGCACGTCTGGGGGCAGCCCGCCAGCGCCAATCCCTTGTTCGAACTGCGACGCCTGGGGAACGACGGCTGGTTCGACCACTACGCGGGCAGCTTCGACGCGGTCTGGGAGACTGCAAAACCGTGGTCACCCGAATCCATGTAAGGAGCCCGGCCCGCGATGGGACGTACGGAGTACTGGTACGACGAGAGCGCACCCAAGCCGAACACGCTGATCCCGGCGTGCAACATGCTCGTCGTCCGGGAGACCGACGGAGCCATCCTCTTGCAGCGCCGCCGGGACACGGGGCAATGGGCCCTGCCCGGGGGAGCCATGGAGATTGGGGAATCCCCGTCGCAGTGCGCGGTCCGGGAGTGCAAGGAGGAGACGGGAATCGACGCCGAACCCACCGGGCTCCTCGGTGTGTACTCGCCCCCTGAGCATGTCGTGGCGTACACGGACGGGGAGATCCGGCAGGCGTACGAGGTGACCGTGATCGGTCGGCCCGTCGGCGGTGAGCCCACCATCAACGACGAGGCCGATGGCGTCCGCTGGGTCGTGCCCAGCGAACTGGAGTCCTACAACATCCACCCCTCCATGAGGAAGCAGATCGCCCACTTCCTCAACGGGAGGTACCCGCACGTGGACTGAAGTCCGCGCCCCCTACTTGCCGACCGAAGCGAGCCGGACTTCGACCCTGTGCACAGCCGCGCGCAGCTCGGGTTCCGCTCGACGGATGAACCGGCCGACGATGCTGTCGACACCGTATCGACCGAGGATCTCCGCCAGGCGGGCATCGACCGTAGTCGGCTCACCGTCCGGCGTCGTGGTCATGTCGCAGTAGGCCAGCGCGTCCACCAGCGCGGGATGATCGAGAAGGGGGAACTCGTCCTCAAGTTGCTCCCTCAGCCCGCGCTCCTTAGCCTCCAGCACGGCACACGAGTGGTTGGCCACCAGTCGTACCAGCCTCTCGTCCGCCGCCGTTTGGTCGCGCAGGTATCGAGCCCCGTCGAGCGGATGGAATCCGGTGGCTGCCAGGGAAGGCGTGTAGCCGATGTCATGCAGCACGGCTGCTGCCCATAGCAGTTCTGAGTCCTTGCCCAGGAGCCCTGCCAGCGAGCCCGCCCGGGCGGCAACGCCCTGCGAGTGTGCCCAGCGTCGTGGCAGGGGCTCGGCGAGCAAGGATGCGGCCAGCTCACGTGCCCACACGGTGAGATCCATGATTGGCAGACTATGACGAGGAGTGTTGCAAACGTGCGCTGATCATCCGGACGTCCCAGGACGTCTCGCGGGGTGCTATGCCGTGTGGGGCGAATCGCGATCGGGAACAACGGCGTTCAAGGCAGCTGCTGAGCGGCTGCTGGCCGGCACGCCTCTGCGCTCGCTCTCGGGCAAGCTGACCGCCACGGAACTGATCGTCGAGTCTGGGTTGCGCCGTGACGTGGTCTATCCACAGCACCAGAACCTGGTAGACGAGGTCCGGCTCAGAGCCAAGGCGCAAGACAGAGTGCCCGCAGCCGCCCAGGAGCTCGCCGAGCGATATGCCACTGTGGTCGAGGCGCTAAAGAGACGAAGCAACAGCTGGCAGCAGAAAGGACGTTGACCTCCTTCTTGCGCCGCACCACGGTAGAACTGTCGATCGAGGTGGGGAACCTCCGCCGTGAGCAGGAGGACGCCACCGATGCAACGGTGGTTCAGATGCTCCGGCGGCGTGGCCCAATCCGCAAGTTCTCGACGCCGGACCCAGGGACCTGACCGGCCGCGACGTACGCTGACTGGAACGACCAGCGGGACAAAAAGGTCGTGGCTGCGACCCTGCACCAACTGATCGACCTGATCATCTACGACGGGGCTGTTTTCCCAACCAGGAGCACCACGCTGGTAGCCACGATACGTGATCGTATCCACGTCGGGCTCCGAGGCGATCGCGGCCAATCGGCGAATGCCGGGTCACCTGAGTACCTCTGTGTCACCCAATGGGCGCCATCGACCTGAAGCCCTGATGTGGAGGCTGGTTGGGCACCGCGACGGCATCGCTACAGGGGCGGCAATGGCGGAGGCGAGTGCGAGCAGCGTGAAATGGTGTGGGTATCTCCCGAGGGGTGGGGCCGGCAGCAGCGGCGAATGGGGTGAGGGCTGAAACCGTGGCCGCTGGTGCTGTGAGAATTTCCGGCAGGCGGCCATAGGAGGCGGTCCTCAGTTGTCGGTTACAGCTGTGGTTTGTAAGAGGTGAAGTTACCCCGAACCGTGCTGGCCAAGATCAAGATGAGGAGTCGCTGGGCGACGGCTTTAGTAGCCGACGGTGAAGCGGCGGTTGAGGTGCCGGGGGTGCTCGATCTCGTCCACGAGGGCGACGGCGTAGTCCTCGTAGGAGATGCGGGCCTGGCCGTCCTCGCCGGTGACCGGGTGGTCCAGACCGGTGCGGTAACGGCCGGTGCGCTCGCCGGGCGCGAAGTGCACGGGGGGCGGGGAGAGGTAGGTCCAGGTGACGTCGTCGCCGAGGCCGAGGTAGGCGTCGAGGGCCTGGATCTGGCCGATGGCGTAGGGCTTGAACTCCTCCGGGAAGCCAGGAGTGTCGAAGAAACGCACGCCATCGGCGTTGAGGAGGCTGGCCCCGCCGCCCATGTGCAGGATGCGGGTCCCGGCCGCGGCCAGGGCACGCACGGCTGAGGCGACAGACGCCACGGCGTCGGTGTACAAGTGGGCGTCGGGCCCGCCGATCGTCAGCACCAGCGCGTCGGCGTCCTTGGCCAGGTCCGCGACCGTCCCGTGATCGGTGACATCGTTGGACACCAGCCGCACCCCACCGGGCACGGAAGCGATCCGCGAGCGGTCCCGGACCACCGCGGTGACCGCATGACCACGTGCGGCGGCCTCGGCGACGACACGGGAGCCGGCCTTTCCGGCGGCGCCGAACACCACGATCCTGCTCATCGTCCTTGTTCTCTTTCCTTGCTTGGTACGGCGGTACAGGGTCCGGTACGACGGTTCAGGCGCCCTGCGCGCCGAAGAGGTACTGGTTGCCGATGTCGATCAGGAACGGGCCGCCGTAGGTCGGGTAGCGCTCCAGGATCGCCTTCTTGTACGCCTCAGCGTCGTCGCCGAGGAGTTCGCGGGCGGCGGCGAGGTAGTCGCGCAGCTCGGCGTAGACGCCCGGCGTGGCGGGCAGGCCGTGCCCGGCCAGGATCGTGTCGTACGAGGTGTCGGCGGCCAGAGCGTCGAGGGCCTTCTGCCAACCGTCGATGTCGTTGTTGCCGAGGAACAGGTGTGTGGCGTGGTAGATGAGGTCCTGGGCGACCAGGACGCCGTGCACGGGCAGCCTGATCACGAGTTCGTCGGCCGCCTCGCCGCCTGTCACGGCCTCGAAGACGAACGGCACGCCGTCGATGACCTCGGTACCGGGGCTGATCTCGACGGTCGGCGTTACGTCCGTGATCGGAATGAGTATGCCGGTCGGGTCCTGGGCGTCGCCCTGGGCTGCGATCTGGTCGCGCACGGTGGGCAGCGCGTGCACGGGCGCACCGAAGCGGGCCGCGCCGTGGAAGTGGTCGGGGTGGGCGTGCGTGACGATCAGCCGGTCGATCGGCTTGCCCAGCCCCTTGGCGTAGGCGACGACCTCGTCCGCGTACCCCAGCGCGTACTGCGCATCGACGGCCACGATCCGGGCCGGGGTCTCGATCAGCTGGGTGGTGACATTCAGACTGTCGTCCGGTGCCATGTAGCTGTGGACGCGGACCGTGCCCATGTCGATGACCGTCACAGTGCCGTTCATGCTGCGCTTCTTCCTGGTCGCGCGGTATCCGATCAACCGTCGTTGCGTCCACTGTCGCCGGTGCACCACGGCTGGGCGAGATACGCTGGAGACCTCTGATGGTCAAAGACGGACATGAGTGAGGTCTCCCGTGTCGGCCTCCGAAGTCGCCACCGCCCATGACGGACCGATCCCCGGGTTCGGCTTCAACCCGCCCACCGCGCCAGTCGCCGGATTCGAGCTGACCGAGCTGGCCGACCTGCACGAGCGGATGGCCGACGGCAGCCTCCAGCGCGTCCACCGGGTCGACTTCCACACAGTCACCCTGATCACCGAAGGCAGCGGGGAGCACTCCGTCGACTTCGTCACCTACCCGTGCCGCCCCGGCACACTGCTGTGGATCCGTCCCGGCCAGGTCCAGCGCTTCGGCCGCCCCGGCACCATGAACGGCACCCACCTGCTGTTCACCCCCACCTTCCCTCCCTACCTGGCCGGCACCGACCGTCTCGTGCGTGAGTGGTACGGCCCCGCCTGCCGGCAACTGGGCACCGGCCACGACTACGGCACCCTGTCCGCCCTGATGGGCAGGGTGCGCGCCGAGTTCAACCGCCCGGTCGGAACCGTGTCGCAGGAGATCCTCCAACTTCTCCTCGCCACCGTGCTGTTGCACATCGACCGGCTACCCCAGCCGGGACCGGACGGCGACCCGCACGCCGGCGGCGAGGTCTACGCCCGCTTCCGCGCCCAGCTGGAACGCTCCTACGCCACCACCCGGCGCGCCGAGGACTACGCCCACCTCCTGGGCTACACGGTCAAAACCCTCACCCGCGCCTGCCTGGCCGCCACCGGACAGCCCGTCAAACAGGTCATCGACGCCCGCGTCGCCCTCCAGGCCCAACGGCTGCTCGCCCACACCGACGAACCGGTCGCGGTCATCGCCCGCCGCCTGGGCTTCTCCGAACCCACCAACTTCGGCAAGTTCTTCACCCGCCACACCGGCACCACGCCCGGCGCCTTCCGCCACACCCACCAGCCCCCGCAGTGAGCGGCGTATCCAGGAATCGACTCGAGCGCGCGGGCGAGTACGGCGGCCGCCACGGCTCTCCTCTGGCAGATCCAGCCCGCCCGCAAGGCGAAGGGCGGCACGGTGCCCGCGCTCCACGGACTCGGGCTCGTCAACCGGACGGCACGGAATTCCGTAGATGATCGCCCTGCGCAGAGGGCTTGCCGGTGCGGAGCTGTCGCCGACGACCCACCTGCACAGCGAGTTCTTCCTCGGCCGTTTCCCGACGTGACCCGTGTGCCGGTGGTGCACCGACGCACGGCAACGTCGGGTCGAAGAATCGGGATCCGGTTACTCGCCGCGGCGCAGTCCCGCCCAGATCCGCGGCGGTAGGAGCTTGGCGGCTCTGTCGAGGTCGACGTCCGCACCGCTGAGCCACCTGCAGGACAGTTCCGCAAGCGGGCCGATCAGCATCATCTCGATCAGCGGATCCGTCAGGTCCACGATCGAGCCGGCCGCGATGTGCGGTGCCGGTCACGCGGAGGTGCGGGCCATGCGGGGGCGCTTGGCCTCGGCGATTACCTCGGCGTGGGCGGGCCGGTAGGCGATGTACTCCGGCAGGTGGATCACTCGTGCCTCGGCAGGCCGGTCCATGGTGAAGGAGAGGTAGGCCTTGGCCGCCGCGGTCACGCCGGTGCGGGCCGTCCTCGCCCGCTCCAGGTCGGCCACGGTCGCGTCGAGCATCTCTCCCAGGCATCGGGCGAACAGGGCCGCGATCAGCCCGTCGAAACTGCCGAAGTGGTGGTAGGGGCTCCCGAGGCTCACCCCGCTGCTCGCAAGGACGGACTGCACGGTCGCCTCGCCCGCCTCGTGGGCGGCCAGCGCTGCGTCCAGCAGGCGCTGTCTGGTCTCCTCCCCCCGGCGTTGCTTAGCGGTCGGCACCGGTCAGCTCCCGTGCCTGGTCCCACAGCCGGCGCGCCAGCTCGGGGTCGCCCTGCAGGGGCTCTTCCTTGTGAGTGTTGAAGTAGCGCCCCGTGCCCGTGGTGTCCGTCGCCAGGCGGACCACGGGGGCCGCCCCTTTGGCCGGGCCCGGCCACAGCCGCTTCGCCACGCGGAGCATCACGCCCTGTGCGCCACCCCGATCGCCCAGGCCGGTGCGGATCACGCAGGGATGCACTGCGTCGATGGTCACGCCGGTGTCCCGCCAGCGCTCCGCGAACAGCGGCATCATCAGCACATTCGCACGCTTGGTGTCGCAGTACGTGCGGGTACTGCTGAAGTCCTTGCCCCACGGCGTGCGGTTCGGATCGATCTCGCCCCTGGTGTAGAGGCCAGCGCTGACCTGCACCACGCGCCGCAGCCGGGGCTCCAGTGCCAGGTTCAGTTGGAACGGCGCCAGGTGGTTGATCGCGAACGAGGCCTCGATGCCGTCCTCGTTGTGCTGCAGTTCGGTCGGCCAGAGGGCAGCGTTGTGGACGAGCACGTCGATGGCGGGACATGCCGCCGCCAGGTCCTTCGCCAAGGCGTCCACCGTCCGCCGTGAGGCGAGGTCGCCTTGGATCACCTCGACTCCCTGAGGCACCGATGCGGCGGGGTCACGCGCCACCGCGACGACGCGGTAGCCCTTGTCCGCCAGCGCCTCGCATACCGCGTACCCGATACCTCGATTACCGCCAGTCACGACTGCTGTCTCCATGACAGCCCGCGATAACCAGAATATGTTTCTAGAACAAATCTCTATTAGCCGGGTCGGTGTCGCGGGACTGGCCGGTCAGGGCCGCCCTGGTCGAACGAGGCCGCTCTCATAAGCGATGACGACGAGTTGGGCGCGGTCGCTCACGCCCAGCTTGGCCATCGTCCGGTTGACGTGGGTCTTCACTGTGTGCGGGCTCAGCTGCAGGCGCGCGGAGATCTCGTTGTTGGTCAGCCCCTGGGCGACCAGCGTGAGCGTCTCCCGCTCCCGGGGAGTAAGCAGCTCCATCTGCTCCGGGCGACGATTGACCGGTGGCTCGGACAGATGCCGGAAGCGCTCCATCAGGGCGCGGGTCGCAGCCGTGGAGAGTAGTGATTCGCCGGCCGCCACCGTCTCGATCGCACCGACGAGCTCGGCCGGATCGGCACCCTTGCCGATGAATCCGCTGGCTCCGGCCCGGATCGCCTCAGCGACGTACTCATCGACCTCGAAAGTGGTGAGGATGAGCACCTTCACGTCGCACAGATGCTCGTCCGACGTCAGCATCCGAGTCGCTTCCAGCCCGTCGACCTCAGGCATGCGAATGTCCATCAGCACGACGTCCGCACGGTGCTCCCGAGCCAGCGCCACGGCATCGGCGCCGTTCGCGGCTTCTCCGACCACCTCCATGCCGGGCGTGTTGTCGATCAACAGGCGGATCATGCCCCGTAGAAGCGCCTGGTCGTCGGCGAGTACGACACGGATGGTCACCGGCCGACTCCGCTCGGCTGCTCGGCCATGCGGACGGGGCGAACAAAGGGCAGCCGTGCGTCAACGGAGAACCCTCCCTGTGGACGTCGGCCCACGACGACCTGGCCTCCCACCGCAGCCGTTCGCTCCCGGATGCTGATCAGGCCCCGTCCGGTGCCGCCTGAAGCACTGTTGTCCGGTGCCGCGGCGTTGACGGACCCGCTGTTCTCGACGGTGATGCGTACAGCATCGTGCCCGAAGCCGACCCGGAGCCGGGCAACGTCCACACCGCCGTGCTTGCGCACATTGGTCAGTGCCTCCTGGACGATGCGGTACGCGGCGAGGTCCACCGCCGACGGAAGGGACTGCTTCTCGCCTTCCTTGACGACCTCGACCCGAAGCCCCGCGCGGGCGAACGACGCCACCAGCTCTTCCAATCGGTGAAGTCCTGGGACCGGATCGCGCGGCGTGGCGCCATCACCAGGCTGGGTGAGAAGGCCCACGATCGCGCGCAGTTCGTCGAGTGCCTGCTTGGAGTGGTTGCGGATGGCTACCAGGTTGTCCACCAGTACCGCCGGATCACGTTGTCCGAGATGGATGGAGATACTGGACTGCGTAGTGATCAGGGTGAGTTCGTGGGCCACCACATCGTGCAGTTCCCGCGCGATGCGCATCCGCTCGTCGGTGACACGGCGGGCTGCCTCTTCCTCTCGATTGCGTTCCGCCCGCGTCGCGCGTTCTGTCAGCGCCTTCACGTAGGCACGCTGGCTGCGTACCGAGTCGCCCAGGGCGGTGGCCAGCCCAATCCACGTGAGCGCGCCGAGGCGCTGGGGTCCAAGGAGCAGGCCGGGTGCCCAGAGCACGGCCGGACCGATCGTGCATGCCGCCGTCACGGCCGCGGCGGTCCAGGCGGTACGCCGCTCGGTGCGCACCGCCATGTTGTACAGGGCCACACTCAACGGGGTGATGAGAGGAGCGACCTCTCCGCCGGTGGCCTGGACGATCACGCATACCGCCGTCGCGATGCCGAGCGCCCAGAAGGGCGCGCGTCGTCGTGCCAGCAACGGCGCGGTGGCGGCAGCGGCCAGAAGGGCGTCCGTCGCCATCGGATGCGCGGACGGCCGCTCCGAGAAGCGCGCCCCGAAAGCGATCAAGGTGCACAGATAGACCACGCCGACCAACGCGAGATCGACGATTACGGGATTTTGCCGCGCCCAGCAGCGTACTGCGGTCCACATGCGCCCAGCGTAAACACCACCGGCAGCGGAGACGTCGCCCCGGCGCGTCACTCACGCCTACCGCAGCCGCGGTATTCCGACGGCTGTTTTCCGTGCCGGAGGTGGCCCCGACGTGGTACGGAAAAGCACCGCGCTCGCGCGACGACACATTCAAGGCTCTCAGGAAAACTCGCCTTGTCGAGGCCTGGCAGCATCTCCTGCCTTCTGCCTCCCGTCTCCTGCCACAGCTCAAAAGGACGCTCATCTGGCAGGCCCGTCGACCTATCCCGTGAAGGAAGCCATGGCATCCCATGCCCAGGACACAGGACTCATCGCCTCAGGGACCCCCTTCGTCCGCAGGACCATGCCGGCCGCGGTACTCACCGTCATCTGGGCTGGCGCCATCGCGGTGACAGGCCTGTGGTGGAAGAGCACCGAGTCCGTCTCGGGCAGTGGCGCGTGGCTCAGTGAGGCCGGTCGGATCACCGGACTGCTGGCCGGATACGCCGCCCCCGTGCTCATCGTGCTCATGGCCCGCCTGCCCTTCCTCGAACGGGGCGTCGGCACTGACCGCGTCGCCCGCTGGCACGCCATGGGCGGCCGGTACCTGACGGGTCTCCTCATCGCGCACATCGTGCTCATCATCTGGGGGTACGCGCTGACCGGCGGGAAAGGGATCATGACGGAGACGGTGGACATCGTCTTCCACTACCCGGACATGCTCAAAGCCACGGCCGGCACCTTCCTCCTCTTCGCGGTGGCGATCACCTCCGCACGTGTCGCCCGCCTTCGGCTGCGCTACGAAACCTGGTACTACCTCCACCTGGGCACGTATCTCGCGGTCGCACTCTCCTTCGCCCACCAGCTCTCCGACGGAGCCCAGTTCATCGCCGAGCCGCCGGCTCGTCTGGCCTGGCTGGCCCTGTATCTCGGTGCGGTGCTGCTGGTCTGTTGGTTCCGTCTCTGCATGCCGTTCCTTTCGGACTTGCGGCACCGACTGCGGGTGGCGGAGGTGCGGCGAGAGGGGCCCGGCACCGTCTCCGTCTTCGTCACCGGGCGGCGGCTGGAGAAGCTGCGGGCCAAGCCGGGACAGTTCTTCCGACTGCAGTTCATGGCGCCCGGTCTGCGCTGGACTGCTCACCCGTACTCGCTCTCGGCCCCCGCAAACCCGGAGTACCTGCGCTTCACCGTCAAGGGGCTGGGAGATCACAGCGCGGCGGCGGCCCGGCTGAAGCCCGGTACCAGGGTCCGCGCGGAGGGACCGTACGGAGCCTTCACGGCGGCACGCCGGCGTTCACGCAAAGTGCTGCTCCTGGCGGCCGGGGTCGGCATCACGCCGCTACGGGCCCTGTTCGAGACGCTGCCGACCGCCCCTGGTGACCTGACCCTGCTTTACCGGGCCAGCCACGCGAAGGACATACTCTTCCGCTCCGAACTGGAAGCCATCGCCGCCGAGCGCGGTGCGCGGCTCCAGTACCTCGTGGGGCGGCGCAACAAGGTGGGCGAACTCCTTACCGCCGAGAACCTGAAAACCATCATTCCCGATCTGGCCCGGCACGACGTCTTCCTCTGCGGGCCAGAGGCGATGACCGCCACGGCTGTGTCCGCACTCCGCTCCGCCGGGGTGCCGCGCAGCCGCATCCACTTCGAGTCCTTCGCCTTCTGAAGTCCATCACCCGCCCGCACGCTCGTAGGAGTTATGGTGCGCCGATTCATCGTGACCACCGCCGCCACCGCCTCAGGCGTGGTGCTGTTGCTCTCCCTCAAGACAGCCGTGGCCGATTCCAACCCCTTGCCTCCGACTACAGGCGGCGCTGTCGCCAGTGGCCCGCTGCCGAGCGGTGCCAGCCCCAGCGCGACGTCTGGCAGCGGCTCCGCTTCGGCGGCCAAGACCGTCACTGGGGACGCGGCGAACACGCGCTACGGTCCGATCCAGGTCAAGATCACGGTCAAGGACGGAAAGATCACCGACATCTCCGTGCCGGAGTACCCCAAGGAAAACCCCGTCGACCAGATGCTCAACAGCCGGGCGCTGCCACAGCTCCGTCAGGAGGCAATAGTGGCCCAGAGCGCCCACATAGACGTGGTGTCCGGGGCCACCTACACCAGCGACGGCTACACCCAGTCCCTGCAGAGCGCGATCGACAAGGCCGGACTGTGAGCGGCGCTCCGCTGCGCCAAGTCGTGCACGTCATGGGCACCGTGTTCTCCTTCGACGTCCGCGACGCGGAGACAAAAGGACGACTCCTGGACGTCGAGGACGCACTGCACGAGGCGGCTGACCGACTTCACCGCATCGACGCGCTGTACTCCACGTACCGGGAGGACAGCGCGGTCAGCCGCCTCGACCGCGGCGAAGCCACGCCCGACACCTGCGAGCCCGAAGTCGCCCGGGTGCTGGCGGCTTGCGCCGAAGCGGAGCGGGAGACGGACGGTTGGTTCAACCTCAGGTCCACCGGCCGCCTCGACCCCTCCGGCTACGTCAAAGGATGGGCCGTGACGGAGGCGTCGCGGATCCTGCAGGCAGCGGGCTCGCGGCGGCACAGCATTTGCGGAGGCGGAGACGTCCAGACCTCGGGCGGCCCCGCGCCGGGTCAACCCTGGCGCATCGGCATCGCGCATCCGCTGCGCCCAGGCCGCCTGGCCGCGATCGTCGCGCACGAAGGGCTCGCCGTGGCCACTTCGGGCACCGCAGAGCGGGGCTGCCACATCGTGAACCCGCACACCGGCGAGCCGGCAACGGGCCTTGCCTCACTCACGGTCGTGGGCAGGGACCTGGCCCGGGCCGACATCTGGGCCACGGCCGGATTCGCCATGGGAGCCGACTGGCTCGACGCCCTTGAGGCGGCCGAGGGTCTGGAGGCCCTGGCAGTACTGCCCGATGGCGAACTGCGGTACACGTCTGGCTTCCACACCTACACGGCCACCGCTCCCGTGGGTTGAGCCGACTGGCGATCAATTGGTTCTCGGAACGAGCCGCCCCAATCGCAGGATCGATAAAGGACATTGACGGAATCGATTTCACTAATCGCCGTCGATTGCGCACAGTAGGTGATTGCGGGGCGGCCACGTGAACCAACGTCGTCGGCCCGGTTCGTGTGCGACCCATCGCCGTCGTGCGACGTGAGCCGTCCGGCCCCCGCCCTCCGACTGCAGCCAGTTCGCCGACCGGCATCCCCCTGCACGGTGCGGAGGGTCACCCGCTTCCACTCCGCTGCCGCTCCAGGCAGCCTTCTGATGACATTGGCGGAACCGTTGCGTTCGTCCCCACTTACATCCCACCCGCTGCACGATCCGGACGGGGACCACCCCGATGCGAGAAGCATCGCCCTCACCAAGATCCGCGAGGTCTCGCGGAGACTGGATCGCTCGCTCGTCGGTGCCAACGCCGTGTGCTTCGTGCTGATCTCTGCAGTGGGTCTGACCGGCAGTGCCGTGTTCGGTACCACCGTGCTCACCGGTCCCCTGACCGTGGGACTGCTGATCTGCCTGATACAGGCACTCATCCTGCTGTGGACCGTCGACCGGTACGACCGCCAGTGCGCCCGTCACCTGGAGCCGCTCACCCGGCTTGCCGCCGGTGGAACCGCAGAACCTGCCCCTCAAGGGCCGCACACGCTCTTTGCCAGACCGGGGAGAAACCCGTGACCTGGTCCGCAGCCGAAAGTGCGGTCGACGTCGGCAGCCCGTCGTTCGTGCTGGTCGGCTTCCTTGGATTCATCGTCGTCGCCCTGTTCCTGTCCATCATGGGAGGACCTGACGGCGACAGCGCGGCCGACTTCCACGTCGGCTCGCGGACACTCTCGCCCCTGCGGAACGGTGCCGCTCTCTCCGGCACTTACCTGGCGACCACGGTTCTGCTGAACGTCACCGGAGTCGTGGCCATCAGCGGCTTCGACGGCATCACCATGGCCTTGGACCTGGTGCTCTCCCTCGGTGTCCTGATCCTGTTCGCCAGGCCGCTTCGGCAGAGCGGCGCGCACACCCTGGGCGACCTTTTCGCCCTCCGGATTTCCGGTACCTCGCCGAGAATCGCCGCCGCCGTGGCGACCCTGGGCGTCTGCGTGCCATTCCTGGCCATTCAGCTGAACGGCGCCGGCGCCATCACCGCCCAGCTCATGGGCCTCTCCTCGCTCGGCGCGAAGCAGGTCTGCACGTTGTTGCTCGGGGTGCTGGTGGTGCTCTGTGCCGCTCTTGGCGGCATGCGGGGCCTCACGTTGGTGCAGATCCTCTCCGGTGCGGTCACTCTCGCAGCGCTGGCCGTGAGCAGTCTGGCGGTGCTGGTTCATTTCCACGGCAACCTCGACACGCTGGTGTCGGACGCCGCGCGCGGGAGCCGACAGCAGCACTACCTGCAACCAGGAAACCTGCTGGGGCACAGCGCCGAGGGCCGTGTCGACCTGATCGGACTGCAGCTGGTGCTGGTACTGGGCACGGCTTGTATGCCGCACATCCTCCTGCGGATGCACGCCGCTCGGGACGGCGCCGCCGCGCGGCGTTCGGTCCGGCACACCGCCATCGTCGTCGCCGTGGTCTGCCTCGCGCTCGTCCTGCTGGGACTGGGAGCCTCCGCTGTGCTCGGCAGCGACGCGATCAGGAGCGGCGACGCCGACGGGGACGCCGCTCTCCTCCTGATCACCCGCTCGCTGCTCGGCGGGCAGGCAACGGTTCTGGGCAACTTGCTGTTCACCGCCGTCGCCTGCGCGGCATTCCTCACGGCGCTCTCCGTGATCGGAGGCACCACCCTGGCCGCGGCCTCATCGGTCGCCCGCGACGTCTACGTTCATGTCGTGCGCCGCAGTCCGGCCGCCCCCGGCACGGAAATCGCCGTAGCACGCACCGCGTCTCTCGCTCTCGGTGGACTCGGCGTCCTGGTAGCCGTCGTGCTGCAGGGTTCCCCAACCGGCTTCGGTTCGCAGCTCGCCACGAGCGTCGCCGCCTCTGCCATCCTTCCGGCGCTGGTCTACAGCTTGTACTGGCCCGGATACAACCGCAGCGGACTGCTGTGGACCGTCTTCGGAGGAGTGGTGCTGGCCGTGTTGCTGCCGCTCTTCTCACCCGCGATGTCCGGCAGCCCCAACTCCCTTCTCCCCGACGTGGACTTCGCCTGGCTCCCGGTGCGCAACCCCGGTCTGATCTCCATCCCGGTCGCCTTCCTCCTGGGCTGGCTGGGCAGCCGGTGGGGGCGTTCGCGTACGACATCGGACGACAATGAGCGCCGCCGACAGGCCGAGGCCCTTCACCTCACGGGAGCCCGTCAGCCCGGCTAGCCGCTTTCCCGCACCGCCGCCGGACGCACCAGAGCGGACGTCGACTCCGGCACCGGCGCATAACCGTCGGAAATCCCAGGCATGGACGATGTTCATGAACCACGTGGTGGTCCTGCCCTGGGCTTCCGTGTCAGCTTCTCAGCGAACGACATCCTCGCTCAGGAAGTGGAACAACATGGCTGACCAACCTTCCCAACGGATTGTTCCCGGCGAATTGCGGACCCTGAGGCTGGTGCCGACCGAACCCGTCCCCGAGGTCCTTTTCGTCTGCTCGGCGAAAGTGCGTGCCGACTTCGCCGCAGCGTTGCAGGCCAGGTTTGACCTGGGCTCTGAGCTCCCCGAGGGCATCCGACCCGTCTACGAGAGTCATCTTTCGTACAGCGACGGCCTCGGCGACGCGTTCTACGAGGCCGGGCCTTCGGCCGACTTCACTGAAATCCTGTACATATACCGGACGGAAAGCTTGGAGGAAGCGCGGAAGCTGATGCGGGCCGACCCTCTGTACGCGGCCGGGGTCTTCCACGACGACTCGTACTTCGAGTGGCACATCCATCCGCCGCTGTACAAGAGCCGGCTGCCGTTCATGCCGGAGCAGGTGCAGGAGGTGGAAGTCGAGGTGACGACCCCGCGGACGCTGATCGCGTCATACGGAACCTTCGACCTGGAGCCGATGAAGGACTGGCAGCAGGGCAAGGCCCCGCGTCCGCTCTTCCAACTGCTGCACCTCTACAACCTGTACGGCGAGGGCGGAACGGCGACGATGGGCATCACCTGGGCGTGCGGCCCGAACGCCGACCTCGACAAGGCCCTGCACATCCTCGCGGTTCCTTCGATCGAGATGGCGAAGTTCCACAACGAGATGGACGCCCTTTACCGGTGGGGCATCGTGTCGGACTTCCGCTACTTCGAGTGGTGCATTCACTATCCGCGACGAAAGGCCACGCCACGCCACAGGGCGGTCCTGGGGGATCTCATCGAGAGTGCGCAGACGGAGCAGCACTAGAGAATCTCATGCTCCCCGGCCCACGCGCGGCGACGATACCTGCCATGAACTGGGTCCCGCACCCACAAGGGACGTTCTACCCAAAAAGATCAAAGTGCGCACGCCAGTGACCCCGTGAATATCCAGCATCAACGGAATCAATTTCATGAGGCGCGAGAAGGCTGGCAGAGTTGATATCCGGGAGGGTATTCCCGTCGATGCTGCACCGCGCGGGCCTATCTCGTTCCGGGCCCTGCCGTCGCTCTGTGAATACCGCACCGCACCGCCATCGTCGATCAGCGAAGGACGATCATGACCGACCGCCTTATCACTCACCTCCGGCATGTGGACATCGGTGTGCCGGACTACGAAAAAGAGCTTGAGTTCTATTCCGGGGTCTGGGGTCTTACCAAGGTCGCGGAGGATTCCGGCATTTCCTTCCTGGCCGCGGAGGGCAGTCCGGAGCAGTATGTGGTGCGTCTGCGGAAGTCGGAGGAGAAGCGACTCGACCTCGTGTCCTACGGTGCGGCGACCACGCTGGACGTGGACGCCCTGGCGGAGAAGCTCCTGGCCGGGGGCGTCCAGCTGATCACTCAGCCGGACCGGATCGACACGCCGGGCGGCGGCTACGGTTTCCGCTTCTTCGACGGTGACGGGCGCACGGTGGAGGTGACGGCCGACGTGTCGCCGCGCAAGCACCGGCGGATCGAGGAGCGTGAGTCGATCCCGGTCCGGCTGTCGCACGTGGTGCTCAACTCCCCGGACATCAACAAGACGCGGGAGTGGTACGAGCGTCATCTGAACTTCGCGCTGTCGGACACCATCCGGCACCCGAAGATCGGCGATGCGATGCACTTCATGCGGATGAACCCGCAGCACCACTCCATGGCGATCGCCGCGGCTCCGCACCAGTCGCTGCACCACATCTCGTTCGAGATGCGTGGTCTCGACGAGTACATGCGCGGTACGGGCCGGGTGAAGAAGTCCGGCGCCACGTTCATGTGGGGGCCGGGGCGGCACTTCGCCGGCGACAACACGTTCAGCTACTTCCTGGACCCGCAGGGGAACATGGTCGAGTACACGACGGAGCTGGAGATCCTGGACGAGGACACCTGGCACCCGCACGTCTACGACCCGTCCAAGGACGGGGTGTCAGACCAGTGGGGCACGGCCAACAACCCGATGGAGGAGGCCATCGGCAAGGAGACCCACAACGAGGCCGACCACAGCGCCTTCATCGCTCCGCCGGTCTGAACGACCCGGCTGACCCGGTCCTGCGGATCTTCGCTCGACCACAGCTGATCTCAGTGGCCCGCCCGTCAGTCAACGGATGCCACGGTGAGCGGGAGAGCCGTGACGACCGAGGCCCGGTACGGGCAGATTCACCGAGAAGGGCCGCGGCGATTTCCTCCGCGGCCCTGTGCCTTCGCACCCCTCAGAGTGCACCGATGGCGGAGAGCACTCGGTCATCGGCCTCCAGCTCCGGCAAGGACGACGATCCGGTGTCGGCCTCGCCGGCGGCGACATCCGCGATCATCTGTCGCAGCCAGACGTGCGCCGGATCCGTATGAGCCAGATCGCTCCAGTACATCGTCTCGTGGAGCTCCGGCATCGGAAACGGCGGCTCGAACACCTTGAGGTCGGCGATGTCGCGGAAGTGGTGGGCGAGGCGCTCCGGGACCAGTCCGACCAGCCGGGTTCCCTTCACCAAGAAGGGCGCCAACATGAGGCTGTCGGCGACGACGTCCCTACGGCGGTCGGCGCACCGGTCCTCGGCCGGCCGCGGACCGAGGAAGGTCGAGAGTTCACTGATGAGCGAGCCGGTTCCGGGTTTCTGCGCCAGGAGAGCGCTCATCCATGGCTGCCAGGCGATGGCCAGATGGGGGAGGGACTCAATCAGGCTGAGGGGCAGTTCGTCACCGACATCCGGGTTGTCGGCAGAGACAATGCATACGAATCGTTCGGTGGACAGCCGTTGCGAGTGGATTCCGTCCAGATCCACGCCCGCGCCAATGACGAGATCGGCGCCATGGTGTCCGAGCATGCGGGGCACCAGATCGTTGAGCTGGCGCGCCTCAAGACCGACGCCTGGCGCCTGGGCCGCCGCACGACAGAGGGCGGGCTGGAGAATCCGGAGCATCGTGTAGTCGGACATGACCAGCGAGAAGCGGCGCGAGGCCACGGCGGGATCGAATGTGACCCGGTGCTCGATCGTGTGCCGGACCCGCGCGACCACGTCCTCCACCGGTTCGATGAGGGTCTGCGCCAGCGGCGTCAGCTCATAGTGGCGGCCGACTCGGGTCAGCAGCTCATCGTCGAACATGCGCCGCAGCCGGCGAAGCTCGGCGCTGACCGCCGACTGCGTAAGGTTCAGCTGCTCACCTGCCTTGGTGACGCTGCGGGTATGAAGCAGGGCATCGAGCGCCACCAACAGGTTGAGATCGAACTTACGAAGATTCACGGCTGACGTCATGATCACCTGTCCAAGGAACGGGGACGCCCTGGGCCCGGTACCCGAGCCGATAGTAAGGTACGTTACCGTACTATAAAGTCGGCGTAACGTCAGGACCTCGCGCACAAGGCGAGCACCTGGGCTCGCCCGCTCCCTGCCGCCTCTCGCTCCCGCTGCTGCCCGACGCCTGCTCCAACGAGGCGCCGATCATTACCTCTGGTCATGCCAGAGATGGATGAGCGTGCTTTCCCCGAACCTCATTACCTCTCCATTCCTTGCTATCTTCCATCGAGGGGAAGAGCGGAATGCCATGAAAGCGACGTCGCTCCCAGAAATCGGCGCTCCGGACCTGGTAATTCGATGACGAATTTCGCGAGGGTTTACATATGGGCCCGTCGCAGAGAAGGGTGTGTTTATGACTTTCGGACTCGGTACGTTCTCCGCCGCAGACGGTGTTGCCTTTCCCGGCTTGGTCGTCGACGGTCGGGTACACGACCTGCGGCCTGAGTTCAGCGACACGCTGTCGATGCTGAACGACTGGGAAGCCTCGCTGGGACGGCTCCGCGAGCTGGCCGTCGCGCTGCCGGGTGAGGGCCTGGCGCTCGACAGCCTTCGCCCGCTCCCGCCGGTGGCCTCCGGGCAGGTCCTGTGCGGCGGCGCCAACTACTACACGCATCTCGAGCAGCTGCACGCCGCGCTGCTGCGCAAGCAGGGCGACCAGCGGTCGGACGAGGAACTCTTCGCCGAGGGCCGGAAGTTCGGGCGCAGCCGCCTGGACGGGGAGGCGTTCGTCTTCGCCGCGCTCCCGAGCACGGTGAGCGGGGCCACCGACGACGTCGTGCTGTGGGGCCCGGGCGAGCAGCACGACTGGGAGCTCGAGCTCGCGGTGATCATCGGCCGCGGTGGCCGGGACATCGACGTGACGGACGCGCTGGACCACGTGGCCGGCTACACGATCTCCAACGACATCAGCACCCGCGACGTTATGAGCCGTCCCGACGTAGGAATGACCGACTACCTGATGACGAAGGTCAGGCCGACGTTCTTCCCCACCGGCCCGTACTTCGTGCCGCGCGAGTTCGTGCCCGACTACCGGGACCTGCGCATCACACTGAAGGTCAACGGCGAGGTCATGCAGAACGAAAGCGTCGACGACATGATCTTCGGGGTCGAGCAGCTGGTCGCCTACGCGTCGACGATCCTGGAACTGCGCCCCGGCGACCTGCTGCTAACCGGTTCCCCGGCCGGCAACGCCGGCCACCACGGCAACCGCTGGCTCGTCCCCGGCGACGTCATGGAGGGCGAGATCACCGGCCTGGGAGTGCAGCGCAACCGCTGCGTGAAGCCGGCATGAGGATCGACACCCACGTCCACATCAGCCCGCAGAACCTGCCCGCTCCGCCCGTTCCGGCTGGTCTGCCCCGCCCGCCGTCGCTCACCGCCGGCGCGATTCTGGGCATGTTGGACCGCTACGCGATCGACGGGGCGGTGCTGTCCCCGATGGCCATGGGCCTGAACGCGGGGGGCGGCGCCCAGGCGGCCAAGCTGGCGCGGATGATCAACGACGAGCTCGCGGAGACCGTGCGCTCGCACTCGACCCGCTTCGCCGGGCTGACGGTACTGCCGCTTCCCGATGTCGACGCCGCGGTCGCGGAGGTCGCCCACGGCCTCGACGTGCTGGAGCTGGACGGCGTCCTGCTGATGACGAACTACCAGGGCACGTACGCCGGCGACGAGAGCTGGGAGCCTCTGTACGCGGAGCTGGACCGCCGTGAGGCGTACGTCTTCCTGCATCCGACCCTGCCCGCATGCGGAATGCCGCTGGAGCATCCGCCGTGGCTGTACGAGTTCACCTTCGACACGACGAGGGTGCTGGCGAACCTGATCTACAACGGGATCTTCGAGCGCTTCCCGCGGATCCGCTGGCAGGTGGCGCACTGCGGAGGCGCCACACCGTTCCTCGCGGAGAGGATCGCCTCGCTGGCCGTCCGTGAACCGCAGCTCGCGCGGAAGGCGCCGGCCGGCGCTCTGGCGTACCTTTCCCGCCTGTACTACGACACGGGTCTGTCCAACAACGAGATCGCCTACCGGACGACCCGTCTGGTGGCTCCCGCGGACCGGATCGTCTTCGGCACCGACTGGCCGAACCTGCCGCTGCCGGAAGACGGCGACGACCCTGCTCCGGGGCTGGCCTTCCTCGACGAGGAAACCCGCTCGGCGCTGGACGCCAACGCCGCCGCACTCGTGCCCCGGCTGGCCGCCCTCATCGCCGCTTCCACCTGACCGACCACCGGGCGAGGCACCCCAGGGCGGAGCAGTTTGGCCGCTCCGCCGGTCCGATCTGCCCACAGAGCTGGAGCCACGGAGGAGACAGATGTCTGATGACACGTCGACCGGCGAGGATGCCAAGCCGCCGTTCCTGCCCGGAGAGCTGAGAACTCTGCGACTGGTGGCCAGCGAGCCGGTGCCCGAGAGGCTCTTCGCCTGCTCGGCGAAGGTGCGCGAGGACGTCGCGGCAGCTCTGCGGTCCCTGTTCGACAAGGGGATCGATCTGCCTGCGGAACTCGATTCCCTCTACCGCAAGCACATCGCGTACAACCACGGGTTGCGCGAGAAGTTCTACGAGGCCGGCCCCTCGGCCGACTTCACCGAGATCCTGTACATCTATCGGACCGAAACCCTCGAAGAGGCCCGTGAACTGATGCACGCCGATCCGCTCTTCACGGGCGGCGCCATCGGCGGAGAGTGGTTCTTCGAATGGCGCGTCCACGCTCCGCTCTACAAGGCCGGTCCTCACGTGCCGCCACTGCCGGAGCAGGAGCTCGAACTCGAGGTCACGATCACCACGCCCGAGACGCTTGTCGCGGCGTTCGGCAGCTTCGACTTCGATGCCGAACCGCTGCGCGCCTGGCGGCTGGACGGAGCACCACGCCCCCTGTTCGATGTGCTGCACGCCTACAACATGCACGGCCAGGGCGGTATCGCGGCGATGGGTATGGCCTGGGGCTGCGGGCCTACCGGCGACTGGAAGCACGCACTGCACATCTTCGCCACACCGACCGTCGAGATGGCGAAGTTCTACAACGAGGGTGACGCCCTGTGCCGCTGGGGTATCGCGAAGGACTTCCGCTACTTCGAGTGGTGCATCCACTACCCCGTCAGAAAGGCCACGCCACGGCACAAGGAGATTCTTAAGCGCTTCGTCGAGAACTCCGACGCATCCTGAGCACCTCGACGGCGCCCTCGACAACGAGCGCGCCGTCGCCTCTCCATGACGTGAGCACGGCATCGTATTATGGTACGGAACCGTACAGTTTTATCGAGGGGTTTTCTGGCATGCACGAGCAAGCAGTGCGCAGCGCTGTCCGCCGTCCGCGTATGACGCCGGATCGTGCGAGCGAACTCCTTGACGTCACGCTGGATATCCTGCGTGAGGTAGGATACGGCTCGCTGTCCATGGACCTCATCGCCTCCCGGGGGCGATGCAGCAAGGCCACCATCTACCGGCAGTGGGGCAGTAAGGCGCAGATGGTGGCGGCCGCGGTGGCGGCGCTGCGGCCGGCCGACTCGGTCGGCGGCGATGCGGGAAGTCTCCGCGGCGATCTGCTCTTGCTGTTCGAGCAGTTGGGATCACGGGCGGACAAGGACACGACCATGATCGCGGCTCTGCACCACGCTTTGCTGACGGACGCGAAGCTTGCCGAGGCGTTCCGTGTGTCCATGCTGGAGCCCGCGCGGGAGGAGCTCGCGGGGATTGTCGAGCGTGCGATGCGGCGCCAGGAGCTGCCTGACCGCCCTGGGGCGGCGCAGTTCCTGCCGAGCCTGGTGTGGAGCGCGTTGGTGGCACGCCCCTTCTTCGAGGGCCTCACCGCGGACGCCGACTACCTGGAGCAGTTCGTGGACGACGTCATCTTGCCTGCCCTGCAGCACTCGTGAGCCCTGCCATGTACTTGAGATCAGCGTTATGAGGGCATTCTCGAGCTTCACGCCGCGGCGAACGACGGCGCCCTTGATGGCCGACTCCGCATAGCCGGCCATCAAGGGACGATTCACATCAGGCACCCTCGGGGGCTACCACAACTCCGGGCTCTCGACCCCGAGGCGGAGCTTGCCGTACCGTGCCGCGGATGCGTCCCACTGGACGGCCGCCTGGTGTGATCCAGCGTTGACGTCCCGGTGCATCCGCGCCAGGAAACTCGACTTGAACAGCGCGCCCGCGCCGGAAGCCTCGAAGAGGCGGTTGACGGCGGAGACGGAGAGTTTCGCCGCGTAGCACTGGTTGCGCCAGATACGGGCCCGGTCCAGAGGGGACAGTGCACCGCCGGCAGCGCCGAGCTCGATGAGTTCACGCAGGTCGGTACGGAGAATGCTGCGTGCGGCGTCCGCCTCGGCGGCCGACTCGGCGACGCGGAACTGCCCTCCCGGATCCTCGGCCATCGAGACCCTGTTCGGACCTCGCTTGGTCACCCGCTTCTGGGTGAGGTCCACGAACTCGTTCACCGCCCCCTGCGCGATGCCGATCAGTGGTGTGGCCAGCACGGCCGGCATCACCTCGAACTGCGGAACACCGTAGGAGCCCCGCCCGTGCTTGTCGCGCCACTCCAGGTTGGGCGGGCCGCCCGCCTTCATCTCCCGGTGGCGGGGGACGAACACCGGCTCGTCGATGACGATCGTCTTGCTGCCGGTGCCCTTGAGACCGGAGACGTACCAGTCGTCGTCGATCGATATGTCCGCGCGCGGGACCATCAGGGCGTACAGGGATTTCGATTCCAGGTCGAGGGCGCCGAGCATGACCCAGTCGGCGTGGTCGACGCCGCTGGAGTACGGCCATCGGCCGGAGATCCACCAGCCGTCCTCGACCCGCTTCGTCTGTCCGGTCGGCGCGTACGCCGACGACGAGATGACGTCGGGCGAGGCGAAGTACTCGTCCTGCGCGGCCTCCGAGGCCGTTCCCATCCACCAGTTGTGACTCTGGGACACGGTGTAGAACCAGCTGGTCGCGCCGCAGACCTGGCCGAGCCGCCAGCCGATCTCGAAGCTCGTGTCGATGTCGAGGCCGTAGCCCCCGTACCGGGTCGGGTTGCCCACGCGGATGAGTCCCGCGTCCTTCAGGTCGCGTACCGTCTCGTCCGGGACGCGCCGCAACTCCTCGGTCTCAGCGGCTCGTTCCGCGATGACGGGCAGTAGCTCCTCGGTCCGGCCGATGAGTTCGGCCGCGGTAAGAGTGGTCACGACTTCGCCTTTCGGCCCTTGATGTCCTTCAGGAACTGGCCGACCGGGTCGAGCTTGTACGGCTCCTCGAGTTCGACGTCGAGCGCGGCCATGATGCGGGCTCCGTTGTTGTAGTAGGCGATGTTGAGAACCAGCTCGACCAGTTCCCGCTCGCTGAGGAACTCGGCGGCCGCATTCCACGTCTCCTGCGACACGTGGACCTTGACCGTCGACTCGTACGCGAGCCTGATCACGGCGCGCTCGCGGTCGTCGAAGGCCTCCGACGTCTCGAAGTCGAGGATGCTCGCGATCTGCTCCTCGGTCGCGCCGTGCAGGACGGCGGGACCGGCGTGGTGTGCGATGGCGTACTCCACGCCGGTGGCGTGAGCGACCGTCAGGATCGCCAGCTCGCGCAGCTTGTCGTTGATCACTGTGTCGGCACGCAGCGCCTGCCCATAGGTGAGGGAGGCGGCAAGCACCTGCGGGGAGTGCGCGGTGAGTCGGAAGACGGCGCCTATGGGCTTCGGCCGCTCGGTTTCCAGGCGGTGCCAGGCGGCCTGCGCCTCTGGTGTCTTCATGTCCTCACTGTCGAGGTACTTCACTCGTGCCACAGTGGGCTCCTCTCGGATCTGGCAGTGAAAGGTCAGGTCAGGCCTGGGGCGGCTTGGGCAGTGTGATGGGGGTCGGCGCGAGTTCCCGGCCGTCGACGACGACCGGCTTGGCGTCGACGAGGATGAAGGCGACGGTGCACGACTCGTCGGTCTCGTTGGCCCAGATGTGGTTCGTGCCACGCTGGACGACGACGTCACCGGCCTTCAGCTCCACCCGGTCTCCGCCGTCGAGTTCGAGCACCAGACGGCCGTCGAGGACGATGCCGTAGTCGATCGAGAGCGTTCGGTGCATCGGCGAGCGATGTCCGGGCTCGAGCCGGCCGATCCTGAAGACCGTTCCGCCCGCTACCGTCACGCCTGCCCCGCGCAGCGCGCCATCGGTGTCGTCCATGTTGTCGGCAGGTGATGTGGCGGTCGTCCAGACCAGGTTCGAGAACGGATTCGGCCCGGTGCTCACCTGGTCGCTGATGACCACCGCTCGGCCCTTGTCGTCGTGGCCGGTCACCACACGGCGGATCTCCGGTGCGCTCATGGCGGACAAACACCTTCCCTGGCGGACTGTGCAGTGAGGCTTGGCTCGGTGTGTGCAACGCCGGCCGTTCTCCGGTTCCGCGGCGCTGACTGAAGAAAGCGAGAAGTGCATTTCCTTGCCTTCTCGCAAATGCGTCCTGCCGGAGGTCGATTCAACTTCCGCCATGACTGGTTTCCTCTGCTGATTGTGCATCCAAGCGAGAGGGTTTCGGTAATGGGGAGCGGTCATGCCAGACATGCGCGTTGTTCATACGCGGAGGGGAAGACACCTGGTGCGCTGCATCGGTATTTCACCTGCTTGATTCCGTGGCGGTCAGCGTGCGTCGGGGACGGACTGCAGGGGGCCCCGACGATCGTGCGGGGCAAGGCTGGTGCGGGCGGCTGCGACAGCAAGTCGGCGACGGAAAGCGACAAAGCCGCGGAGCAGAGTGGGCCGATATATGTCGACGTCACCCCAGATCGTGAACACATTCGCTGAGCTGCCGCTGCTGCAATTCCGCAGTGCGCCGAGTGGCCTGGCTGTCCCTTCGCCCGACGAGGATGCGATCGGGGTCCCGCTCCCTCGTCCATCGCCGCTCCACCCCGCTACGACGTGCCGCGCCAAGGCGTCGATGATCAAGTAGCGGGGCGAAGGTGCCGCCGACCTCTCGGGGGAAGCGACGCAGCGGCGCGTGGATCCGGGCCACCCGCCAGCCGCTTGCACAAATGACCCGGCGGCCTGCGTCAGCGAGGTGTCCTGACGGCAACCGCCACCGCGCTGCACCTGTCAGTGCACACGAGAACCTCCTGCTCACCGGGGTGCAAATCGTGGCCGAGATGACGCTGGCCACCGAGTGCCCGGCGTGAACATGCAGGCCGGCCCGGCAACAGCTGCGCCGGGAGTCGAGTGGCGGCTGTCGTACGGCCGGAAACACAGGCAGGTCGCCGGCCCCGCCGCGCGCTGAGTGCCCGGTGGTGAGTCCTCTCTCCGCAGGACCCGTCGTTCTCACGGACTACGTGGACCTCGCCGGACGAACCCGGATCTCCTTCATCGGCAGTAGGCGCGATTGCGTGCCGGGCGACGATGCCGATGAGGCGCCCCGCCACGAAGGATGGCTGCATGCTTCGCGCCTCCCGTCGGAGGCGCACTGCCTACCGCTGCTCCGGTGGCCCGCCGTGCCTTGCGGCGCGCAGGTCGCCCGTTGTCGAGATCCAGACTGGAGTGCCTTCGTCGTGGCCACTTTTCTCTATCGACTGGGCCGAGTGTCGTTCCGTAAACGACACTGGTTCCTGTTGCTCTGGGCGGCGGTACTCGCCGTCGCCGTCTTCGGCGCGGCCAAGGCTCCGGCCGCGCCGAAGGACTCATTCTCCATTCCCGGTACGGAGTCCCAGAAGGCGTTCGACCTCCTGGACGAGCGCTTCCCCGACAGCGGCAGCTCCGACGGAGCCACCGCCAGGCTTGTCTTCGTCGCCCCCGACGGACAGAAGATCACCGCGGCCGGCAACAAGGCGGCGATCGAGCACACGGTGAAGGAACTCGCCGACGGCAGTCAGGTCCAGAGTGCCCTCGATCCCTTCACGACGCATGCCGTGAGCAAGGACGGCACCACCGCCTACGCCACCGTCAACTACACGAAGTCGAACAGCGAACTCACCGACGCCACGACCACCGCGCTCAAGGACGCGGCGCAGGACGCCCGCGACTCCGGTCTGACCGTGGAGATCGGCGGCGACGCCCTGCAGTCGATGGAGATGTCCTCCAGCAGCGAGCTGATAGGTGTCGCCGTCGCGGCAGTCGTCCTGCTGATCGCCTTCGGGTCCATCGTGGCAGCCGGCCTGTCGCTGCTCACCGCGCTGTTCGGCATCGGTACCGGCGTCGCCATCATCACCGCGCTCGCCAGCACCATCGGCTTCTCCTCCACGACCACCACGCTGGCGCTGATGCTCGGGCTCGCCGTCGGCATCGACTACGCGTTGTTCGTGCTTTCCCGGTACCGGTCCGAACGGATGGAGGGCCGGGATCCCGAGGAAGCCGTCGGGCGGGCCGTCGGTACGGCGGGTTCCGCCGTGGTGTTCGCCGGCCTCACCGTGATCATCGCCCTCGTCGGCCTGTCCGTCGTCGGTATCGGGATGCTCACCAAGATGGGCCTGGCCGCGGCGTTCACGGTCCTGATCGCGGTGCTGATCGCCCTGACCCTGCTGCCCGCGCTGATCGGCTTCTTCCCGAAGGCCGTGATGCCCCGGTCCGTGCGCAAGCAGGCCAAGAAGGGGAAGCCGGCCGAGACTCCCGCGCACGGCGCCCACTCGTCGGAGAAGCCGCGCCTGAGCACTCGCTGGGCTCGCTTCGTGATCCGTCGGCCGCTGCTGGTGCTCCTGTTCGGTGTGGTGGCCCTGGGTACCTGCGCCGTGCCGGCGCTCGATCTCCAGCTGGGCAATCCGGGCGACGAGTCGAAGCCCACGTCGACCACCGAGCGCCGGGCCTACGACGACCTGTCCAAGGCCTTCGGTCCCGGCTTCAACGGCCCGCTGACCGTTGTTGTGGACGCCAAGGGCGCCGACGATCCCAAGGGCGCCGCCACGACCGTCGTCGAAGACCTCGAGGCCACGGATGGCGTCGTCAGTGTGACGAAGCCGATGTTCAACAAGGCGGGCGATACGGCCGTGCTCACGGTCACCCCGTCGACGGCTCCCAGCAGCACCGAGACCAAGGACCTCGTCCACACGATCCGGGACGAGGCCGACGGCATCAAGGCCGGCACCGGCGCGGACATGCTGGTCAGCGGCAACACCGCCGTGAACATCGACATGGCCGACAAGGTCACCGGCGCGATCCTGCCCTACCTCGCGCTCGTCGTCGGGCTGGCCTTCCTGCTCCTGATGGTGGTCTTCCGCTCGGTCCTTGTTCCGCTGAAGGCGGCGCTCGGATTCCTGCTGTCGGTGTGCGCGTCGCTGGGCGTGATCGTGGCGGTCTTCCAGTGGGGCTGGCTCGCCGACCTGCTCGGCGTGCAGACGGTGGGCCCGATCTCCAGCATGATGCCGATCTTCCTGATCGGCGTGGTCTTCGGCCTGGCCATGGACTACGAGGTCTTCCTCGTCACCCGCATGCGTGAGGCGTACGTCCACGGCGACCGGCCCGGACAGGCGATCGTCTCCGGCTTCCGGCACAGTGGCAAGGTCGTCGTGGCCGCGGCCGTGATCATGATGTCGGTGTTCGCCGGGTTCATCGGGATGAGCGAATCGACGATCAAGATGATGGGCCTGGGTCTCGCCTCGGCCGTCTTCTTCGACGCGTTCCTCGTCCGCATGACCATCATCCCGGCCCTGCTCGCGCTCCTCGGGGACAAGGCCTGGTGGCTGCCGCGCTGGCTGCAGAAGATCCTGCCGAACGTGGACGTTGAGGGCGAGAAGCTGAACCGGGCAGTCGAGTCCGCTCAGGGCGCCGGGTCCGACGACGCGGAGCGCGAACCGAGCCGCGTCTGACCGCCTCCTGGTCTTGCACGGAGCGGTGGGCCACCCCCTCCAGGAGGGACGGCCTACCGCTCCGCCGCGCGTCACGAGCGTCATCGGGGATGCTGGTGGAACAGGGAACAAACAAGGGACACGGCTGAAAGACATGATGATCAGCGACTGGCGCGACAAAGCGCGCCGCCACCCACGTGCGGCGGACGGTGCCCTGGCCGTGGCCACCTTCGCCATGGGAGTCGTCGCGAACGCCCTGCCTCCGGGGAGCCCCACGCACCTGAGAGTTCCCGCCACACACGTGGTGGTGATCGTCGCCGTGGGAGCGCTGTCCCTGTTCCTGCACCGCGGTCACCCACGGCTCACAGCGGGGCTCACCACGGCGTGTGCGCTTGTCCTGGCGCTCAGCGGCATCCAGCTCAACCCGCTGCTGCAAGCGCCGTGTCTCGTGGCACTCTTTTTCCTCGCCCTCCGCACCGATCGGCGTACGGCCCGGGTCGGAGCGGTCACCGCCACCATGACCCTGCTCGCGGCCACGCTGGCCCGCGACCCCGAGTCCCCCTGGGGGCTCGTCATCGTCGGGATGATGTCGTGGACGCTGCTGCCCGGAGCACTCGGTGACGCTGTGCGCAGCAACACCGAGTATCTCGCCGCCGCCGAGGCCCGGGCGGAGCTCGCCGAGCACACGCGCGAGGAGGAAGCCCTTCGCCGGGTGAGCGAGGAGCGCCTGCGGATGGCCCGCGATCTCCACGACGTGGTCGCTCACCACATCGCGCTCGCCGCCACGCAGGCCCGTACGGCGACGTACCTCATGCATCACCACCCGGAGCGCGCACCGAAAATGATGGCGAGCTTCGTCGACTCCACCGATGAAGCGCTGAGGGAACTCCGGGCGACCGTCGGGCTGCTGCGCCAGAAAGGGGACACCGACTCCCCGCGGGACCCGGCCCCCGGACTCGCCCAGCTTCCGACCCTGCTGGAATCCTTCGAGCGCGTGGGACTGAGTGTGCACGTCATCACCGAAGGGGAAGCCCGCCCGCTGTCGCCCGGTGTGGAACTGACGGCATACCGGGTCGTCCAGGAAGCGCTGACCAACGTCACCAAGCACGCGGGCACCGCCAACGCCACGGTGCGTCTCACCTACACCCCGAGCTGGGTGACCATCAGCGTCGACAACGACGGCCGAGCCGACGTCGCGGCACCCCTCCCTGATCGGGTCTCCGGCTACGGGCTGATCGGCATGCGGGAACGCGCACAGTCCATCGGCGGTCGGCTGCAAGCCGGGCCCAGGGCGGAGGGCGGCTTCACCGTCACGCTGGGCCTCCCGATGCACAAGAAGGCACAGCATCCGAATTCCGAGGAGATACCGCTCCAGTGACCATCCGCGTACTGCTCGCCGACGACCAGGCCCTCGTCGTCGGTACGTTCCGCCTCCTGATCGATCTGAGCGAGGACTTCGAGGTCGTGGGCGTCGCCGCCAACGGCAGAGAGGCCGTCGACCTGGCCCGCGCCACCCGCCCCGATGTCGTCGTCATGGACATCCGTATGCCGGTCCTCGACGGAATCGCGGCAACCGCCGAGATCACAGCGGACGAGACGTTGCGCGCCACGAAGGTGCTCGTCCTCACCACGTTCGAGACCGACGAGTACGTGGCCGAGGCCATCCGCGCGGGGGCCGCCGGATTTCTCGGCAAGGGCATCGGGCCGGAGGAACTCTTCGCGGGCATCAAGACGGTGGCCGGCGGCGACGCGCTCCTGTCGGCCACCGCCACGCGAGCGCTGATCTCCCAGTTCCTCGCCCCACCCGAGGCCAGTGGAGCCACCGTTCTCAGCGACGACGTGCTTCCCGAACTCACCGCGCGAGAGCGGGAGGTGGTCGCCGAGGTGGCGGGCGGCCTGTCCAACGACGAGATCGCGCAGAAGCTGTACGTGAGCCCGCTGACCGTCCGTAGCCACGTCCAGCGCGCCATCGCGAAGCTCGACGTGCGGGACCGGGTTCAGCTCGTGGTGCGGGCCTACCAGTCCGGCCTGGTCCGGGCCTCACGCGAGTAGAGCGGGAGCATCCGAATACCGCCCCCTGCGCCTACTTCGCCGTCATGGAAACCATGAATAGCTCGGATGAACACCGTGCGTTTTGAGAGGGCTTGGATTTGGCTCCGGTACCGAACAAAGTGGGGGTATGACTTTCGGACTCGGTACTTTCTCCGCTGCGGACGGTATTCCTTTTCCCGGTTTGGTGGTCGATGGTCGTGTGTACGACCTGCGGCCTGAGTTCAGCGACACGCTGTCGATGCTGAACGACTGGGACGCCTCGCTGGACCGGCTCCGCGAGCTGGCCGTCGCGCCACTCGGGAAGGGCGTGGCGCTCGACAGCCTCCGCCCGCTCCCGCCGGTGGCCTCCGGCCAGGTGCTGTGCGGCGGCGCCAACTACTACACACACCTGGAACAGATGCACCGCTCGATGCTGCGCAACCGTGGTGACGAGCGGCCGGACGAGGAACTGCTGGCCGAGGGACGGAAGTTCGCCCGGGGCCGCAGGGATGGCGGGGCGTTCGTCTTCGCAGGCCTCCCGAGCGCTCTGAGCGGGGCCACCGACGACGTCGTGCTGTGGGGGCCTGGCGAGCAGCACGACTGGGAGCTCGAGCTCGCTGTGGTCATCGGTCGGGCCGGCCATTACATCGCCGAGGAGAACGCGCTGGAGCATGTGGCCGGCTACACGATCTCCAACGACATCAGCACCCGCGACGTGATGAGGCGCCCCGCCCTTGGGCCGATGACCGATTTCCTGACGTCCAAGGTGCGTCCGGCGTTCTTCCCCACCGGGCCCTACCTCGTACCGCGCGAGTTCGTCGACGACTACCGCCGGCTGCGCATCACCCTGAAGGTCAACGGCGAGGTGATGCAGGACGAGAGCGTCGACGACATCATCTTCGGCGTCGAGGAACTGGTCGCCTACGCGTCCACGATCGTGGAGCTGCGCCCCGGCGACCTGCTGCTGACTGGTTCACCGGCCGGTAATGCCGGTCACCACGGCAACCGCTGGCTCGTCCCCGGCGACGTCATGGAGGGCGAGATCACCGGCCTCGGCATCCAGCGCAACCGCTGCGTGAAGTCTGCGTGATGCGCATCCGGTGCAGGCGTGGGAACACCGCCCGGCCTGCACCGCTCCATTGTCGAGCTCGGCTTTTGATGGCTGCGCAGCGGATCACCGGTAGCTGGCCGTGAAACCGGCCGACAGAAATGGTCGGCGCCATCTCACGGTCGGGACTTTCACCGACTCCGACAGGGTCACCCGTCTGCGCCCGGTCATCGACGGCCTTGCGCACGAACTGCGTCGACTGGCCGAACACCCGCTCGCCGAGAGCGCCTGGACCCGCTCCGAGCCCGAGCCGTCTCGCCCCAGCCACCCGCACCGAGCCGGTTGTCGCGGACACCCGGAGCAGGCCGCACGCAGCGGCGGGAAGAGGAAGCGTGAGCAACGAGACATCGAACGAGGCGCGCGTGGAAGCTCCTCGAACCACGGTGGAAGCTGAAGTCGCAGAAGGAGAGACGCCCGACGCGCGGCCCCTTGACGCACAGGCCCCGGATGCGAAGCCGGAAGGTGCCCAAGCCGCCGCTGATGTGGGCGCCAGGCTGGCACGGCTGCCGTTCACCGGCCACCACCTGCGGACGGCGATCATCCTCGCCCTGGGGGGTATCGGCGCCACCTTCGGCCTCACGGCGATGAACGAGGTGAAGACCGCCCTGCGCGACACGCTCCACATCAGCCTCGTCCAGGCCGGTTGGGCCGGTGCGATCGCCATCGTGGGATCGATCGTGGGCGAGCGTCTCACCGCGGTCTTCGCACAACGCCTCGCTCCCCGAAGGGCACTCGCACTCTCCCTCGTCGCGTACGGCACGTTCAGCTCCGCGTCCGGACTGGCTTGGGACTACACCAGTCTGCTGGCCTTCCGCGCACTCTTCGGTCTCGGCGTGGGAGCCATGATTTTCCACCTCGCCGCGACGGTCCGCGAGTCCATCGGATCGCCTCGCCAACGAGCCCTCGCCACCGGGGTGCTGATCTGCCCGGCCTTCGGCTTCATGTCCTCCCCGATGGTCGCTTCCGCGGCCCGGCACCTGTTCTCCGACGAGACCGCCTGGAGGGTGACCGTGCTCGCCGGAGGCTTTCCCCTGCTGGTCGGTCTGTACGCTCTGGCCCGCTGGCCGGAGTCGCCGCGCTGGCTGGCGGCCCACGGGCGCTACGCCGAGGCCGACCGCATGGTGCGCGGCATCGAGGACTCCCTCGTACGGAAAGGCGTTCACCTGGAGGAGCCTCGGAGCAGGCCCCGGGTCGAAATCGCCCCTCGGGTGCCCAAGGTGTTGTCCCATCCGTATGCGCGCCGCACGCTGGCCTGCGTGGCGCTGGGCCTGGGAGTCTTACTGACGCACAACATGTATTTCAAGTAGCCAGCGATATGGTTCAGTACGGGGCACACCGTTCTGCAATCCATGAGTAGATTTGCGGCGCGAATAACAGACATTCTCTGAATTCATTTCTGATTGCACTGCGGCCCTGCGCAGACTGGTGGTCGCGAGGGCGGGCGTACATGCCCTGCGTGAGCAGATCAACGGTGTCAGGAGAGCAAGCACGATGAATGCACGGGTTGGCGACGCACCGTACTTCGTGTCGAACCAGGCGGCGGAGACCGTCTTCGACATGGGCGAGGCGATCAGTGCGCTGCAACGCGCCTACGCCGGCCCCGTCACCCTGGCGAACAGCCCTTCCCGGACGAATGTGCGCGGCGAGGGGCTGGATTTCCGGGTACTGCCCGCTGCACCCGCGGGCTCGCGGTACTTCGGCGCCAAGATGATGGGCGTCACCTTCCAGCCCGGCGGAGGCGGGTTCAAGGGCGCCGGCTACGTCATCGTCCTGTTCGACCGCGAGAAGAGCGAGATCGGGGCGTTCGTCGACGGCAAGTTCATCACCGGGTACCGGACGGCCGCGACCTCCGGGGCGGCCCTGGACCGTCTCGCGGATCCCGGGCCCGTCCGGCTGGGTGTGCTCGGCAGCGGCTTCGAGGCCACGACGCATGTGCGGGCCTTCGCGAAGGTCCGGAAGATCAGCGAGATCACGGTCTACAGCCCGACCCCGGAACGCCGCGCCGCATTCGCGCGGACGACGGCCGAGGAGCTCGGGATCCCCTGCGTCGCGGCGGAAAGCCCGGAGGCGGCCCGGGAGTACTTCCGCGAGAGAGCCGACGTCGTCCTCGCCGCCGCACGCTCCCACGGCGAGAAGCCGATCCTGTTCGGCGACGACCTGCGTCCCGGCACGACCGTGGTCTCCATCGGCTCGACGGCCCCGCACCAACGTGAGCTGGACGTCAGTGTCGTCGAACGCTGCGACGTCATCGTCTGCGACGACGTGGCCGAGGTGACGGAGCAGACCGGCGACCTGATCGCCGCCGACGAGGCCGGTGTCTCCTTCCGGGACAAGTGCGTCTCGCTGCACGCCCTCATGAGCGGTGAGGCACAGGCGGCCGTGGGCCGAGCCGGCATCCGGATGTTCAAGTCGGTCGGCGGCGGCCTCCAGGACGTGGTGACGGCCGGGATCGTGCTGGACAAGGCGGTGGCGGCAGGGCTGGCCGTTCCGCTGCCGGCGCACTTCGCCCACTGACCGACCGCCCGGAGACAGGAGAGGAACCCATGGCGTCGTACACCCGCGAAGAGGCTCGTGACTGGGCCCGCGCACACCTCAAGGGCGTGATCAATGTGATCATCCCGTCGTTCACCACTGATCTGGAGGGAATCAACGAGGCCGCTGTCCGCAACGACGTGCGCAAGCAGTTCGAGTACGGCTTCGACGGCGCGCTCCTCGTCTCCGAGGTCGTCCTCAGCCTCGACGAGTACCGCCGGTTCTGCGAGGTCGCCGCGGACGAGGCGAAGGGCGGCCAGACCTTCGTCCACCACTCCGCCTGGAGCACCCTGGAGCAGGCCCGGAAGGCACTGCGGGTGGCGGAGGACACCGGCGCGGAGCTGGTCCTGCTGACCTATCCCCCGGGCTTCTACCCGACGTCCGAGGAGGACGTCTACACCTACACGAAGGCCATCTGCGACTCGACGCGCCTGGCCGTGATGCTGTTCCCCGTGCCCACCTGGGGTTTCGGCTCACGGATCCATCCGTCCGAGATCCCGGTCGGGTTGATCCGGCGGCTCATCGACGACTGCCCCAACATCGTCGCCATCAAGGCCGAGGGCGGCGCGCCCACGGCGATGGGCCTGATCGAGTGTTACCGGCACTTCGGCGAGGAGATCGTCATCAGCTGCCCGATCGAGGCCGAGCTCATTCCCCTCGCCCAGGTCATGCCCATCGAGCTGTCCGCCACCAGCGACCACGAGTACTACGGCCCGATGATGCCGCGGATCATGAAGCATCTGCAGGCCGGTGAGTTCGACGCGGCGACGGATCTGTTCTGGCAGCTCCAGCCCGCCCGCAAGGCGAAGATGGGTACGGCGTCCGCCCATGGCCTCGGGCTCATCAACCGCACCATGTGGAAGTACCAGGCTTGGCTGCAGGGTTACAGCGGCGGACCGCTGCGCCACCCGACCATGCGGATCCACGACGCGCAGATGAACGCCCTGCGCAGGGGCCTCGTCGCCGCGGGTCTGGAACCGACCAAGGACCTCGACAGCGAGTTCTTCGTCGGTCGTTACCCGAGCTGAAGCCGGTGAGGGAAGGGTGGGCCGACCCCTTGCACGGACCGCCCCTCCCATGGCCATCGACGACGAGGAAACACCCTCCGGCTCACACCGCCGTGAGCATCCGCCGGTCAGGATCGGGCCCCGCCAGGGACGGCTCGGGGATGCCGGCGGCGACGTCCATGATCATGCCGCGCAGCCAGGCATGGGCCGGATCGGTGTCGGCCAGATCCGTCCAGTACATCGTCTCGTGCAGGTCCGGCGCCTTGAACGGCGGCTCCATGATCCTGATGCCGGCCATCTCACGGAAGTGCTCGGCCAGGCGCTCCGGAACGACGGCCACCAGACGGGTTCCCCTCACGAGGAAGGGGGCCAGGGTGAAACTGTCGGCGATCACGTCCGAGTGGTACACGGCGGACAGATCGCCCGCCGATCGCGGGCCCATCAGGCCGACGAGATTCCCGGTGAACGACCCGGCACCGGGTCGCTGCATATGAGGGTTGCCGAGCCAGGACTGCCAGGCGATCGAGAGATGGGGCAGTGATTCGAACTGCTCCGCGGTCAGTTCGTCGCCGACCTCCGGATTGTCCGCGGAGACGATACACACGAAGCGATCACTGAACAGCCGCTGCGAGTGAACGCCGTCCAGGTCCAGGTTGGGCCCGATGACGAGATCGATCCCGCTCTGCCCGAGCAGCCGCTGAATCTGGTCGTTGAACTGGCGCGTCTCCAGACCGACCCCCGGCGCCTGCTTCGCGGCCCGGCACAGGGCGGGCTGGAGCAACAGCAGCATGGCGTAGTCGGACATGACCACGGAGAACCGGCGAGCCTCGACAGCCGGGTCGAAGGTCCGGCGGTGCTCGATCGTCCGCTTGATCCGGGCGACCACGTCACTCACCGGCTCGATGAGGTCCTGCGCCAGCGCCGTCAGCTCGTACTGCCGGCCGACCCGGACGAGCAGTTCGTCACCGAACATGCGCCGCAACCGCCGAAGCTCGGCGCTCACGGCGGACTGCGTCAGATTGAGCTGCTCGCCCGCTCTGGTGACACTGCGCGTGCGCAGCAGCGCATCCAGCGCCACCAGCAGATTGAGGTCGAACTTCCGGAGATTTGCGCCTGGCGCCATAACCACCTCGCCGTGCGTTCACAGAGCCCGTCGGCATGCCGAGCGACTCTGGAAGCGGATCATGTTTAGTACGATACGGTTCCGTACTAAACATGGAGCGTAGGTGTAACGCGGGAGAAACGCAACAGCTCCATACGAGGTCAGGAAGTGAACGTCAGGCGGACTGTCCCCCCTCGGCCAGCAGGGCGTTCACAGCCGTACGCTCTTCGTCGGTCAACGGTTTCGTCGCCGCGGCGACTTGCGGCGCCAGGGCATCGGGCGAGCGCGGGCCGACCAGCAGTGAGGTCACCGGCTTGTGGGCGAGGACCCACGCCTGGGCGAGCTCGCCCATCGTCCGGCCTGCCGCCTGTGCCACGGCCTGGAACCGATCGAGGAAGGCGAAGGTGGACTCCGTCCAGTACATGTCCATGTACCGCTGCAGGGAGCCGAGGCCGGTCGGTTTCGCGGAGTCCCGGGCGAAGCGGCCGGTGAGCAGATCACCGGCGAGCGACTGGTGCGCCAGGACGCTCACGCCGGCGGCCCGCGCCGCGGGGAGGTACTCGGTCAGCGCCCCCCGCTCGAGGATGTTGAACCGGGTCTGCACGCACTCGTACCTGCTCACTCCGAGCTTGTCACTGGCCCACAGCGCCCGGTACAGCTGCCACGGGGCGGTCTGCGACACTCCGAGGTAGCGCACCTTGCCCGCCCGGACGAACCCCTCCAGGGTCTCCAGCGTCTCCTCGATCGGCGTCTCGTAGTCCCAGAAATGGGGTGCGTAGACGTCGATGTAGTCGGTGCCCAGCCGCCGCAGGCTGGCTTCCAGCGCCTGGGTCAGATGCTTGCGCGACAGCCCCCGCGAGGTGGGAGCGATGCCCTTGCGCCACAGCGCCGCGTGATCCAGCGCGCCGTCGCCGTGCGTGGCGTTCAGCTCCTCGCGGCCGAGCGGGACCTGAGGCGTTCCCACCCGGTAGCCCGCCTTGATGATCAGCACCGCGTCGTCGCGCCACGGCCCGAGGTGCTTTCCCAGCGCCTCCTCGGCCGCTCCGTCGCCGTACACGTCGGCCGTGAAGAAGGTGTTGACACCGCTGTGCCGCGCCGCTGCGATGACATCGGCGGCCTCGTCCTCGGGCAGGCCCTCGCCGAGATACAGCCCGCCGAATACGAGACGCGAGACCTTGAGTCCCGTGCGCCCCAGGTTGCGATATTCCATGCGCTCCCGCCCATCGCCTCTGATGCCTTCCGGCTTTCCAGTATCGACAGGGAACCGCACCGGCGGTCATCATTATCGGTCATACCAGGCATGAATAGATTCCCTTTTCCGTCAGCCTTTCCGGCGTTCACGCGCTGCTACGGTACCTGTGAAAAAGGGAGGACCGAATGGCAATAGACCAGATTGCGTTTCGCCACGCGATGACGCAGTTCGGCAGCGGCGTGACCATTCCCGTCACTGTCGACGACGCGGGGCAACCACGCGGATTCACGGCCAACAGCTTCTGCTCCGTGGCGATGGACCCGCCCCTGGTCCTGGTGTGCCTGGCCCATGGCGCCGAGTCCTACCCGGTGTTCCGCGACGCTCAGCGGTACGCGATCCACGTACTCGGCGCCGACCAGGGCCCGGTCGCCCTGCGGTTCGCGGAGAAGCGCACCGACAAGTTCGAGGACGACCAGTGGACCACGGGAGCGGACGGGCTGCCCGAGCTGCGCGGTGCGCTGGCCCGTGTCAGCTGTGAAGCCCACGCGGTGTACGACGGCGGTGACCACGCGATCCTGGTCGGCCGGGTCGTGGAGGCGGCCGTCGACGACATGGAAGGCCGGCCCCTGCTCTACTTCCGGCGGAAGTTCCTCGACGCCGCGGCATGATCACGGCCCGATGGACCACGGCCACAGCGTTCCATTCTCCATGAACTAATTCCCACCCCTGTGTGCGGTCCACTTCGGTTGAACCCCCGCCAGGCAATGTCGGGCGTGAATGTCTCATATTCACGCCGGTCATCGGACCATGCCTTGGACGACTGCACATGACCAAGTGAAGGTGTGCACATGTCTTTCGCAATAGGGACGTTCTCCGGCGCCGACGGCGTCGCTTTCCCCGGACTCGTCGTCGACGACCGTGTCCACGATCTGCGACCGGAGTTCACGGACACGCTGTCGATGCTGAGGGACTGGGACACCACCCTGGTGCGGCTGCGCGAGCTGGCGGCCGCGCCTCCCGGCGTCGGCCAGTCCCTGGCGAACCTGCGGCCCCTTCCCCCGGTGGAGCCCTCCGGTCAGGTGCTCTGCGCCGGCGCCAACTACTACACGCACCTGCGCCAGATGCACTTCTCCCGGCTCAAGCGCCTGGGTGACCCGCGGCCGGACGAGGAGCTGCGCGCCGAGTCGGCGCGCGTGGCGGCGGAGCGGCCGCACGGGGAACCGTTCATCTTCGCCGGACTGCCCAGTGCCCTGAGCGGAGCCGACGACGACGTCATTCTGTGGGGCCCGGGGAAGGACCACGACTGGGAGCTCGAACTCGCCGTCGTCATCGGCAAGGGCGGCCGTGACATCGCCGAGGAGGACGCGCTCGACCACGTCGCCGGTTACACGATGTCCAACGACGTCAGCACCCGCGACGTGATGAACCGGCCCAACTTCGGGATGACCGACTTCCTGGCGACGAAGGTCCGGCCGACGTTCTTCCCGACCGGCCCCTACCTGGTCCCGCAGGAGTTCGTCCCGGACTACCGTGCTCTGCGGATCATCCTGAAGGTCAACGGCAAGATCATGCAGGACGAGAGTGTCGACGACATCATCTTCGGCGTCGAGCAGCTCGTCTCCTACGCCTCGCGCCTGGTCGACCTCCGGCCGGGCGACCTCCTGCTGACCGGTTCCCCGGCGGGCAACGCCGCGCACAACGGGGGCCGTTGGCTGGTGCCGGGTGACGTCATGGAGGGCGAGATCACCGGCCTGGGAGTCCAGCGCAACCTCTGCGTGAAGCCATCCTGACCCGGACAGAAGTCCGGCACCCCATTGCAGGGACTTCCTCCGGCTCCTCGTCGAGGGTAGGGCAGCCGGCAGGAAAGATCAGCGGGGCCCACACTCCCACTCCCGTGGGCCCCGCTGAGCGGGGCGCGGTCCTCCGGATTCGCCGCGTCCACAGATCGAGCCCACGCCGTGGACGGCGGCTCGCCCACAAGCTTCAGCAGGTACTCGACTAGGAGAAGTAATGAACGGGAGTTTCCTCTACTCGGCCGTGCGCACCCCCTTCGGCCGCCACGGGGGAGCCCTGACCGGGGTCAGGCCGGACGATCTGGCCGCCACTGTGATGAGCGCGCTGGTGGACAAGACCCCGCGACTGGAGCCGGCACGCATCGACGAGGTCGTGTTCGGCAACTCCAACGGTGCCGGTGAGGACAGCCGCAACGTCGGCAGAATGGGCGCGCTCCTGGCCGGTCTGCCCGTCACCGTTCCGGCGACGACGGTCAACCGCCTGTGCGGGTCGAGTCTGGACGCGGCGATGATCGCCTCCCGCACCGTCGAGACCGGTGACGCGGATCTCGTCATCGCAGGCGGTGTGGAGTCCATGACCCGCTCGCCGTGGGTGCTGCCCAGGCCGCAGAAGCCGTACGCGCCGACCGACGCCACACTGGTGTCCACCACGCTCGGCTGGCGGCATGTGAATCCGCGGATGCCGAAGGAGTGGACCGTCTCGCTGGGTGAGGCCAACGAGCAGCTCCAGGAGAAATTCGGCATCTCCCGCGAGCGCCAGGACGCGTTCGCGCTGCGTTCGCACCGGCTCGCGGCCCGGGCGTGGGACGACGGTTTCTACGAGCCGCTCGTCACCCCGGTCGCCGGCGTCGTTCTCGGGCGGGACGAAGGGATCCGCACCGACACGACCCTGGAGAAGCTCGCCTCGCTCAGGACGTCGTTCCGGTCCGATGGAACGATCACGGCCGGCAATGCCTCCCCGCTCAGCGACGGCGCCTCCGCCCTGCTGATCGGCTCGCAGCGGGCCGCTGACCACGTGGGCGTCCAGCCACTGGCGCGTATCGCCGGGCGCGGTGCTGCCGCACTGGAGCCGCAGATGTTCGGATACGCGCCCGTCGAGGCGGCCGAACGCGCGCTGGCAGGCGCCGGTATCGACTGGGGCGACGTCGGCGCGGTGGAGCTCAACGAGGCGTTCGCCGTGCAGTCGCTGGCCTGCATCGACGCGTGGGGCATTGACCCGGAGATCGTCAACACCCGCGGCGGCGCCATAGCCCTCGGTCATCCGCTGGGCGCGTCCGGCGGCCGGATCCTGGGCACCCTGGCGCACGTGCTGCGGGAACGCGGTGCGCGGTGGGGCGTCGCCGCGATCTGCATCGGAGTCGGACAGGGACTCGCCGTGGTCCTGGAGTCGGTGTGATCGAGACCTGCCCGGACACCGACAGCGCGGTGCGTGGCATCGCCCCGGGATCCACCGTGCTCATCAGTGGATTCGGAGGCGCGGGCATGCCGTTCGCCCTGGTCGATGCCCTGTGCCGGACCGAGGTCGGTGACCTCACCCTCGTCAGCAACAACGCGGGCAACGGCACCACGGGCCTGGCCGCCCTGCTGGCCCGCGGCATGGTCCGCAAGGTCGTCTGCTCCTTCCCCCGGCAGAGCGACTCCTACGTCTTCGACGAGCTGTACCGAGCCGGCAAGGTCGAGCTCGAACTCGTGCCGCAGGGCACCCTCGCCGAACGCATCCGCGCCGGTGGCGCCGGGATCGGCGGCTTCTACACCCCCACCGGGGCCGGCACGCCCCTGGCTGAGGGCAAGGAGACCCGCGTCATCGACGGACGGGACCACGTCCTCGAATTCCCGATCAAGGGCGACATCGCGCTGATCCGCGCCCACCGGGCCGACCGCATGGGCAACCTCGTCCACCGCAAGACGGCACGCAACTTCGCCCCGATCATGGCGGCCGCAGCGACCCTCACCGTCGTCGAAGTCGACGAGATCGTTCCTGTCGGCGCTGTGGACCCCGAAACAGTCGTCACGCCGTCCATCTACGTCGACCGGCTCGTCGCCGTCGACCGGCTCGTCGCCGTCGACCGGCTCGTCGCCGTCGACCGGCTCACGGAGGCGACCGCATGAAACTGCTCACCGACCGCACGGTGGAGCATACCGACCGTGGACCGCTCGACCGCGTCGAACTGGCCGCCCTGGTGGCGCGGGACATCCCCGTCGGCGCCTACGTCAACCTGGGTATCGGACAACCCACTCTCGTCGCCGACCATCTGCGGCCGGAACAGCAGGTCGTCCTGCACACCGAGAACGGCATGCTCGGCATGGGCCCCCAAGCGCACGGTGACGCGGCCGACACCGATCTCGTCAACGCCGGCAAGATCCCCGTCACCGAGCTGCCCGGTGCCGCCTACTTCCACCACGCCGACTCCTTCGCCATGATGCGCGGCGGCCACCTCGACGTGTGCGTGCTCGGCGCGTTCCAGGTCAGCGCCGCCGGGGACCTCGCGAACTGGCACACCGGCGATCCGCACGCCGTACCCGCCGTGGGCGGCGCCATGGATCTCGCCATCGGGGCCAAGCAGGTCTTCGTGATGATGACCCTCTTCACCCGTCAGGGAGCCGCCAAGCTCGTCGACGCCTGCACCTACCCCCTAACCGGCCGCGGCTGCGTCAGCCGCATCTACACCGATCGCGGTGTCTTCCTTGTCACCTCCAGTGGCATCGAGGTCCGTGAAACCTACGGCACCACGGTCACCGAACTGGGCCAACGGCTTTGACACCCGGGCCGAACGCCGTCAGCCGCAGAGCCGACCGCTCTTCTGATGCCTGACGGTGAACCTGATGGAGGCAGGACCCATGACGAACGCGGACCCACAGCGGCGCCGCCGGATGACCCCGGTACGCAGAGCCGAGATCTACGAGGCGGTCCTCGCCCTCCTGAAGGATGTCGGCTACGAAGCCCTGACCATGGACGCAGTCGCCATCCGGACAGGCTGCGGCAAGGCGACCCTGTACCGCTGGTGGGGTGGCAAACCCGAACTGGTCGTACGAGCCATTCGACACGAGTCGCCCGAGGCCGCTCCCGTGGCCGATACCGGCTCACTGCGTGGTGATCTGCATGCCCTGTTGGCCCTTGAGGACGACCGCACGATGGAGCGGCGCACAGCCCTGCTGCGCAGTGTGGCGATGGCAGTCAACCACGATCGAGTACTTCTCGAAGGAGTACGCAGCCATTTGGTAGGCCCCCAGACCGCCGCTGTCAGACACGTGATCCAGCGGGCCATCGGCCGAGGTGAAGTCGCCGCCGACTGCGCAGCCCTGCCCTTCGTGACAGAGGTGACGCTGGGGGCTCTGATCGCGCGCACCCTCTTCGAGGGCGAACCACCGACGCAAGTCTTCCTCGCCGCCTATGTCGATGCCGTGCTCGTCCCGGCGCTCACCGCTCCGGCCAGGCGTAGTTGAACGGGCTTCGAGAGCCGTCGGCCCAGGGTGCCGTCAGCCGGCTGACCAACCCGCGGTGAAGCCAAGCACGAACGCCGCCGCCTCGTACCGGTACGAGGCGGCGGCGCGGTCGGTGATCTACTGGAAGTAGATGTTGTAAGCGATGAAGACCGTCAGACAGAACACCGCGAAGGCGAGCGTGTGCCGCACGATCGGGGGGATCCGACGTCGTTCGGGGTCGACCCGGGGCGTGGTCCGGGGCTCCGCGAGCTGACCGCCGCGCCGCAGGACGGAAGCCTCGACGCCGCTCACGATGCGGTCGGCCTCGGCGAGCCGCCCGTTGGCGGCCAGCCAGCGCGGCGACTCGGGCACCCGGGCCACCGCGTACAGGCCGACCAGCACCGGAGCGCCGCCGATGAGCAGCATCGTCCGGAACGCGGTCTCGTGGGACATGGCCGAGATGGCCGCGGAACCGAAGGCGGAGGAAGCGAACAGGCCGAGGCTCGGGCTGAACACGGCGAGCACGATGAGCGGCTTGCGGCGAGGCGATGCCGCGGACTCGCGGACCACCGCACCGAGGGCGGTGATCATGGCTCCCAGGCCGATCCCGAACAGGGAACGGAAGACCATCAGGCTCGCGTAGTTCCACGCCAGCCCCGACAGGGCGCCGAACGTGCCGTACACGACGAGGGAGATGGCGAGCGCCCTTCTGACGGCCAGGCGCTTCGCGACGATCCCGGTGAGGGGGCCGCCCAGGACCGCGGTGGCCATGGCGATCGCGCCGGCCCAGCCGGCCTCGACGCGGCTGAGGCCGAACATGTCGCGCACCGCGGGGAGCAACGGGTCCATCAGCGTGAGATCGAAGGTGCCGAAGATCCCTGCCAGGGCGAGGACGATCGCCATCTGCAGGTGGTAGCGCGTGAACGGCAGCCGCTCCAGTCGGGCCGCTATCCGATCGTCGGCCGGGAGGATGTCGGTGGACTGCTGCTGCGGGGTCTTCGTGTCCGGGGGCTGCGCACCGGACCTCTGTGCGCCGACGGCTCCCGCTGTTTCGTTGCTCACGGTTCCTCATCCCGCCGCTGTGCGCGGCCTGGTGCAGGCGTCCGCCACGAGACCGGTCCGGCGCTCCTCCCGTGGAGCACCGAACCGGTTACCTGATCAGGTGTGAGGACGCCGGTGGCGGGGGCGGCGGGGCGGTCCCGCTGCCTGGGTGATGTGGATCGTCTCCGGCGACGGTCGCCGACGGATCAGGCAGAACGTCCCGCTATCTCAGGCCGGCCTCCCGGGCCGCCGCGATCCGCGCGGCGAGCCGCGGCACCAGCACGGCGGCGTTGGCGTCCAGTGCGGCACGCTCGGCGTCGTCGAGGAAGGCCAGGCCCGGAGCAGGGTCCGAACCCTCCTCGGGCAGAGGGCAGTTCGGCCAGTCGGTGCCGAACACGAGCCGGTCGGCCGGCACCACCAGGCGCGTCCCCCGGTAGGCGAACTCGTTGTTGGCCAGACCGGTGTCGTAGTAGAAGCGCGAGAGGTACTCGACCGCCCCCGCGGGGGCACGCTCGGCGAGCTTCGGCGCACGCTCGGAGAGCGAGCCGATCCGGTCCGCGAGGAACGGAGCCGTGCCGCCACAGTGCGCTATCTGCCAGCGGATGCCGGGGTACTCCTCCGCGACGCCGCCGTAGATGAGGTTGGTCACCGCGCGCGTGGTGTCGAAGGGGAACTCGTACAGCCACGGCGGGTGCTCCAGCGCCTGCCCGTTGCCCGGCATGGTGGGGTGCACGAAGACATAGGCGCCCCGGCGGTCCAGTTCGGCGTAGAGAGGGGCCCAGCTCGGGTCACCGACGTAGGTGCCCTTGTAGTTGGTCATCAACAGCACGCCGTCCAGTCCCAGGACGTCGAAGCCGTAGGCCAACTCGGCAAGCGCGGCGTGGAGGTCGGGCAGTGGCAGCACCATGAGTCCGGCGAACCGGTTCGGGTGGGCACGGACCGCCTCGGCGACCTCCTCGTTGACCAGCCGCGCGCGCTTTCCGATGTCGGCCGGGTCGCCGAAGAAGACGCCCGGGGCCACCGGCGACAGCACCGCGCCGTCGATCGAGTAGCGGTCGATCATGCCCAGCAGCGCCTCAGCGGAGACGAAGGGCGGGGCGGGCATACCGGGCGGCGGGGGGCAGCTGGCGGTGCTCAGGTGGACGTGGGTGTCGATCCTCATGCCGGCTTCACGCAGCGGTTGCGCTGCACTCCCAGGCCGGTGATCTCGCCCTCCATGACGTCGCCGGGCACGAGCCAGCGGTTGCCGTGGTGACCGGCGTTGCCCGCCGGGGAACCCGTCAGGATCAGGTCGCCGGGGCTCAGCGCCACCAGCGTCGACGCGTGGGCTACGAGTTCCTCGACCCCGTGGATGATGTCGCTGACGCTCTCGTCCTGCATGACCTCACCGTTGACCTTCAGCGTGATACGCAGATCCCGGTAGTCGGGCACGAACTCGCGCGGCACGAAGTAGGGACCGGTGGGGAAGAAGGTCGGCCGGACCTTCGACGCCAGGAAGTCGGTCATCCCGGAGCCGGAAGCCCGCATCACCTCACGGGTGCTGATGTCGTTGGAGATCGTGTAGCCGGCCACGTGGTCCAGCGCCTTCTCCACCGGGATGTAGTGGCCGCCACGGCCGATGACCACGGCGAGCTCCAGCTCCCAGTCGTGCTGCTCACCCGGACCCCACAGCACGACGTCGTCGGTCGCCCCGCTCAGAGCGCTCGGCAGCCCCGCGAAGACGAACACCCCGTTCGTCTTGCGAGCGATCGCGAACTTCCGCCCCTCGGCGTGCAGCTCCTCGACCGGCCGCTCGTCACCCCGGTTGCGGAGCATCGCGGCGTGCATCTGCTCCAGATGCGTGTAGTAGTTGGCGCCGCCGCACAGCACCTGGCCGGAGGCCACCGGCGGGAGCGGGCGGAGGCTGTCGAGCGCAACGCCTTCGCCGGAGGGCGCCGAGGCTAGCTCGCGGAGCCGGCTCAGGGACGCGTCCCAGTCGTCCAGCATCGACCGCGTGTCGCTGAACTCCGGCCGCAGGTCGTACACACGACCGTCAATGACCAGACCGGGAAAGGCGACACCATCGGTGCCGGCGAATGTTCCGAGTCCAAAACTCATGGGGCACACCTTGCGTGATCACGGGTCCTCATCCAAGACCCTGTTGAATGAATGGCGCCGATAGCAGTTATTCACGGCGTGCATGTCGCCAGAATTCCAATCGGCCGAGATGGCGATCGCTCAGCTGGCGACCGGGTCGAGAAACCGCCGCCGGAAGTACAGCAGCGGCGCACCTGCCGCCTCGTCGACCTCCGCGTGGACCACGCGGCCGATCAGGATGGCGTGATCTCCGCCGTCGTGCACGGCATGGGTGACGCAACTGACCCTCGCCAGAGCGCCGTCGAGAGCGGGCAGTCCGTCCGCGGCCTGTCGCCAGCGCCCCTCCTCGAACTTGTCGGTCCGCTTCTCCGCGAAACGCATGGCGACATCGGACTGGTCCGAGCCGAGTATGTGGATCGCGAAGCGCCGGCTGTTCACGAACGCGTTGTACGACTCGGCGCTGCGAGCGGGGCAGACCAGCACCAGCGGCGGGTCCAGGGCCACCGAGCAGAACGCGCTCGCGGTGAACCCCCAGGACCGCCCGGAGTCGTCGGCGGTGACCGGTACGGTGACACCGCTTCCGAATTGCGTCATCGCATTACGGAAAACATTGTTGTCCACCACGGGAAAATCTCCTCCTTCGTCTGATCCGGACGATAGCAATGAAATATCGGCCACGACCTGGACCGAGGGCGGCAGTTATTCATCCCTGGTATGAGGGAAGGAAATGCCCGAGCCGACTGTTCACGGGCAGCATTCAGCACGACGAATACGAAAAGGCCGGTCGGACCCCACGGGAGAGCAGCTCACCCCCGCCTCGGTCGGGCGAAGCGGAGGCTGCGGCGCGTCGGGGGCTCAGACCGGCGGAGCGATGAAGGCGCTGCGGTCGGGGTCGTTGAAGGCGTGGTCCCCCGTGTCCTCTTCCTTCGGGTTGTTCGCGGTGCCCCACTGGTCCGCGACGTTCTCCTTGGAGGGGTCGTAGACGTGCGGGTGCCAGGTGTCCTCGTCGAGCTGCTCCAGCTCCGTGGTGTACTCGATCATGTTTCCCTGCGGGTCCAGGAAGTAGCTGAACGTGTTGTCACCGGCCACGTGCCGGCCCGGGCCCCACAGGTACCTGGCCCTGCCGTCCTTCTTGACCCGGCCCGTGCCCCGCATGTACTCGTCGATGCCGCGCATCTCGAAGGACATGTGATGCACCGACATGTGCGGGCACTGGGCGATGCCGATGGAGTGGTGCTGGGAGTTGATGCGCATGAAGTGCATCGCGTTGCCGATCTTCGGGTGCTGAATCGTGTCGGACAGCCGGAACCCGAGGTGGCGGGCGTACCAGTCACGCGTGACGTCCAGGTTCGGAGAGTTGAGCACCACGTGCGACAGCCGCACGGGGATCGACTCGCGCTCCTCGATACGGCGGTGCTTGCGCGGGGAGACGTCGGCGCTGACCTCCACGGTCCGGCCGTCGACGTCGAAGAAGCGGAAGCCGTAGCCGCCGCCGGGGGTGTCGATGCGCCCCGGCTGCGCGATCAGCTTGACGCCGTCGGCGAGCAGCTGCTCGGCCAGCGTGTCGACGTCCACCGTGGTCGCGGCACCGAAGGCGACCAGGTCCAGCCGCTTCTCCTCAGCCTTGCGCACACGCACGATGTACTGTTCCGGACTGCCCTCGGCGGCCAGAAAGGCGATCCCGCTGTCGTCCGCGACCTTGGTCAGGCCCCAGGCACTCGAGTAGAAGTCCAGCTCCTTGTCGTAGTCCGGCACGGCGATGTCCACATGCCGCAGATGGGTGAGCAAACGGTCGGTCATGATCGTCCTTCGGTGATCGACGGTGGTGCCGCGGAAAAGGCTCCGAATTGAAAGCCGCTCTGGCGATTTACGCCCTGCGGCGGATACCCTCTCCTCGCCAACTGTGCCAGCCGTGGCGGACCATTTGAAATGCATCCCCTGAATGTCAGGCATGCATGGCATCACTGGCGCCCACCCAATACCGTGCCGTTGGGGCATGGTCTCCGACCTGGGAATATTCATCCGAGAAATGTCGGATATCGATGCCGTGCGTTTGCCGTACGCGCAGGCCTGAGCGCAATGTAGGTCGCATCGTCGCGGAAAAGATGCGCCTGCGACGCAAAAGCCCGGAATAAACGGGTCCGGGCTTGGAGGGACCAGTCGAGAACGCCCGTCGTCACCTTGTCGGCCGTCGGATCGCGCGGGCCGCCGCTCCTCGCCCCACCCGATCTCGATCCCCCCACTGTTCAGAGAGTCTTGCGTCCTAGGAGGGCCCATGTCGTACCAGAGCGTTTCCGAGCCACCTCTGTCGGAACCGACCTCTTCGGGACGGGGAGGCGCCGAGGCCGCTCCCACCCCCGCCGAACTCGTCGCGCGTGCCGAAGAGCTGGTACCGGTCCTCGCCGAGCGTGCGGCCAGGACCGAGGAGCAGCGACGCGTCCCGGACGAGACAGTCCGCGATCTGGTCGACGCCGGGCTGATCCGGATCGCCACGCCGCAGACCTACGGCGGACACGGCGTGGACATCGACACCCTCTTCGAGGTCGGCTGGCGGCTTGCCCAGGGCTGTGGAGCGACCGGCTGGTTCTACAGCGTGACCCAGAGCCACAACTGGCTCATGGGCACGGCCTCCAAGGAGGTCCAGGACGAGTACTTCGCCTCGCCGGACGTGATCTCCTCCTCCGCCTTCGCACCCACCGGCAAGACCGAGCAGGTTCGGGACGGCTGGCAGATCTCCGGCCGCTGGCCCTTCTCCAGCGGGGTCGACCACGCGGAGTGGGTGTGGCTCGGCGCGATGGACATCCCGCGCAAGCGGCAGGCCTACCTCCTGGTCCCGCGCAGCGAAATCAAGATCGTCGACGACTGGTACCCGGCCGGGCTGCGGGGCACGGGCAGCAAGAGCGTCGTCATCGAGGAGTCCGTGTTCGTCCCCGAGTACCGGGTGTTCTACCCGGGGCCGGCTCATCCCGAGGCGCGGGACCGGCACGGGCGGGCGTCCTACGCGATGCCGCAGTCGCAGGTCATGCCGATCTGGCTGTCCACGCCGCTGGTCGGAATGGCGCAGGGTGCCATCAAGGAATTCGCAAGGCGCACCCCGGAGCGCCGCCTGCCGGGCGGGCGCAGCCACGCCGACCTTCCCGGTCCGCAGCTGCGGCTCGCGGAGTCGGCCGCCGAGGCCGACGCGGCGATGGCCCTGCTCCGTACCGACCTGCGCGACCTGATCGAGTTCGGCGCGGCCGGCAAGCAGCTGACCGACGAGGAGCGCGCCAGGTTCCGGCGCAACCACTGCTACACCGCGAAGCTGGCCGTCAGCGCCGTCAACCGGCTCTACGACGCCTCCGGCGCGAACGCGATCCTCGACCCCAGCCCGATCTCCCGTATCCACCGCGACGTCAACGCCGGCTCTCACCAGATCGCGGTGGCGTGGGACAACATCGCCGAGCTCTACGGCCGGGTCCTGCTCGGCGTCGAGCCGAACATGGCCATGTGGTGACGGTCTGAGGCCCACACCGGCACGGTCGGCAGCGCAAGCGGGACACATCTCAAGGAGAGAAGGCAGTCAATGAGTTCGGTGGAGATCAACGGCGGCATCGTCGTCTACGAGGTCCTGGGCGAGGAGGACGGGATCCCGGTCGTCCTGACTCCGGGCGGTCGCGCGCCCAGGGGGTTCCTGCGGTCGCTGGGTGGGCTGCTGGCCGAGGGCGGGTTGAAGGTCCTCATCTGGGACCGGCCCAACGGCGGTGAGTCGGACATCCAGTTCGGTGACCGCTGGCCGACCGAGTCGCACATGCACGCTGACACCCTCCAGCAGCTGATCAAGCACCTCGGCTGGGGACCGACCGTCGTCGTCGGCGCTTCAGCGGGCGCCCGGGTCTCGATCATCACCGCGCTCGAATACCCCGAGATCACCCGTGGGCTGTTCCTCTGGCACATCGCCGGCGGCATCTACCCCACGCTGGCGCTGGGCAACGCCTACATCGTCGAGAACATCACCACGGCCCGCAAGGGCGGCGTCGAGGCCGTGATGGAGCTTCCGCACTGGAAGCAGCGGATCGAGCAGAACCCCCGCAACAAGGAGCGGTTCGAGGCGCTGTCCAGCGAGGAGCTCATCAGCGTCCTCAAGCTGTGGCTGTCCGCCTTCATCCCGACTCCCGGCCAGGTGATCCCCGGCGTCCGCGACGACGAACTCGCCACGATCAGCGCGCCCACCGCGATCATCCGCAGCGGCGAGAACGACGAGGAGCACCCGCTGCTGACCTGCTACTCGGTCCACGCCCTGATCAAGGGCTCCAAGGTGGTCGAGCCGCCGTGGGAGGAGGACGCCTGGGAGAAGGCCTTCGCCAACACCCTCAAGACCGGCGGCCCCAACAACGCCTTCGCCCTCAACGACAAGGCGGCGCCGCTGATCCTGGACTTCGCCCGCACCACCGGACCGGGCGCCGGCGCCTGACGCCGGGTCCGAGGTCCCGAGGAAGGAATTCACATGGACACCGTCTTCGAGCACGCGAAGACGGCGATCGCCCGGGTGCGGGACGGCGACACCGTGATGTGCGGTGGCTTCGGGCCCGCCGGGCTTCCCGTTCGCCTGATCGACGCGCTGCTAGAAAGCGGTCGGCGTGATCTGACCATCATCAGCAACAACCTCGGTCAGCCGGGCAAAGGCCTGGGCGCGCTGCTTCGCGCGGGACAGGTCCGCCGGGTCGTCGGCTCGTTCTTCTCCGGCAACCCCGAGGTGGCGGCCGCCCAGCGGGACGGCGGCCTGGAGGTGACCCTGCTCCCGCAGGGAACGTTCGCGGAGGCGATCCGGGCGGGCGGCGCGGGCATCCCCGCGTTCTACACCCCGACCGGTGCCGGGACGGTACTCGCTGAGGGCAAGGAGTCACGGGTGTTCGAGGACGGCCGTACGTACCTTCTCGAACGCGCGCTCATGGCCGATGTGGCCCTGGTCCACGCCAACCGGTCCGACCGTCTCGGCAACCTCCTCCACCGAGGTGTGGCGCAGAACTTCAACCTCGCGATGGCGACGGCGGCACGCCTGGTCATCGCCGAGGTCGACGAGGTCGTACCGACCGGTGAGCTCGCTCCGGCGGAGATCAGCACCCCTCATCTGTACGTCGACGTGGTGGCGGTGCCCCAGTGAATCCCAGCGACATCAAGAACCTGATCGCCCGCCGTGCCGCCGCCGAGCTGCACGACGGGGACGTGGTCAATCTGGGCATCGGCATCCCCACCCTGATCCCCACGTTCCTCGACGGGCGCCGGGTCCATCTCCACAGCGAAAGCGGCCTGTTGGGGGTGGGGCCGCCGCCCTCGCCGGACGAGTTCGACCCGGACCTGGTGGACGCCGGCCGGCAGCCGGTCACCGCGGCGCCCGGCGCATCCTGCTTCTCCAGCACGGATGCCTTCGCCATGATCCGCGGCGGCCACGTCGACGCGACCGTACTGGGAGCCCTGCAGATCTCCCGCCGAGGCGACCTGGCGTCGTGGATGGTGCCGGGCCGGGACGTCCTGGGGGTCGGCGGCGCGATGGATCTCGCCATCGGCGCCCGGAAGGTCATCGTCGCCACCACCCACCGTGACTCCGCCGGCCGCTCCAAGCTCGTGCCCCAGTGCACCTACCCGCTCACCGCCGAGGCGGTGGTCGACACGGTCGTCACCGAACTCGCCGTCCTCGACGTACGCGACGGGCAGCTGGTGCTGCGCGAACTGCAGCCCGGCGTCACGAAGGACCACGTGGCCGCGGCCACCGAGGCGCCCTTCGACTCGGCGATCTGATCCCGCCCCTCCATCGGCCTCCATCGACAGAAGGAATCCACCATGCCCGCACCCGACATCCGCCGCGTCGTGACCGGACACGACAGCGAGGGCCTCGCCGTCATCGCCAGCGACCGGCTGCTCGACGAGCCGAGCAAGTTTGGCCGTGTCATCTGGACGACCGACACCAGCCCCGTCGACAACACGGACCCGACGGACGGCGCGGAGCGCAAGGTCGGCGTGACCGCCAAGGGCGGCACCGTGTTCCGCATCGGCGAGCTCGAGCCCGGCCACCGCTCTCCCATGCACCGCACCAACTCCATGGACTACGCCATCGTCCTCGGCGGCGAGCTCGGCCTGGAGCTCGACAGCGGGGAGCAGACCAGGCTCAAGACCGGTGACGTCGTCGTGCAGCGGGGCACCAACCACATCTGGTTCAACGACACCGACGAGCCCGTGGTCGTCGCCTGGATCCTGATTGACGCGGAGCCCGTGAAGATCGGCGACCGGGTGCTCGAGCCCACACCGCTGCACCGCCCGAGCGACAGCTGACACAGCCGGCACCACGCCCGGCGGGCGACCGAGGGCTCGCCCCGGCCCACATGCCTGGGAGAACACGCAGGGCCGCCGCCCTCATCGAGAGGCCCGCAGCCCTGGGTGACGACCGTTGATCTGTTGGCCCCTATCTGAGGAACCCGCATGAGCACCGTTACCGAGCATCAGACCGCCCCGTCCCAGCCCCTGTGGGAGGGGAAGATCTTCAACGGCTCCTGGACGCAGGGCGCGAACGGCACCATAGAGGTGACCGCTCCCGCGACCGGCCAGGTCATCGCCACGGTGGGCGCCGCCTCGCCCGCCGACCTCGACGCGTCTGTCGCGACCGCGCGGGTGGCCCAGCGCGCCTGGGCCAAGCTGCCCTACGACCAGCGGGCGCAGGTCTTCCGCAAAGCGGCGGCCTTGCTGGAGGCCGACCCGGGCCGCATCCTGCGCTGGCTGATCCCCGAATCCGGTTCCGCCGCGGGCAAGGCCGGCTTCGAGGTCGCCGGCCTGGTCGTCGGCGAGCTCCACGAGGCCGCCGCGCTCAGCTCCGAGCCGTACGGCGAGCTGCTGCGAAGCTCCAAGCCGCGGCTGTCCCTGGTGCGCCGTCTCCCCCTCGGCGTGGTCGGCGTCATCTCGCCCTTCAACTTCCCCGCCATCCTCGCCATGCGATCGGTGGCGCCCGCGCTCGTCCTCGGCAACGCGGTGATCCTCAAGCCCGACCCGCGAACCCCCATCGCCGGTGGTCTCGCCCTCGCCGAACTGCTCGCCGATGCGGGTCTGCCCGAGGGACTGCTGCACGTGCTGCCCGGCGGAGCCGATGTCGGGCAGGCGCTGGTGGCCCACCCGGACGTGCCCTGCATCTCCTTCACCGGCTCCACCCCGGCCGGCCGCGCCATCGGTGCGGCGGCGGCGCCGCTCCTGAAGAAGGTCCACCTGGAGCTCGGCGGCAACAACGCGCTGCTGGTCCTGCCCGACGCCGACCTCGACGCGGCCGCCTCGGCGGGAGCCTGGGGCTCGTTCCTCCACCAGGGTCAGATCTGCATGACCACCGGCCGCCACCTGGTGCACTCCTCCGTGGCGGAGGAGTACGTGGCGAAGCTGGCCGCGAAGGCCGACGCGATCCCGGTGGGCGACCCCACCGACCCCGGCAACGCCCTCGGCCCGATCATCGACGAAGGCCAGCGCGACAAGATCCACGACATCGTCACGCGCAGCGTCGAGCAGGGCGCGGTCCTCGCCGCCGGCGGCTCCTATGAGGGCCTGTTCTACCGGCCCACCGTGCTCGCCGGGGTGCCGCGCGACTCGGCCGCCTTCACCGAGGAGATCTTCGGCCCGGTGGCGCCCGTCACGACGTACGAGACCGTCGAGGAGGCCATCGACATCATCAACTCGTCCCCCTTCGGGTTGTCGGTCTCCGTCCTCACCCAGGACGTGTACGGCGCCCTCGAACTCGCCGAGCGGATCGACTCCGGGGCGGTCCACATCAACGACCAGACCGTCGACGACGAGGCCGCCGCCCCCTTCGGCGGCACCAAGGCCTCCGGCACGGGCGGCCGGTTCGGCGGCAAGGCCAATCTCGACACCTTCTCCGAGGTGCAGTGGGTCACGGCGCAGGGCGAGATCCAGCGCTACCCGTTCTGACCCTGTCGACACCCGCAGGACAAACCAGCTCCGGGGGCACGACGGCCCTGTCAACTGCCCTGACTCACCCTGTCGTGCTCCCGGCCCCACCGCATACCGACGTCCCCGGACCGCACGCTCACGAGTGCTGCAAGGCAGGCAGCAACACATCGTCCACGAAGCGGACGAGGTAGTCGGTGTCCGCCGTGACACCCTCGAACAGGGGACGTGCCACGATCGCACTCAACATCAGATGAGGCAGGAACCGCGTCGCGGCAGGCCGGCTCGACAACTCCCCACGGGTCACCGCACGTTCGATGACGCGCTTGAGGCCCTCCTCCTCAGGTTCCAGAAGAGACGTGCGGAACGCCTCGGCAAGATCGGCGTCCGTCAGCAAGGCGTGGTGAAGAGCGGCGATGACCATCGTGTCCTGGTCCGGTCCCGCCACCAACTGCTGGAGCCGGGAGAGCAGATCTCCACGCAGAGTTCCTGTGTCGATGCAGTCCGAGGCGACCGGGCGCAGTAGTGACACCGCTGCCACCATCATGCCCGCCTTGTTCCGCCACTGCCTGTAGAGCGTGTTCTTGCTGCAGTGCCCTCTTGACGCGATGAGGTCCATGGACAGTGCGCCGTATCCGACCTCGCGCAGCGCATCGAGCGCCACCATGAGCAGTTCGGACTCCCGCTCAGGCGTCACACGCGGACGGCGGACGATTCTGCGCACTGCTTCGTCGGGCATGTCGGAAATCCCTCGGTGGAACTGAACGGTTCCATACGAAGACTAATGTGCTGGAGCCGTCGGGCCGACTCGGCAGGGGGGAGCGGGGCGCACCGGGCACCCTCACCACAGCGACTGATCAAACTGCGTTCCCGCAGCGTTAAGGCCGCCGTATAGTACGATACCGTAGCGTACTTTAAGCTTGGATACGCCACCATGAACCGCCTCCACATGGCCAGGTGGTGGTTGGCCCGGGTCGGTCGGCATGCGAGTTCACAGCAGTGGCGCGTGACCTCGTTCATCGCCGGACCGTCCGCATCTCTGGGTCCCTCGGCCGGCCGGGGGACCCGAATGGCCGCCACTGGTTCCGGACGGCACGCAGAAGAAGCACGAGTTCCATGAGTGAGGCCACGGTGCAGAGAAGTCCCCAGGTACTCAGCGGCAGACAGACGAACCTCGCGTTCGTCGCGATCCTGCTGGCCATGCTGATGGCAGCGCTGGACCAGACCATCGTCTCCACCGCTCTGCCGACCATCATCACCGAGCTGGGCGGGTCCGGGCACATGGCCTGGGTCGTCACGGCCTACATGCTGGCCGAGGCCATCTCGACGGTGCTGGCCGGCAAGTTGGGCGACCTGTTCGGCCGTAAGTGGGTCTTCCAGATCAGCGCGATCGTCTTCCTCGCCGGGTCGATCCTCGCGGGCGCCTCGACCAGCATGACCATGCTGATTGTGGCGCGTGCGATCCAGGGCATCGGCGGCGGTGGCCTGATGGTCACGGCCACGGCGCTGATCGCGGATGTGATCCCGCTGCGCCAGCGCGGCAAGTACCAGGGCGCACTCGGTGCGGTCTTCGGCGTGTCGACGGTGCTCGGCCCCACCCTGGGCGGCTTCTTCACCGACAACGGCAGCTGGCGCTGGTGCTTCTACGTCAACGTGCCGATCGGCATCGTGGTCCTCATCGTAGTGGCCCGGGCCATCCCGCAGGTGAAGGCCGCGATTCGCCCGGTGATCGACTACGCGGGCATTGCCTTCGTGGCCCTGGCTTCGTGTGCCCTGGTGCTCGCTCTCGAGTGGGGCGGCAACGAGTACGCCTGGGGCTCGGCGATGATCATCGGACTGCTCGTCGGCTCCGTCGTGCTGTACGCCGCCTTCGTATGGGTGGAGTTGCGGGCCGAGGAGCCCATGCTCCCCATGACGTTGTTCCGGCAGCGGGTGTTCACCGTATGCGCGATCCTCAGCTTCATCGTCGGCTTCGCGATGATGGGCTCGATGTCGTACCTGCCGACCTATCTCCAGTACGTCGACGGAGCGTCCGCGACCTCGTCCGGGCTGCGCACGGTGCCCCTGGTGCTGGGTCTGCTGGTCACCTCGGTGATCTCCGGCAGCGTGATCAGTTCCACCGGCCGCTACAAGGTCTTCCCGATCGTCGGTTCGGCCCTCATGGGTACCGGCCTGTATCTGATGTCCACGATGGGTCCAGGCACCGGCGTGTGGCTGGAGTCGCTTTACATGCTCCTGCTGGGAATGGGCATGGGCTCGGCCATGCAGGTCCTCACCATCGCGGTGCAGAACACCGTCCCCTACAGCCAGATGGGCACCGCGACGTCCGGAATCACCTTCTTCCGGTCCATCGGAGGATCGTTCGGCACCGCGATCTTCGGCACCCTCTATCAGAACCAGCTCGCCGGTGAACTGCCCACGGCACTGCGCCAGAGCGGTGTGTCCCAGGAGGTGGCCGGGAGCGCGTCGGTACTGTGGAAACTACCGAAGGCCCAGATCACCCCGGTCCTCAACGCCTATGCGGACGCCCTCACCTTCGTCTTCCGCTGGGTCGTCCTCGCGGCCGTCGTGGGCTTCGTGGTCGCCTGGTTCCTCAAGGAAGTACCACTGCGCGACAGCGCCCGGGCCGAGGCGGCCGACATGGGAGACGGCTTCGCCGCCCCCGACTCACAGGACAGCGTCGCTCGGCTCGAACGCGAACTCGCCGCCGTCATGGGCAAGCTAAAGGACGACCCGGCAACACGCGAGGACTTCCTCACCGCCTCCGGGAGCGGCCTGGACCGCAGCCAGGCATGGGCACTGGGCGAGATCTACTGGTACGACAAGCTCAAGGGCGAGGCATCCCAAGACGCCATCGCCGAAGCCCACAGGGTTCCCCCTGCGGCCCTCACCCCCCTGTTCGACAAGGCAGTACGGGCGGGACAAGCCGAACGTGACGGTGACGCACTGCGGCTGACCTCCGCAGGAGAAGCCGAATTCGACCGGCTGCGCGCCTCGTGGCAGCGCTGGCTCGACACCCGCCTCCAGGACTGGGACCTGACCGACCCCGCCGACCGCGCCCTGTTCGACCAGGCCGTGACCAACATCGTGACCAGACTCATCCTCGAGAACGAACCGCCGGGCACGCTGATCTCTCAGGCCGCGGAAACCGGGAGCTAGCAGGCCGGCCACTTCCACGGCGACGTTGCGCGGCAGCCGTCGGCTCCCGCGCAACGCACGCCGTGGCCCATTCGGGTCGGAAAGGGCTACGGCCTTCACTCCCGCGTACCCGCATCCGTACTGAAGTTCCCCATCCGACCAGGAGATGTCGTGCCTCGTAGTCGCCCCGAGCCTTCAGCCGAGGCCTCAGAGACGATCAAGCCGCCGAGCAATGGCGAGTTGCTGGCCGGCATGCTCGGGATGACGCTGCTGGTCCTGCTGCTCGGTGTCGTCGCTGACTCCGTGGCATGGCTCGTGGGCTTCATGGTGTTCCTCCCCGCAGCGGCGGCGGCGCTGTGCACCGTCCGCCAAACAGTGTTCGTCTGCGCCTGGACGGCAACTGCGGCCACCCTCATCTCCTTCGTCTGGGGCGGAAACCGGGGATCGCTTCTCGACGGCGTCCTGATGACGCTCTTCACCGTGTGCCTGGGAGGCGCGTCGGTCTACGCCTGCCGCAGGCGCGTCCAGGGCGAGCAGGACATGCTCCGGCTTCGCTCCACGGCCGGGGCCATGCAACGGCAGATCCTGCGGCCGCTGCCGCTCGTCACACCTGACGTCCTGGTCCACGGCTTGTACGAACCCCTGCAGGAGGACCGGCTCGTGGGCGGCGACATCTACGATGTCATCGACTCCCCCTGGGGCACCCGCGTACTTGTCGGAGACGTACAGGGCAAGGGACTGGCCGCGCTGGGCGCCGCGTTCGCAGTCATCGGCGCATTCCGCGAGGCAGCTCACCGTGAACCCACGCTGACCGCACTCGCCGACGTTCTGGACTCGTCCGTCGTGCGGCACAACTCCTACGCCGACAGGGCCGGCGACGACGAGCGGTTCGTCACCGCCCTCGTCGTCGGCATCGATGCCCACGACGAGGTGCAGGCCGTCAACTGCGGACACGTACCACCGCAGCTGCTGCATGACGGCAAGGTGAGCACACCGGACCTCGACGTCGGCGTCCCCCTCGGGCTCGCGGCACTGGCCGAACAACCCGTGACGGTCAGCTGGTTCCCGTTCCCAGCCGGTGCGACCCTGGTCCTCAGCACCGACGGGCTCACCGAGACCCGGGCGGCCGACGGTACGTTCTACCCCCTCGATGAACGCCTGGCCGCCCACACGGATGTCGCCCCGACGACTCTGCCACGGGCCCTGTACGACGACGCCCGCGCATTCGCCCGTCCTGGCGAGCCGCAGGACGACTTCGCCGTCCTGGCCGTCCGCCGTTCCCCACGGCGTGTTGCCCACTGATCACGGCCGGCCTTCTCAGGCGTGCCGGACGCCGTGGGCCAGTGGGAGAACCAGCCGAAAGGTGCAGCCCTCGCCCGCGCCGGTGTCCAGTTCCACACGCCCGCCGTGGCCCTGGGCGATCGCCGACGCGATGGCGAGGCCGAGGCCGCTGCCGCCCCGGTCACGGGAGCGGGAGGGGTCGACCCGGTAGAAGCGCTCGAAGACCCGCTCGGCCTCCTGTGCGGAAAGTCCGGGACCCTGGTCGGCGACCTCGATCACGCCGATCGGCACGGACACGGCCAGGGGAGGGCAGGCGCTGGTCCGGCCGGGCCGGTCGGTTCCGCCGGTGATCGCTCCGGCCCAGGCAGTACCGACGCGCACGTCGACCGGGGTGCCCGGGGGCGTGTGGACGAGGGCGTTGGACACGAGGTTGTTGACGACTTGGAGCAAGCGATCAGGATCGCCCACCGTCTCGACGACCTCCAGTTCGGCGTCCTCGGTACTCGTGTCGAGCGGGCTGAGCGTCACACGGTGCTCGCCGTTCGCGCGCACGGCCGCGGCGCTCACCGCGTCGGCCGCGAGTGACAGCAGGTCGACGGGGTCGCTGCGGTAGGCGGGCTGCTGGTCGAGTTTGGCGAGCAGCAGAAGGTCGTCGACAAGGAGGTTCATGCGCTCGGCGTTGCGGGCGATCTGTTCGTCAGCCTCCCGGCGTTGCTCGGCGGGGCGGTCCGGGTGGCGCAGGGCGAGCTGGGCGAAGCCCTGGACGGTGGTGAGGGGGGTACGCAGTTCGTGTCCGGCGTCGGCGACGAACCGACGCAGCCGCGCCTCCGAGAACTCCCCTTGCTGCAGGGCCTGTTGGAGGCGGTCGAGCATGTCGTTGAGTACGGTGCCCAAGCGGCCGGTCTCGGTGCGTGGGTCGGTGTCGGGCAGCCGTAGACCGAGTTCCCCGGCGGTGATGCCCTGGGCGGTGTGCTCCATGCGGGTCAGCGGCAGGAGGCCGAGGCGGACGACCGTGCGGCCGATGGCGATCAGACCGACCAAGGCCGCGCCCAGGACGATGGCGTTGAGGGCCAGTTGCTTCGACAGGGCTCCTTCCACCGTGTCGAGTGGCAGGGCCACCACGTAGGTGGTGCCGCGCGTCGGGGCTGCGCGCCACAGGACCCGCCATTGGCCGTCCCCCGACTCGGCGGGAATGGTGGTCTCCCGTCCCCGCGTCAGATGCAGCTCGCCCGTGGACCGGGCGAGCTTCGGGCCCGGCGTGCTTCCGCCGCCGAGGGTGCCCTGCTCCTCACCCGAGGCGTTGTAGAAGGTGACCCGGAAGTCCGATGGAAGGGTCCCGGAGTCCGGCACGGGTCGGACAGCGGGGTCGGGGTGTTGTGTGAAGGCCCGGTCCGGGAGGGCGAATTCGGTGAGCTGCTGGTCGACGCGGTTCAGGAGCCAGGAGTGCATCCCCGCGACCCCGATGGCCTGCGTGGTCAGGACCACGGCCGCGGCCAGCAGGGTCACGCCCCACACCAGCCGGCCGCGCAGCGAGCGGGGGCGCAGGGTCCACCGACGCCGGATCACTTGTCGGCTCCCGCGCTGTGGCCCTGGGGAAGCCTGAGGCAGTAGCCGACGCCACGCACGGTGTGCAGCAGGGGCGGATCGAAGCGGTCGATCTTGCGGCGCAGGTATTTGATGTACGTCTCCACGATGCGGCTGTCGCCCGCGAAGTCGTAACCCCACACCTGGTTGAGGATCTTGGTCTTGCTCAGCACCCGGTTGGGATTCTCCAGGAGATAGGTGAGCAGGTTGAACTCGGTCGGCGACAGTTGGATGTACTCGCCGGCCCGGTGCACTTCGTGGGCGTTCTCGTCCAGCTCCAGGTCGGCGAAGCGCAGGATCCCGCTGTCGGTGCCGTCCGGGCCGGACAGGTGCTCCGGGTAGGTCCGGCGCAGGATGGCACTGATGCGCAGGAGCACCTCCTCGATGCTGAACGGCTTGGTCACGTAGTCGTCGCCGCCCGCGCTCAGTCCCGCGATGCGGTCGGCCAGCTCACCGCGGGCCGTGAGGAACAGCACCGGCGTGCGGACCCCGGCCGCCCGCAGCCTGCGGGTGACCTCAAGGCCGTCCAGGTCGGGGAGCATGATGTCAAGGAGCACCAGGCCCGGCCGGCACTCCTCGACCTCCCGCAGTGCTTCCTGGCCGCTCGCGGCACCGAAGACCTCGTAGCCAGACAACCGCAGCGCCGACTCCAGCAGCATGCGGATGCTGGGGTCGTCCTCGACCACGAGGAGGCGGTGCGGAGCGGGCGCGGCAGCCGGGTCGGGCATGGTGCTGTGTGGTCCGTTCTGCCGGGGCCGCTAGTTGGTGCGGGTCTTGGCGGCGCAGTCGTACAAGGTTGTGCTCATACCGCCCATCATGCCGCCTGCGGCGGAGCCGCTCCCGTTGGTGCTGCCGCCATACTCCTTGGCGGGTACCTCGGTGCAGTTGTCGCTGATCCAGGTCGACCGCTTGGCAGCCGCGCTGTTCTCGCCACCCATCCGGGCGCCCATGCCGCCGGATGAACCGAGTACGTAGCGCAGGTCTCCGTTCTTGGTCCATTTGTCCAGCTGCTGCAAGGAGGGAGCGTTGTCGCTGCCGAGGAAACCGCCCATGCCGATCACCGTGGCGTCGCTGTTCAGGATGTAGGCGGCCGCTCCGGTCGCTCCGCCGTCGACGGCGAGGGTGATGCGGGCGCCTTTGGAGTGCTCGGTGGCGTAGGCGAGGATCTTGTGCTGATCGGAAGTGAGGGTGGTGCCGCGGTCCCCTCCGCCGAATCCGCCCGGCCGCTCGGTGAAGCCGCCCGAGCCACTGCCGGTCCCCGGGAACGAGGGCATCGTGCCGCCGGAGCCCGGCCCCGGAGCTGCGTTCCTGCCTGAGCCCGTACCGGGACCACCGCTGCCGCCGAACCCTTCCGGCATCTCGAAGTCTTCGGGCAGATTCCCACCGCCGCTGCCGCCCGGCATCTCGAAGTCCTCGGGCAGATTGCCGCCTCCGCTGCCCCCCGGGATCTCAAAGCCCTCAGGCAGGTTGCCACCGCCGCCACCCGGTACGCGCCCGGAGCCGAAGGACATCGTCACCGGTCCGGCCGTCGGATTCGCTCCGCCCATGGCCGATCCTGAGCCGCCCGGCACGCTCACGGCCCAGGCACCCGGAGCCAGCACGATCGCCAACACCCCTCCACCGAGGGCGGCCACCACCAGCCGTGAATTCGACATCGCCGCGACCAGCAGCCCCACCGAGGCCAGCCCCAGCAGCAGTACCACCCAGGCCAGCCAACCGTGCCAGGACGGAACCCGCCGCATCACGACCACGGCCCAGCCCACGGTCAGCAGGACGGTCCCGGCACCCACCGGCAGTGCCCAGCGGGCCCCGGCTCGATGCGCCCGCGCCAGTGCGGTGACCAGGCCGCCCGTCAACGCAGCGATGGCGGGGGCGAGTTGGGTCGTGTAGTACGGGTGGAACGTGCCTTCCTGGGTGGAGAACACGAGAGCGCAGACCAGCAGCCAGGTCCCCCACAGCACCCACCCTGAGCTCGGCAGTGCTCGGCCCGCCGTGGCGGCGCCGCGCCGACGCAGCACCGCCCCGGTCACGGCCACGGTCAGCGCCGCGGCGCTGACCGGCAGCAGCCAGCTGATCTGGCCGGCCACCTGATCGTTGAACAGTCGCAGCAGGCCCGCCTCACCGCCGAAGGCGCCACCGATGTTGCCCATGCCGCCGCTGCCCGCGCTCTCGCCGAAGATCCTGCCGAGCCCGTTGTAACCGGTCACCAGGTCCCAGGCCCCGCCGTCGGTGCTGCCGCCGATGTACGGCCGGTCGCCCGGCCACCAGGCGACCGTTGCCACCCACCACAGCGAGGAGACGGCGCACACCGCACCGGCGATCAGGAGCCGCCCGGCCCGTGACAGCCAGGTGCCGGTCGCGCCGACCAGCCAGGCCGCGGCGAGTGCCGGCAGCACCATCCAGGCCGCCATCATCTTGGTGAGGAAGCCGCAGCCGATCAGGAATCCGCTCGCGCACAGCCACCACGTGCCGTGTCGGCCCGACTCGGACTGGAGGGCACGCGTCAGCGCGTACGCGGCGGTGACCAGGAAGAGCACCAGCAGTGTGTCGGGATTGTTGTCGCGGTTGATCGCCACGGTGATCGGGGTCAGGGTCATCACCAGGGCGGCGAGGAGCGCCGTACCCTCGCCCGCCCAACGTCGTACCGTGCGGTGCAGCACGAAGACGGTGGCGACCCCCTCCAGCAGTTGAGGCAGGAGCAGCGCCCACCCGTGGAGTCCGAAGATCTTGCTGCTGATCACCTGCGGCCAGAGCGCGGCCGGGGGCTTGTCGACCGTGATCACTCCGGCCGGGTCGAAGGAGCCGAACAGGAAGTTCGTCCAGCTCTGGCCCATGGACTTGACGGCGGCCGAGTAGTAGCTGTTGCCCCAGCCGAGAGAGCCGAGCGCCCAGCCGTACAGCAGCGCGGACAGCAGCAGGATCGCGCCCAGCGCGACGGGGGCCGCCCAGCGCGGCAGGGCTCGGCCGATGCCGGGAAGGCGCGTGACGGTGCCCGAAGGCACCTCGGTGGTGTGTGTCACGGGGAGATTCGCTCTCGGGTCTCGGGGAGGGGGATCAGGACGCGCGGCGGAACACGGCCAGCCGCAGTACCAGGAAGCGAATGCCGGTCACCAGGACCGAGGAGACGGCCAGTACGAGCGTCTCGGCGGCCGCCGACGCACCGGGCACGGCGTCGCGGAAGACCAGGACGGCGGCCGAGGTGATGAGGTAGCCCACGACGAACAGTGCGCCCGCGCCCAGGTGGACGCGTCCGGCGCCGACGCCGTCCGCGGAGTAGCGGAAGGTGAGCCGGCGGTTGGCCTCGGTGTTGAGGAGTGTGAGCACGAGCAGGGAGACGAAGTTGGCCGCGGCGGGCTGCCACCAGCCCCGCAGCAGCCAGTAGAGCAGGGCCTGCCCAAGGGTCGAGGCGATGCCGATGAGGACGAAGCAGCCGATCTGCCAGGCGAGTTGGGAGCGGGCCGCGTCCGGGGCCAGGACCGCGTCGGGGTGTTCGGCGGCCGGTTGCGGGCGGGCCGGAACGGGGACGCGCGCGGCACCGGACGCCTTGAGCCGGGCCATCCGCCACAGGCCCTTGAGATCGTCGGTCGCGGTGCCGACGACGTCCACCCGGGTGTCGACGTCCTCCACCCAGTCGACCGGCACCTCGTGGATACGCAGTCCGTTGTGCTCGGCGAGCAGCAGCAGTTCGGTGTCGAAGAACCAGGCGTCGTCCTCGGTCTTCGTCAGCAGCGGACGCAGCGCCTCGGTGCGGGCGGCCTTGAACCCGCACTGCGCGTCGCTGAAGCGGGCACCGTGGGTGACCCGGATCAAGGCGTTGTAGCAGCGGGAGATCAACTCCCGGCGCGGGCCGCGCACGGTTCGGGCGCCGGGGGCGAGGCGGCTGCCGATGGCAAGGTCGGAGTGGCCGCTGGCGAGCGGGGCGATCAGCGGCAGCAGCCCGTCGAGGCCGGTGGACAGGTCGACGTCCATATAGACGACGATCTCGGCGTCGCTCGTGCCCCAGACGGTGCGCAGCGCGAGGCCTCGTCCTTTGCGTTCGAGGTGGACAACACCGACGCCGGGCAGTTCGTCGGAGAGTTCCCGGGCCACGTTGAGGGTCCCGTCGACGCTGGCGTTGTCGGCCACGGTGATCCGCCAGGGGTACGGCAGCTCGTCACGCAACCGCGCGTGCAGGGTGCGGATGCAGCCGGGCAGCGCGCGTTCCTCGTTGTAGACCGGGATGACGATCTCGACGGTCGGCGTGCGGGTCGCGGCCGGGTCCGCGGCGTCGGCCAGTGTCGGCGGCTGGAAACTCCGGGCCGTACGCAAGCCACTGGTTGTCTGCGTCATGGGTTCCTCGAGGGATGGGGGTCGGTGGGGGCGGCTCCCGCGCACGCCCACGTCCTGGCGGCGCACGGGTCGACTCTGACCTGTGCGACAGGGGAAACGCGGGGAGGAAGCTGGGAACTGACGGGGAGTCCGCTGTCAGTCCCTCCGCCGACTGGCGGCGGGGTACGTCGCCGATCCTTGCTACAGAAGATGAGAGGACGAGGTCAGCGGGCCGAGAATCGGCCGAGAGAATGCTGTGCGACCACCCCGGCGACGGCCGTGGCATGACGTGCCCGTTCGGGCCGGTCCATGGGCCTACGGCATGAATGCCTTCGGCGCTGGTGTGGAGGTCCGTCGGCTGCGTCCCTGAGGGCAGGAGCGTGCTCTCGTCGTTCTGGTCTGCGCGATCGCGGCGATCTCGATGGAGCCACCTGTCTATGAGCTGCTCGGTGGACTATCGACAGGCCTGTAGAGCAAGTGCGGCGTCCGTCAGTCCATCCATCCTGTTCTCTGGCACTGGCTCACGTAGTGGCTACCACTTCGGCGCAGCAAACTTCCGCGTACGGAAGCGATCAGCGGATTGAAGCCGCTGGTTTCGCCGGCGGTCTGCTGATGTCGGTGCTCGGTCCAATGAAGGCGCGAGAGAGGAAGGCTTTCCTTCGGCCAGATGAACGCGGACGGTGTTCCCGATCGCATTGAATGCGAATGCGACTTCGATGGAGGGAACCAGGGCTGTCATCGTCGAGGCTCGATATCAGTAAGAGAATCGCCGCACATCAGTGATAGCGCGAGCCCCCGCGTCATTGATGTCATCAATAGCCGCTATTCGCGGCAGTGCTGTGCAGGAATCTCGCAGTTTCTGTGATGCACGACCTACGGTTGCGCCCGGTACCTGGTAGTGCACGTCACCACGCAGCCCTCACCAGAGAGACACGAAAAGCCACGCGGGTCAAAGCCTGGGCGCACCTGCTCAGAATTCAGGACGGCGACGACTTCACGTGAGCGACGGGACGAACTGTTCAGCCCACGCGACATCACAGGACCGGACCGGCATCACCGGTGCCATCCGCGCACGCCGGCACTTCGTGAGCACCACTGGTACGAGCCCCGGACGGCAGTGAAGCCGTCCTCGGAAGTAGGAGCACAGATGCAGTACGCCCGCCCCCTTCGTCGTGCAGTGACTGCCGCGGTCTCCGTAGGCGCACTCACCGCACTCGCCGCTTGCGGCGGCACCACGGACCCCGCCGGCAGCACTGACGCGAAGAAGTCCGGTGAAAGTGGCTCCGGGAGCAGGACGATCATATTCTCGCCCGGTTACGCCAGCTCACCGGCCTTGCAGGAGCTGGCCAAGGGAGTGAAGGCCGAGGCCCAGAAACAGGGCTACAAGGTCATCGTCCAGGAAGCCAACGGCAGCGCACAGACACAGCTCAACCAGCTTCAGAGCGCGGTACAGACCGGTCAGGCCGCGGGCGTCTACGCGCTGATGCTCGACCCGAAGACCGCAGGCCCCCTCGTGGAGTCGGCGCAGAAGAAGGGTGTGCCGATGGTCATCACCGGCACACCCTCGGACTACGGGCTGTCCGGGATGACGCAGGGCATCACCTTCGACCGTACGGACAACGCGGCCATCGGCAAGGCACTCGGCACACAGCTCGGTACCTGTATCAACGAGAAGCTCGGAGGGAAGACCGAGGTCATCCACACGGTCAACGTCCCGGGCATCTCCGGCGCGGCCGCGACCGAGGCGGCCACGAAGGCTGCCCTGACCGCCACTGCCCCTGGTGCCAAGATCGTCGCCACGATCCCGGCGGCCCCGGACACCGTGAAGGCTCAGACCGACATAGGCAACTCCCTCCAGGGGCACCCCAACACCCAGGCGGTCGTCGGTGCCGTCGACGAAGCTGCTCAGGGTGCGATCGGGGCGTTCGCCTCTGCGGGCAAGAAGCTTCCATGCCTGGTCACCGCCGGAGGGGCTCCGGAAACCCTGGCGAAAGTGAAGACCGGGAAGATCTACGCCCTCGTCGCCCTGGACTACCAGGCGGATCTCAACCAGGCCATGGACGCACTGTTCAAGTTGGTGAAGGACCCCGCCGCGAACGGCGAACAGCTCACTGTGCCGCAGAAGATCACAAAGGCCGGCCAGTGACGACGGCGCCCACCGGCCGGCAGGCTGCGCCGTCCGAGGCAGAAGACGAGACCGAGGACCGGGGAGCAGTCGCTCCCGCGCCCCACAGTCTGCCGCGATCCGTCTCCACGCTGGTCTTCCTGCGCGATCAAGGTGTCTTCGTGATGTGGGGCATCCTCATCGTGGTCTTCGCCTTCCTCGGGTCACCGTACTTCTTCACCATGACGAACGCCGTCCTGGTAGCCAACGCGGCAGCGATCACAGCGATCTTCGCCGGCGGTGTCGCCATCGGCGTCATGACCGGATCCCTGGATCTCTCCCTGCCCGGAACGGCCGCCGTCGCCAGCTGTGTGTGCGGCTGGCTCCTCACCCATGGCGCTCCCACCTGGCTGTCCTTGGCCGCGGGGCTGGCCTGCGGACTGGTCGTCGGCTTGCTCAACGGCCTGATCGTGCTGCGCGGCTTCAGCTCCATCATCGTGACCATCGGCGCCTTTTCCGCGCTCTCAGGTCTGGCGGCCGTCATCTCCCACGGCCAGTCGTTCCCCGGTCTGACCCAGCTGAACTTCATGGGGACCCACCACTACTTCGCCTACGGAGGTTTCACAGGCATTCCCGGTCCCGTCTTCATCGTCGCCGCCGTCTACGTCATCGGATTCCTGTTCCTGACGCGTACCCGCGACGGCCTGCGGGTCATGGCGGTGGGAGCGAACGGCGAAGCCGTACGCCGCGCAGGAATCAACAGCGGCGCGTACCGGCTCATCGGCTTCGTCATCTCGGGGGTATTGGCGGCTCTTGGGGGTCTCGTCAGCACCGCGACGGTGACACTGGCCAGTCCGACCGCTGACGCGTCGATCATCTTCAACTCACTCACCGCCGTGTCGCTCACCGGCATCGTGCTCTCCGGAGGCCGCGGCAGTTTCCCCCGGGTCCTCGTGGGTGCGCTGATCCTGGCGACCATCTCGAACGGGCTCACCATCCGTGGCGTGCAGCCCTACTGGGCGACCGTGTCCACCGGTGTGCTTCTGATCGGTTCGCTCTTCGTGGAGCGAGCCATCCACACCAGCGTCGCCAAGCGCTTGATGTCCGCCAATCTCTCGGTCCATCAGAAGGGGGTGTAGGAATGGCTGTCCCCGCGATGGAACTGTCCGGTATCGAGCACCACTACGGATTCGTACGTGCGCTTGACGGTATCGACTTCCGCGTCGACCCCGGAGAGGTCGTAGGCCTGCTGGGAGACAACGGCGCGGGCAAGTCCACGTTGCTGAAGGTGATGTCGGGTGCACACCGTCCGACGCAAGGCACGATCCTCGTCAACGGGGAGACCCGCACCTTCCACGCACCGAAGGATGCCGCCGCCGCCGGCATCCAGATGGTCTACCAGGACCTGTCCCTGGTGGAGCCCCAGGACATAGCGACCAACCTGAATCTCGGTCGGGAGATCCTCTACCGGGGACCGCTCGGCTGGTTCGGGTTCGTCAACCACAAAGCACAGCGCCGTCATGCGGAGGAGCAACTGGACAGACTCGGTGTCCGCACCGCGCCGATGATGCGCCCGGTGGAGCTTCTGTCAGGCGGTCAACGCCAGGCCATCGCCTTCGCGAGAAGCGCCATCCGGGTCGCCGGAGAGGCACACGGAATTCTCCTGCTCGACGAGCCCACGGCAGCGCTCGGATACGAACAGACGCGCCAGGTCGAGGACCTCATCCGGAAACTCGCCGAGCAGGGAACAGCAGTCGTGGTCGTCTCGCACGACCTGCCCTTGTGCTACGAGGTCACCCATCGCATGGTCATCCTCAACCGAGGACGCAAGGTCGCAGATGTTCGAACGGCCGAGGCAGACCGTGACCGCGTCGTCGGCTGGATCACCGGATCCCAGCCCTCGATGTTCGGTCCCTGACGGGCGAGCCGACCGGACGACTCCACGTCGCCGTGGTCGTCACGGTCGGCGCGACCGACGGCGGGCAGACGGAAAATGGGCTCGTCGGCAGGTGGCGAAGGATGCGTCCGCGGACACCCTGACGGTGACCGCGGCCCTCACCAGCGGCGGCGAGGCGCCCTGCCTGCCGGGCCTGTCCTTACACCAGCTGACCGATCTCCATCCGGGCAACTGCTGCACAACGTCGACGGCGCTTCAAGAGCCGCTTCCGGGATTTGGCTTCGGGGGCTCTCGGTCTGGTTCCGATCCGGCACCCACCGCAATGCGCGGCGACCAGGGCTACGCGAGGTGGTCAAACGCTCGAGTCAGCGGTTGTTCGGCCCAGATCGTCTTACCGGAGTGCTGGCTGTACCGGCTGCCCCAGCGCGTGGAGAGTTGGGCGACAAGGAACAGGCCGCGGCCTCCCTCGTCGCTCCATCGGGCCCTGCGCAGGCGGGGCTGGGTGTTGCTGGGGTCGACGACCTCGCAGACCAGCACCTCCTCACAGATCAGGCGCAGCCCGACGGGGCCGCCGGCGTAGCGGACGGCGTTGGTGACGAGTTCACTCACGATCAGCTCGGTGGTGAAAGCCAGTTCCTCCAGGCCCCAGGCGGCCAGTTGACGGGCGGTGGCCTCGCGGGCCTCGGCCACGACGGCCGGATCCGCGGGGAACTCCCAGCTCGCGAGGGACTGGGCCGGGACGGCGCGCGTGCGGGCCAGAAGGAGTGCGATGTCGTCACGAGGCGGGGCGTCGCCGAAGTCGACGAGAATGGTGCGGCCGATGTCGTCCAGTGCCCGGCCGGGTTCGGAGAGTGCCGCGAGGCGGTCCGTCAGCCGCAGCAGCTCACTGTCGATGTCGCCGTCGCCGCTTTCGAGCAGTCCGTCGGTGTAGAGGGCGAGGACGCTGCCCGGGTCCAGATCGATGACGGTGGTCTCGAACGGCATCCCGCCCACCCCCAGGGGCGGACCGGGGAAGATGTCGATCACCTCGACGGTGCCGTCGGGCCGGACCGCCACGGGCGGTGGGTGGCCCGCACTGGCCAGGGCGCAGTGGCGCGAAACAGGGTCGTACACGGCGTACAGACAGGTGGCGCCGACGGCGTCGCCGGGCTCGGGCCCGGGCTCCCCGGCGAGTTGCTGAACGAGATCGTCGAGATGGGTAAGGAGTTCGGTGGGATCGAGTTCGAGGTCGGCGAGAGTACGGACGGCGGTGCGCAGCCGGCCCATGGTGGCGGTGGCGTGCAGACCGTGGCCGACCACGTCCCCGACGACCAGTGCAACCCGCAGAGAGGGCAGGGGGATGACGTCGTACCAGTCGCCGCTGATCCCTGCTGCGTCGCCGGCGGGCTGGTAGATCCCCGCGGCCTCCACCGCCGGGGTGTCGGCGGTAGCCGCGGGCAGAAGGCTTTGCTGCAGCCCGAGCACCGCGCGGTGCTCGCGGGTGTAGCGGCGGGCGTTGTCCACGCTCAACGCGGCCCGGGAGACGATCTCCATCAGCAGGTCCGCGTCCCCGGGACACAAGGGCTCCGGCTGCTCGGTGCGCCAGACCGAGACGGAGCCGAGCACCAGGCCGCGTGCGAACAACGGGGCCCACACCCCCGAGTGTCCGTGCTCGGGCACCAGCAGCTGAATCACCGCGGGGTCACCGATCATGGCGCGTACCTCCGCCGGATCGATGAGAACGGCACGGCCGTGCTGCCAGCTCCGCAGATCGGCCGTGTCCGGTACCGAGAAGGGCGCTCCGCCGAGTTGGAGAAGGGCAGCGGGCCAGCTACCGGTGGCCGCGGCCACGGCGACCCGGCGCAGGTGCAGATCTCCGCCGCCGAGGATTTTCGGCGGCTCGTCTCCCTCGAGCACGGCTTCCGCGAGGTCGACACTGGCCAGGTCCCCGAAGGCGGGGACGAGGACGTCCGCCAGGTCTTGTGCGGCATGGGTGACGTCGAGAGAGCCACCGATGCGGGTGGCGGCCTCGTGTAGCAGATCCAGCTCACGGTGGGCCTGCCGCCGCCTGATGGTGTCCGTGACCAGCACGACGACACCCGTCGCAGCCCCATGGCAGTCTTCCATCCGGAATGCCGACAGCGACAAGGTCCCCTGCCGCCCCGGTTCCCGCGGCGACCGCACCGGCAGGTCTTTCCCCGTCAGCGGCTCACCCGTGGCCAGCACCCGGCCCAGCGCGGTCTCGATGGCCTCGGCGTGCTGCGGGGCGAGCACGTCCGTCAGCCGGCCGCCTGGGAGCAGGGCGAGGCCACCGAAGGTGTCGGGCGAGACATTGGTCCGTGCGACGGTGAGGTCCACGTCGTGAACAATGATCCCGACCTCGTCCTGGCCGAGCAGAGAACGCAGCACACTCGCGCCCTGCTCCCAGTCGGTCACCTGCCGAGCGGGCGCGAACAGCAGAAAGGACCCAGAAGGGTCCGACGGCAGGGTCCGGTAGGCGACATCGACCGAGCCGCCTGAGCGATGCCGCAGAAGCGCTCGGCCCCCCGCCGGGATCCCCGCTTGCCACCCCACGGTCCCGAATGTGTGATCGGACGCGCCAGCGAGCAGGGACCGGACCGGGCGGCCACATACCTCTTCGGCCCCGCGGTCCAGGAGCTCGGCGGCCATCCGGGACCAGCGAACCACGGTGCCCTCGCCGTCGAGCACGACCGTCGCGATACCGGCGAGTGCGTCCAGTGCGTCCTCCGTCTCTCCAGCTCCAGCAGTGGACCCGCGCATCTCACTTACTCCTCAAACTCGGCTGCCCCACCCCTCAAGGCAATATGCCCATTATGTCGATATTTGTGGAACTCTGGAGCCTGGTTCCCGGTGAGGTGTGTCTCGCCTAATCGTGGCCTGTTTTCAGGCGGTGACGGTGCGGTCGGAGACGAGGCTGGCGATGGCAGGGTAGGTGTCGGGCAGGCGGTCGCGGCGGTGGGTCCAGCGGGCCAGTTGCTTCCAGCGTTTGTGGTCGGCGAGGGCGTGTTCGACCGTGATGCGGTCGGACGAGTGCCCGTGACGGTCACGTTCCCACTGCGCGACTCGACCAGGCAGTGCTCCGGGTCGTGGCCTTCTCGGCGGGGTGATGGCCTGGCCGGGGTGGTCGCGGCTCAGGCCGAGGTAGCCGTCGTCCAGGAGGACCTCCACTTCGGGGAAGTGCTGGAAGCAGATGGCGATGCCTTCGTTGCGGGCGGCTGTGGCGTCATGCATGTGCCCAGGCCGTAGGGCATCGGTCCATAACGTGCGGCCGTGCCAGTCCGCGATCACGGTGGCCTTCATAGTGTTCTGTTTCTTCTTGCCGGAGACGAACGCCCGCCGTCCGCCGCGGCCAGCCGGTGGCCTGCGCACCTGGATCTCGGTGGCGTCAGGCGCAGCTCGATGTTCTCGGCCCGGGCATAGGCGAACACATCCGTCAGCGTCCGAAGACGCAGGCCAGGGCTGTCCGGGACCGCGCACCCCCTCTCAGCCAGGAGCGTGCGTACCTCTCCGATTGTGCGCGTGACGGTGGAGCGGTCGACGCCGAACAGCAGTCCCAGCATTGAGTGCGGCAAGTCGTGCCGCAGATGGATCGGCGTGGCCACCAGCCGGTCGACGAACACCAGCTGATGGCGGGCGCCGGCACCTTCGGCCCGCTTCCGGACTCCGCCTCGCGCGGCATGGCGACGACCGCCGACCCCGGCCTGTCACGGCACGGCTAACTCCTGGGCCAGGCACGCGAGATGACGTCGAGAGAGCCCCGTGAACAGCCGATGTGCCAACACCGCCCGATTGACCATGATCGCCACAGCGGGATCATGCCATCTGCCTGGCACGACACCTCACCCGCTATCACGCACCAACTCGTAATAGGGCCTGCAGAGAATCAACTTGTGGGTTTTGAGACTTGACATCGCAGGTCCGGGCGCTGGCTACCCCCAAGTTGTTCTTCTGCGAGCCCTTAGTGTGCCGTTCAACGGCGCATCGCCCGGTCGTGGGTTGTTGTCCTCGTCGCGGACGGACCCGCCCTGTCGACACTAGTCGTCGCTTACTTCATCATTTGGGTGGAAAAAGCCGAATCATTCCCCTTGGTTTCCCAGGGCGGTCGTGATGCTGCGGCGAGCCTTTCCCGCGTCGCCTCCTTACCGGATCAATCCCTCATGAAACGATAAGTAGGAGATTCGCCGACGGCAGACAAGAAATAGCGCCGAAAGACTGGAAAGCTAGGCCGGGACCATGTCAATGTAAAACGTCCCGCGAAACGCCAGGCCAGACGGTGCTACTCGTCGGCTGCGCTCAGTTTCCGAAACGGCTCGGAATGACGCGTTGCGTGAGTTGTCCCGCTGGCGTGGCCCCTACTTGGGAGGCCCGACTGTCAGACTCCGCTATCTGATCTGTCCGCTTCACTTCACCCGCACTCTTTGTCCCTGGCGGACTGAACGCTTGGGTCGGTCAAATGGCGGGTGACTACCTTGCGGTGTCCATCGGGCTCTGCGTCTGCGCGGCCGGACTGTTCGGTGAGCACTCCTGCACTCCGAGCCTTGCGCTCATATCAGCTTGCCCTCCCCGATGGTGAGCTCAAGCAGACGCCGGGTTCGTGATGCAGCGCGCAACATAGACGACGATCGCCGGTTAGCCAAACCGGCGATCGTCGCGACCATTGAGCACGTCCGCATTTGGCTGTACTTGGCGGTGGAGCCGTAGCGGACAGGGCAGAAGGCAGCGCTCCCTCAACCCGCCTGCGAGGAAGAGGAGGGGCATCAGCTGCTGCAGCCCTGATGCCCGCAGCGCCCTTCGCTGAAGCGCAGCGGCTCTTGTGCAGTTTCCACACCCTCAAGGAGAGTGAGTATTCTGTCCGATCCCATCAAGAAACTTCCGTCGAACTCGAAGGGGAAGATCCGATACCGGTTTGTTGTCGACGTAGGAATCGATCCCGAAACGGGGAAGCGTAAGCAGTTGCGGCGTACCTTCGACTCGTTGAAGGAAGCTAGGGCCGAGTACGCGAACATAACTAATCGGCGGCATGATGGGTCGCTTGTGTCGCCCAACAAGATCACCGTGGGTGAGTGGCTCGACCGATGGCTGGCCATGAAAGCGGAGGATCTCGAAGAAACCACCATCTACAACTACGGGATTACCCTGGACCGAGTTCGAGGGAGGCTCGGTAATATCCGCCTCCAGGACCTTACTGAAGAGCACGTGGAAGAGTGGAGGGACTGGGCGCTGGCGCATGGTCGCGTGCGTGGTAAAAGGGCGGGGACGCCACTCAGTGTCACGAGTGTGGACATGAGCCTTGCTCGACTGAAGGAAGCGCTTGGGAGAGCTGTTACCCGGCGGTTGGTGTACGTCAATGTCGCTGCGCACGTGACCATTCCCCGGAGAGCACGCAAGGAAGAGCGGAAGACTAAAGAGGAGGTGCCGCCCTGGAATGTCCAGGAGGTTCAGAAATTCATACATGGAATTAGGAGTGAGCGGCTCTATGCTGCGCTTCTTCTTTCACTGATGGGGCTTCGTCCAGCTGAAGTCTGCGGCCTCCGCTGGGAAGACGTTGACTTGGGAAACGCCACGATCGTCATTGCCAACACGCGCACGATGATGGGCAACCGGTACGTGGTGGAGAAGGACACCAAGTCTCTTGCGGGTGAGCGGGATCTGCCGCTGCCAGCGCTGGTGCTGGGAGCCCTCAAGGCATTCCGGGCGCTCCAAGCCGAGGAGAGGCTCGCTCTGGGGGAGGCGTACACGGTGTCGGGCTACGTGCTGGTGCACGAGGCGGGCGACGCCTTCACGATCAAGCAACTTCGCCGACGCGCGTACCGGCTTATGGAGCTTCTCGGGCTCCGTCGCGTCAGGCTCTACGACGCACGCTCGTCGTGCTTCACCTTCCTGGCCAACAACGGTGTCCCGGACCATATCCTCGCGCGATGGGCCGGACATACGAACGTGAAGACGACCAAGCGGTGGTACGTCAAGCCGGATGTAGAAGATCTCCGCGGAGCCGCCACCACTTGGGATGGCCTGCACGGGGGTGCGGCGGAGGGGCAGGAGTGAGCCACGCGGACTATCAGCCGAGCGACTTGCGAGCCGCATGGCCAGCAGGATTGGGGGAGGTGGAATCGGAGTCCGCTTGCTGGTTCTGGACATGTGGCTGTAACTGGGAACATCCGGCTACGGCCAAGCCTTCTACCAAGCGTTCACCGTGTGGTCTTCAAGCTGCTGTTGGGCGGGATTCCGGAAGGTTTCCAGGTGAGTCACGCCGAGCCTCCTCCGTGCCACCACACTCGATGCTGCAACCCGACCCGTCTGGAGTCCGTGATCAAAGAGGAGAGCGTTGCTCGCAGCGACTGAAGGAGGGCACGCGCCCGGAGCGCCCACTGTCAACACGGCCACGAGTGCATGCCGGAGAACGTATACCTGTATTTTCGTTGGCAGGTCCGGCAGTGCAGGAGTGGGGCATGGCCCGCTAGGTTCACCCCGGCGATGTGACATCTCGTGACAGATGAGAGGGTCAGGCGGGTGAGTGAGACACCGACGAACACCCTGCAATACCGCTTTGACGGGCCAGAAGACGCTCCGGTCCTGATCCTCGGTCCCTCACTGGGTACCACATGGCACATGTGGGACCGGCAGGTCCCGGAGCTGACCCAGCAGTGGCGGGTCTTCCGCTACGACCTGCCCGGGCACGGCGGCTCCCCGGCGCACCCGGCCGGTTCCGTCACCGAGCTGACCGCCCGGCTGCTGGCCACGCTCGACTCCTTCGGCGTCCAGCGCTTCGGCTACGCCGGCTGCGCGCTCGGCGGTGCCGTCGGCATCGAGCTGGCCCTGCGGCACCCGGAGCGGATCGCCTCCCTCGCGCTGGTCGCCGCCTCACCCCGGTTCGGGACGGCGGACGAGTTCCGGCAGCGCGGTGTGATCGTGCGGACGAACGGCCTCGACCCGATCGCCCGGACCTCGCCGGAGCGCTGGTTCACCAGCGGGTTCGCCGCCGCGCAGCCCGCGATCACCGAGTGGGCCGTCCAGATGGTGCGCACCACCGACCCCGGCTGCTACATCGCCTCCTGCGAGGCCCTGGCGGGCTTCGACGTACGGCACGAACTCGCCCGGATCGGCGTGCCCACGCTCGTGCTGGTCGGCTCGGACGACCAGGTCACCGGGCCCGCCGAGGCCCGCACCCTGGTCGCCGGGATCCCCGACGCCCGGCTCGCCGTGGTACCCGGCGCCTCCCATCTGGTCCCGGTCGAGCAGCCCGCCGCCGTCACCGACCTGCTGGTGCGGCACTTCTCCACCGCCTGGCAGCCCGCCTACGACTCGACCACGGGCCAGATGGCCATCCCGGCCGCCCCGCTGAAACCGGTCCTGCTCGCCGCACCGCAGGTCGTGCCCCAGGTCGCTCCGCAGGTCACGCCCATCGCCGAGATCGCCCCGGCCGTCGCGGTGCCGCAGCCGCTCGGGCGGCCCGATCCCTACGACGCGGGACTCAAGGTCCGCCGGGAGGTGCTCGGGGACGCGCATGTGGACCGGGCGCTGGCGCAGGCCGACGACTTCTCCGGGGACTTCCAGGAGTTCATCACCCGCTACGCGTGGGGCGAGATCTGGGACCGGCCCGGACTCGACCGGCGCTCGCGCAGCTGTGTCACGCTCACCGCGCTGGTCGCGGGCGGCCACCTGGAGGAGCTGGGTTTCCACGTCCGTGCGGCCCTGCGCAACGGCCTCACCCCGGACGAGATCAAGGAAGTCCTGCTCCAGGCGGCGGTGTACTGCGGGGTGCCGGCGGCGAACAGCGCGTTCCGGGTCGCCCAGCAGATCATCCGCGAGGAGACCACTCCCGAGGACTGACGGACGGCCCGGGGGCAGGATGGTGACCATGAAGCTCACGAAGAAGTCCCACGCGTGCGTGCGCCTGGAGAAGGACGGGCGCACGCTCGTCCTCGACCCCGGAGGTTTCAGCGAGGAGGACGCGGCCGTCGGCGCGGACGCGATCCTGATCACGCACGAGCACCCCGACCACTTCGACGAGGGCCGGCTGCGGGCCGCGCTGGACGCGGACCCGGCCGCCGAGATCTGGACCCTGAAGTCCGTCGCCGACCAGCTCGCGGCGGCCTTCCCGGGCCGGGTGCACACCGTCGGCCACGGCGACACCTTCACCGCCGCCGGCTTCGACGTCCAGGTGCACGGCGAACTGCACGCGGTGATCCACCCCGACATCCCGCGCATCACCAACGTCGGCTACCTCGTCGACGGCGGCAAGGTCTTCCACCCCGGCGACGCCCTCACCGTCCCCGACCACCCCGTCGAGACGCTGATGCTCCCGGTGATGGCCCCCTGGAACAAGATCTCCGAGGTCATCGACTACGTCCGCGAGGTGAAACCGCGGCGCGCCTACGACATCCACGACGCCCTGCTCACCGATCTGGCCCGCCCGATCTACGACCGCCAGATCGGCGCCCTGGGCGGCGCGGACCACCAGCGGCTGGCCCCGGGGGCCTCGGCGGACGTCTGAGGCGCGTTGTCAGAGGGGCCCGGTAGGTTGTCAGGCATGCGCATCGCGACCTGGAACGTGAACTCGATCACCGCCCGCCTGCCGAGGCTCCTCGCCTGGCTGGAGAGCAGCGGCACCGACGTGCTCTGCCTCCAGGAGGCCAAGGTCGCCGAGGCGCAGTTCCCGACCGAGCAACTGCGCGAGCTGGGCTACGAGGCGGCGGTCCACGCCACCGGCCGGTGGAACGGCGTGGCGGTGCTGTCCAAGGTCGGCCTGGCGGACGTCGTCAAGGGCCTGCCCGGCGACCCCGGCTACGACGGGAGCGTGGAGCCGCGCGCGATCTCGGCGACCTGCGGCCCGGTCCGGGTCTGGTCGGTGTACGTGCCCAACGGCCGCGAGGTGGACCACCCGCACTACGCCTACAAGCTCCAGTGGTTCGAGGCCCTCAAGGCGGCCGTGGCCGGGGACGCGGGCGGCAGCCGCCCCTTCGCGGTCCTCGGCGACTACAACGTGGCGCCGGCGGACGACGACGTCTTCGACACGGCCGCCTTCGAGGGGCTCACCCATGTCACCCCGGCCGAGCGCGCCGCCCTGACCTCGCTGCGCGAGACCGGCCTGTCCGACGTGGTCCCGCGCCCCCTGAAGTACGACCACCCCTACACCTACTGGGACTACCGCCAGCTGGCCTTCCCCAAGAACCGCGGCATGCGCATCGACCTGGTGTACGGCAACGAACCCTTTGCCAAGGCTGTGCAGGACGCCTACGTCGACCGCGAGGAGCGCAAGGGAAAGGGTGCTTCCGATCACGCTCCGGTGGTGGTGGACCTGGAGGTGTAAGTGTCAACCTGGGTCCATGAACATCCCCTTTCTGGGCAACAGGCACGCCAAGACCGGTGACGTGCCCCTGACCGCCGACCCCGATCTGCTCGCCGAGTGCGAGCTGCTGCGCGCCCAGGCGGCCGAGGAGGGTGTCACGCTCGACGACACCCCGGCCTCGCTGGAGGCCCTCGACCAGCTGGTCCCGCGCTGGCGGGACGACGAGGAGACCATGACCTGGCTGGGCACCGACGCCGGCCTGTATCTGGGCACCGTCCTGACCCGGACCGTGGCCGGCGCGGAATGGGAGATCCGCGCGGACGGGGAGCCGGTCGTACGACTGGAGTCCGGCCGGGAGTTCGAGGTCGTCGAGTCCGGCCACGACTGGGCCGCGAGCGGGGTCCCCGAGCTCTCCCAACTCTACGCGGAGGTCGCCGAGACCTGAGCGGCGGCCGTGCGAACGGCGATCACTGCAGCGATAAAAGCGGCGTAAATACGGCTAATGCCCGAAAAGTGCGTGTCGTGCCTCAAGTCTGCTCGCGGCTGGATAGTTTGCGGCAACCACGACACAGCTGAGAGTGGGTAGGGCTGCGGATGGCCGTCGATCCTTTGATCGAGCTGCGCGACGTCAACAAGTACTACGGCGAGCTCCATGTCCTGCGGGGCGTCGATCTCACCGTCGGCAAGGGGGAGGTGGTCGTCGTCATCGGCCCCTCGGGGTCGGGCAAGTCGACGTTGTGCCGCACGATCAACCGCCTGGAGACCATCCAGTCCGGGAGGATCACGCTCGACGGGCAGCCGCTCCCCCAGGAGGGCAGGGCCCTCGCGAGGCTCCGTGCCGAGGTCGGCATGGTCTTCCAGTCCTTCAACCTGTTCGCCCACAAGACGGTCCTGCAGAACGTCTCCCTCGCCCAGATCAAGGTCCGCGGGCGCAGGAAGGAGCAGGCCGACCGGCGCTCGCACGAACTCCTCGACCGCGTGGGCCTGTCGGCGCAGGCCGGGAAACTCCCCGCACAGCTCTCCGGCGGTCAGCAGCAGCGGGTGGCCATCGCCCGCGCCCTCGCCATGGAACCCAAGGCCCTCCTCTTCGACGAGCCCACCTCGGCCCTCGACCCCGAGATGATCAACGAGGTCCTCGAAGTCATGCGGCAGCTCGCCCGCGACGGCATGACCATGGTCGTCGTCACCCACGAGATGGGCTTCGCCCGCTCCGCCGCCAACCGCGTGGTGTTCATGGCCGACGGCCGGATCGTCGAGGACCGCCCGCCGGAGGAGTTCTTCACCGCCCCGCGCAGCGAGCGTGCCAAGGACTTCCTGTCCAAGATCCTCAAGCACTGAGCGGGGAACACCACCCATGGCCCGTACCGCCCGTGTGCCCAGCGCCGTGGCCCTGCTCACCGTACTGCTCGCCGCCGCCGGTGGCTGCGGCAAGGAGGGCAGCCCGCCGAAGAAGGGGCCGGCGGCCGAGGCGCTGCCCGACTACCAGGTGGCGCAGGACTTCCGGCTGCCCGATTCCCCGACCTGGAATCGGGCGAAGAAGCGCGGTCACTTCACCGTCGGCGTCAAGGAGGACCAGCCCTACCTCGGCGAGAGGGATCCGGCCGCCGGCGTCTACTCGGGCTTCGACATCGAGATCGCCAGGATGATGTCCGCCTCCCTCGGCCTCGCCCCGGAGACCATCCGCTTCCGGACCATCGCCTCCGCCAACCGCGAGACCGCCCTGCAGAACGGCCAGATCGACTTCTACGTCGGCACCTACACCATCAACGACAACCGCAAGAAGCTGGTCGGTTTCGCCGGGCCGTACTACATGGCGGGCCAGTCCCTCCTTGTCCGCCACGACGAGAACGACATCCACGGCCCGCAGGACCTGGCCGGCAAGCGCGTCTGCTCGGCCGCCGGTTCGACGCCGTACCAGCGGATCAAGACCGAGTTCCCGAAGGCGATCCTGGTCGCCTACGACACCTACTCCGTGTGCGTCGACAACCTGCTCACCTACCAGGTCGACGCCGTCACCACCGACGACGCCATCCTCATCGGCTACGCGGCGAAGGCCCCCGGCGAACTCAAGGTCGTCGGCAAGCCCTTCTCCGAGGAGCCGTACGGCATCGGCGTCCCACGCGGCGACACCGCCCTGCGCTTCGCGATGGACGACGCATTGGAGGCCCGTGAGAAGAACGGCGACTGGAAGAAGGCCTACGAAGCGACGCTCGGCCTGTCCGGCGTCCCCGCCCCGAAACCGCCCCCGATCGACCGCTATCCCGCGAGCTGAGCGAGGACGGCATGAACGTACTGACAGACAACTTCGCCACGTATGCCCACGGTTTCCTCGGCACCGTCGAACTGACCGTCTACGCCTCGGTCCTCGCCCTGGTCCTCGGCTTCCTCATGGCGTCCTTCCGGGTCGCCCCCGTCGGCTCCCTGCGGATCCTCGGCACGGCCTGGGTCACCGTGCTCCGCAACACCCCGCTCACCCTGCTGTTCTTCGCGGTGCTGCTGGGCCTGCCCCGGTTCGGACTCGTGCTGCCCTTCCAGGTGTTCGCGGTCCTCGCGCTCGGCTGCTACACCTCGGCGTTCATCTGCGAGGCACTGCGCGCCGGCATCAACACCGTGCCCAAGGGGCAGGGCGAGGCGGCCCGCAGCCTGGGCATGACCTTCGGGCAGACCCTCGGCCTGGTGATCCTGCCCCAGGCGTTCCGGTCGGTCATCCCGCCGGTCGGCTCCACCCTCATCGCGCTCGCCAAGAACTCCGCGATCGCGGGCGCGTTCAGCGTCACCGAACTCCTCGGCACCTACAAGACCTTGAGCGAGCTCGGCTACAACATCGTCTGGACGTTCGTCTGGATCGCCGTCGGCTACCTCGTCATCACCCTCGCCATCAGCGCCGTGTTCAACGTGCTGGAGCGGAAGTGGGGGGTCGCCCGATGACCGAGGCCACCGCGCTCTACGACGTTCCGGGTCCCGTCACCAGAAGACGGCACACGGTGTACGGCATCCTGTCGACCCTCGTCATCCTCGCTCTGGTCGCCTGGATCCTCTATCTCCTCTTCGACACCGGACAGTTCACGCATACGAAGTGGATGCCCTTCGCGTACAAGGGCATCCAGGAACTCCTGCTGCGCGGCCTCGGCAACACGCTCGCGGCCTTCGCTATGGCCGCCGTCCTCTCCCTCGCGCTGGGCGGCCTGCTGGCCACCGGACGGCTTTCCGACCACCGTTCGGTGCGCTGGCTGGCCACCGTCGTCGTGGAGTTCTTCCGTGCCATGCCCGTACTGGTGATGATCTTCTTCATCTTCGTGGCGCTGAAGGTCCAGCCGCTGCCCGCCCTGGTCGCCGGACTCACCCTCTACAACGGCTCGGTGCTCGCCGAGGTATTCCGCTCCGGGGTGAACAGCGTCGAACGCGGCCAGGGAGAGGCCGCGTTCGCGCTCGGCATGCGCAAGACCCAGGTCATGTCCTACGTCCTGGTGCCACAGGCCGTACGGGCCATGCTGCCCGCCATCATCAGCCAGCTCGTGGTGGCCCTCAAGGACACCTCGCTGGGCTATCTCATCACCTACGAGGAGTTCCTCCATGCCGGGAAACTGATCGCATCCAACCTCGACTACGATTTGCCCTTCATCCCTGTGGTGATGGTGATCTCGCCGATCTACATCGGGATGTGCATGTTGCTCTCGTGGTTCGCCGGCTGGGTGGCCAGACGGGAGCGGCGCAGTCCCAAGACCGAGGCCGTCGAGGTGGCCCCGGCCGAACCAGGGATGCTGCTGCCGTAGGGGGCGGCAGCCAGGGCCAGGCCCGGCCGGCGGCAGCCGGAGATCACTGCTCGCGCAGCGGAACGGACACGTACGACGGGTCGTCCACCGGCGAGGAGAAGGTCAGCTGCGCGCCGGACGGGTTGTGCTCGATGTAGAGCGGATCCACCGTGTCGACCACCAGCGCGAGCCGGTGCCCGGCCGGCACGTCGTAGGCCGTGGAGAACAGGTCCAGGTCCACGTCGAACGCCTTGCCGGGCGTCCGGCCGTACCAGGTGTACGGCGCGTTGGTGACCAGCTTGCCGAGGCCGAGCGGGCCCACGTCGTACAGATAGGCCACGAGGGTGCCGCTCTCCTTGGTCGGGGTGAGGGTCGTGTGCAGCCGGGCCGTGCCGCGCACCCGCTGGGCGCCGGCGTACCGTTCGGACTGCCAGACCGCGGCCCAGCGGCGGGGCAGCAGCGGGATCGCGGCGACCGGCGGCAGCCGGGCGATCTGGTCGAGGAGGCCGGAGAGGAGGACGACCCCGCCGTCCGCGCCCGAGTCGACGTTCGCGTGGATCGTGGTCGAGCCGGCGAGGGCGACCTTCTTGCGGGTGGCGCCCACCGACTTCCAGTCCGGGTAACCCTCGTAGCCGCCGTCGGTGCGGGACTTGAGCTGGACCGGCTGCTCGCGGTCGATGCCGTTGTCCTCGCCCTTGAGGTAGTGGTCGAACCAGCGCTCGGTGTCGGTCCACACGTCGTTGGGCAGCCCCAGCAGGCCGGTCAGCTCGGCGGTGGCGTGGTCGCCGGGGCGCAGCTCCAGGCGCTTCGGGCCGGTCAGCTTCCCGTAGAAGTCGGCGTACTGGTTGGCCGGGAAGATGGAGTCGCTCCAGGCGTTGGCCATGAAGACGGCCGCGCCGTTCTTGTTGAGCTGGTCGACATAGGTCGCGACGGAACGTTTCGCCCCCCAGGCGATCATGTCCTGTTCCCGCTCCAGGTTCGAGGCGTAGAAGTCCTTGAAGATCTGCCGGACTTCGGGGCTCTCGCGCCCGGTGAGGGTCGCCGAGCCGTCCAGGAGGGCGGCCGCCTCGACGTGCTGGGTCCGGCCCGAGTAGATCGAGTCGATCAGATCCGCCCAGCCGCTGAGCGCGCCGACCGCCTTGATCCGCTTGTCGTGCGCGGCGGCCAGCAGACTGATCCCGGCGCCGTACGAGACCCCCGCGATGCCGATGTGCCGGGGATCGGCGGTGGTGTTGGCGAGTGCCCAGTCGATGACCTTGGACGCGTCCGCCACGTCCGGCGGACCGGCCACTTCGATCTGCCCGCCGGACTGCCAGAATCCGCGCACGTTGTAACTGAGCACGACGTAGCCGGCGTCGGCGAGCTTCTGGGCCTGGGCCAGATACTCGATCTGGGGCAGCGACCAGCTCGTGGGCAGCACGATGAGGGGGTAGCGGTGCGTGGCGCCGACGCCCGCGGGCGTGACGACGTTCGCCTTCAGGACGGTGCCGCCGTCGCCGGTGATGTCGACGAAGCGGACGGAGGCGGCGGCCTGTGCGGCCGGCGCCAGACCGACGACGCCGGCGGCGACCAGCGCCGCCGAGACGGCCCCCGCGGCGGTCGTGCGCAGAGCGGCGGTGCGGCGGCCGGCGGTATTGCGGCGGCTCGTTGTGGTGCGACCTCGTCCCATGGGGTCACTCCTCACTCGTGTAAGTGCAAAGTGACCAGACGGTAACCGCGACGACTTACCGTAAGTAACCCGTCGGTAAGTTACGTGCGGGTAACGATTGTTGAATGGTGCAGCTACTCAGGAGGCGCGGTGCGAGGAGCGTGCGGTCTCGGTCGTGGCGGGCGGCAGCGGCGCCTGGGCGGCGCGGGTGACGTCCGAGACGAGTTCGACCACGTCCGGGCCGTACGCCTGCGAGTTGACCACCTTGAGGAGCAGCACGAAGGTGCTGTTGCCGTGCTTGCGGGCGAGCCGCTCGTGGTTGCGGGCGAGGTAGCGGGTGGCCGCCTGGTTGGTGATCGCGCGCTGTCCGCAGAACAGGAACACCGGGCGCGCGTCGGGGCGTTGGCCGGCGGTGAGACGGGCCAGCAGCACGTACTCCGTGATGCCCGGGTCCAGGCGGTAGCGCTCGGTGCCGATCTGGAAGGCGCCGCGGTCCGGACCCGGTTCCGGGTCGATGTTGACCCGCACGCCCGGGAGCATCGCCGACATGTGCGCCAGCATGCGCCGGTTCGACCCGGGCCCGCCCACGCAGAACTCGGTGCGCTCGCCGAAGCCCTGCTGGACGTTGTCCTGAGTCACCATCTGGAGGTTGGCGCCGCAGTCCTTGATCAGCGCGGCCAGCTCCAGGAGCGCGAACACGTCCAGGCGGTGCACCGCGGGTTCGGAGGTGGCCGGATCGCGGTTGACGACCAGCAGCGACTCCGAGTTCTCCGGAAGACCGAAAAAGGCCTGCTTGCGGCGCAGGCCGCGCCGCCACAGCGAGGTGCGGGCCAGCCAGCCGAGCGCCGCGCTGATGCCGGCGGCCACGACGCCAAGGATAATGTTGCGCAGGTCGTCATTCATGGGCGCGCATGGTAGCGGTCACAGGTGGCCGGAACGTACCCGTGTTCGAAGTGTGGCGGTCATATGACAGTGCCCTGAATGTGGCTGTCGGGGCCGGGGCCCCGCCGATACGCTGCGCGGACGTTCCGGAACTGGAGGTGCGGATGCGTCGCCCTGTCACGCGGAAACTGACCGTTCTGGCGGTCTCGGCCGTCGTGGTGTCGGTAGGGGCGGCAGCGCCTCCCGCTCCCGGCGGTGCGGCCGTCGCGAAGTCCCCGGTGGCCGTCGGCTACGGCGGTGCGGTCTCCAGCGTGGACGCGGACGCCACCGCCGCCGGTATCGAGGTGCTCCGCAAGGGCGGCAACGCGGTCGACGCGGCCGTGGCGACCGCCGCCGCGCTCGGCGTCACCGAGCCCTACTCCTCCGGCGTCGGCGGAGGCGGCTACTTCGTCTACTACAACGCCAAGTCCCGTACGGTGCACACGATCGACGGCCGCGAGACCGCACCGCTGACCGCCGGCTCCGACCTCTTCGTGGAGAACGGCAAGCCCCTCGCCTTCGCGGACGCCGTCAGCAGCGGGCTGAGCGTCGGTACGCCCGGTACGCCCGCCACCTGGCAGACGGCGCTGGACCGGTGGGGGAGCGAACGGCTGGGCACGGTGCTGAAGCCGGCCGAGCGGATCGCGCGCAACGGGTTCGTCGTCGACGACACCTTCCGGTCGCAGACCGCGTCCAACGAGACCCGGTTCCGGTACTTCCCGGACACGGCGAAGCTGTTCCTGCCGGGCGGGCAGCTGCCGGTGGTGGGGTCGACCTTCAAGAACCCCGAGCTGGCCCGGACCTATCGGGAGCTGGGGCGCAAGGGGGTCGGGGCGATCTACCAGGGGGACCTCGGCAAGGACATCGTGTCGACGGTCAACCATCCCCCGGTGGATCCCGGTTCGGGGTGGAAGGCCCGGGCGGGCAAGCTGTCGGCGAAGGATCTGGCGGCCTACCGGGCCAAGGTGCAGGCGCCCACCGAGACGGCGTACCGCGGGCTGAAGGTGTACTCGATCGCGCCGTCCTCGTCCGGTGGGACCACTGTTGGGGAAGCCCTCAACATCCTTGAGAACACCGACCTCTCGAAGGCCGGTGAGGTGCAGTACCTGCACCACTTCATCGAGGCGAGCCGGATCTCGTTCGCGGACCGGGGGAGGTGGGTCGGCGACCCCGCGTTCGAGGACGTGCCGACGAAGGGGCTGCTGTCGCAGCGGTACGCCGACGAGCGGGCGAAGCTGATCAGCGACGACGCGGTGCTGACCAGCCCGGTCGCGCCGGGCGACCCCAACAACCCCGGGTCGACCGGGACGGCGGCGCCGACCACGTACGAGGGCGAGAACACGACGCACCTCACGGTCGCCGACAAGTGGGGGAACGTCGTCTCCTACACGCTGACCATCGAGCAGACCGGCGGCAGCGCGATCACCGTGCCGGGGCGCGGGTTCCTGCTCAACAACGAGCTGACCGACTTCTCGTTCACGCCGGCGAACCCCGCGGTGCACGACCCGAACCTGCCGGGGCCGGGCAAGCGGCCGCGGTCCTCCATCTCGCCGACGATCGTGCTGGACAAGGCCAACCGGCCGGTGGTGGCGGTCGGTTCGCCCGGTGGGGCGACCATCATCACCACCGTGCTCCAGGTGCTGACCGAGTTCCTCGACCGGCATCTGCCGTTGGTGGACGCGATCGCCGCGCCTCGGGCGTCGCAGCGGAACGCGGCGAAGACCGAGTTGGAACCGGCGCTGTACAACGACCCTGTGCTGAAGGGGAAGTTGGAGGCGATCGGGCACGCGTTCTCGTTGAATCCGGAGATCGGGGCGGCTACGGGGGTGCAGCGGTTGCCGGGTGGGAAGTGGCTGGCGGCGGCGGAGACCCGGCGGCGGGGCGGTGGGTCGGCTCAGGTGGTGAATCCTGCGCCTTAGGTGCCGGCTGCGGGTGCGTGGGGGGCTGGTCGCGCCCACGCGGCGGCAGCCGCACATCGACACAGCCCCGCGCCCCTAAAGGGGCGCCTTCTCCGGCTGGAACTCCAAGTGACCGTCCATGACATCCACCGTCACCCTGCTTCCCTCCGTGACCGTGCCGTCCAGAAGCAGCCGTGACAGCTGGTTGTCGACCTCTCGCTGGATGGTCCGCCGTAGCGGTCGTGCGCCGTACTCGGGCTGGTAGCCGTGTTCTGCCAGCCAGTCGACCGCCGCGTCCGTGAAGTGGGCCGTGATGCCCTGGGCGTGCAGCATGCGGCGGGTGTGTTCCAGGAGCAGTTCGGTGATCTGGTGCAGCTGGTCGCCGGTGAGCTGGCGGAAGACCACGATCTCGTCGATGCGGTTCAGGAACTCCGGGCGGAAGTGGTCCCGGAGCGGGCGGAGGACCTGTTCACGGCGGGCCTCCTCCGTCGCCTCCTCCCCGCCGGGGCCGAAGCCGATGCCGGCGCCGCGCCTGGTGATCACGTCCGAGCCCAGGTTGCTCGTCATCACGATGACCGTGTTGGTGAAGTCCACCGTGCGGCCCTGGGAGTCGGTCAGGCGGCCGTCGTCCAGGACCTGGAGCAGGATGTTGAAGACGTCCGGGTGGGCCTTCTCCACCTCGTCGAGGAGGAGGAGCGAGTAGGGGTGACGGCGCACCACCTCGGTGAGCTGCCCGGCCTCCTCGTGGCCGACATAGCCGGGCGGGGCGCCGACCAGGCGGGAGACGGTGTGGCGCTCCTGGTACTCGCTCATGTCCAGCCGGACCATCCGGTCCTCGCTGCCGAACAGGACCTCGGCGAGCGCGCGGGCCAGTTCGGTCTTGCCGACGCCGGTCGGGCCGAGGAAGAGGAAGCTGCCGATCGGGCGGTCCGGGCTGGCGAGCCCGGCGCGGGAGCGGAGCACCGCTTCGGAGACGGCCGCGACCGCCTCGTTCTGGCCGATGACCCGATGGTGCAGATGCGCCTCCAGGCCGAGCAGCCGCTCCTTCTCCTCCTGGGTGAGGCTGCTGACCGGGATGCCCGTCTGGCGGGACACCACCTCGGCGATCGCCTCGGCCGTCACCTCCAGGTTCAGCCCCTCGTCCACCTCGTCCTCACCGGAGAGTTCGGTGGTGCGAGTCCTCAACTCGCCGATGCGGTCGCGGAGCTGGGTGGCGCGTTCGTACTGTTCGTCGGCGACCGCCTGGTCCTTGTCGCACGTGAGCTGCTCGATCTCGCGCTCGATCGCGCGTACGTCGGTGCCCTTGGTGCGGGCGCCGAGGCGGACCCGGGCGCCGGCCTGGTCGATCAGGTCGATCGCCTTGTCCGGGAGCCTGCGGTCGGTGAGGTAGCGGTCGGAGAGCTCCACGGCGGCGACCAGGGCCTCGTCGGTGTAGCGGACCTGGTGGTGGGCCTCGTAGCGGTCGCGCAGGCCGCGCAGGATCTCGATGGTGTCCGGGACCGTCGGCTCGGGCACCAGGATCGGCTGGAAGCGGCGGGCCAGCGCCGCGTCCTTCTCGATCTTGCGGAACTCCTCAAGGGTGGTCGCGCCCACGATGTGCAGCTCGCCCCGGGCCAGTGCGGGCTTGAGGATGTTGCCCGCGTCCATCGAGCCGCCCTCGCCGCCGCCTCCGGCACCGACCACGGTGTGCAGTTCGTCGATGAAGACGACCAGCTGGTCGGAGTGGGCGCGGATCTCGTTCACGATGTTGGTCAGGCGCTCCTCGAAGTCGCCCCGGAAGCGGGTGCCCGCGACCACGCCGGGCAGGTCGAGGGCGATCACCCGGCGCCCGGACAGGATGTCCGGCACGTCGCCGTCGGCGACCCGCTGGGCCAGGCCCTCGACGATCGCGGTCTTGCCGACACCGGCGTCGCCGATCAGCACGGGGTTGTTCTTGCCGCGCCGGGAGAGCACCTCGATGGTCTGCTCGATCTCGTCGTCGCGGCCGATGACCGGGTCGATCCGGCCCTCCCCGGCCAGCCCGGTCAGATCGCGGCCGTACTTGTCCAGCGTCGGCGTGGTGCTACGCCGCCGGCTGTCCGTGCCGGTGAGGGGGCGTTCGGTCTCCGGGGCCTCCGGCGGCAGGCCGGCGGCGAACCGGGCCGCGTTCAAAATGTGCCCGGCGGCCGAGTCCGGGTTCGCGGCGAGCGCGCCCAGCACGTGCTCGGGGCCGATGTATCCGGCGCCCCCGGCCCGGGCCAGGTCGTGCGCGTCCAGCAGGGCCCGCTTGACGGCCGGGGTCAGGGACAGCGAGGTCGGCGGGGGCGCCTCGCCCGGCGGGTGCTGGATCGGGCCGGCGCGGCCGTCGATCTCCGTCGCGAGTGAGTCGGGATTCGCACCGAACCTGCTGAGCAGGGAGCGCGTCGGCTCCGCCGTCAGGGCCGCGCGCAGCAGATGCTCGGTGTCGAGATCCCGGCTGCCGTGTTCGGCGGCGTACTGGGCGGCGCCCTTGACCAGCTCCCGGGCGGGCTGGCTGAGCAGCCTGCCGATGTCGATCTGACGGGGGCCCGGGCGTTCCCCGCCGCCGCCGAAGAAGCGGGCGAGGAACTCTCCGAAAGGATCCTGTCCGAAGTCGCTCGGTCCGGGGTAACCGCTGCTCATGAGCGTTCGTTCCGTTCCGGCATCCCGGCGCCTGGCGGGACGCGCTCGCTGGTCGACGTGGCCGGTCCACGCGGGTGCCCCCTGCAGGGCCCGGTCACACCACCTTCGCACGCCCGCCCGAGGGGGGCATGTGCAGCACCGCGGGCCCGGGCGGCGTTGCGCGCGGGACGGCACCCCGCGGGCGCACCCGGTCGCGCTCCGTCCGGCCGGTCCTCAGGAAAACCGGAATTGCCGCGGTATTGCTCCTACGGATATCGTCCGACCTGCCACGGCGGTCAATGAGTGAATTCTTTCGGGATGCCGGACGCGGACCGAGCGAAGGCGGGCACACCTTCGCTCGGCCCGCGCCGACGGGAGTGTTACGTCACGTGATCAGCGGCCGACCGGGCGCGGCCGGGGTGGCCGCTTCCCCTGCGGGGGCTGCGGCGGAGGCACCGGGCGCCGCCGCGGGGGCAGGGGGACCGGAACTCGCATGCGCACGTTTTCCATGAGAACTCCTTCGCTGATGTGGACGGCTGTTTATCCGCCCGTCACGGATATGTGTACGGGGGGACGGCTGTCATTGTTCAGCGCTTCGGAAAATTCATTCGTGCGGTATCGGACCGCATATCGCGATTAGAAATTCGCAGGACTGAGCTGTGTCAGTTCTTTGAATTCCTTTCCGTGAGGATCCGCGGCCCCGCCTCGGTGATCGCCACCGTGTGCTCCACGTGCGCCGCGCGGGAGCCGTCGTTCGTACGCAGGGTCCAGCCGTCGGGAGCCTCGTGGTAGCCGTCCCGGCCGCTGCCGATCAGCATGGGCTCGATCGCGAGGGCCATGCCGTGCCGGAGCGGGAGACCGCGGCCGGGGCGGCCCTCGTTCGGCACCTCCGGGTCCTCGTGCATACGGCGGCCCACGCCGTGTCCGCCGAAGCCCTGCGGGATGCCGTAGCCGGCCTCCCGGCACACGCTGCCGACGGCGTGCGCGATGTCGCCGATGCGGTTGCCGACGACCGCCGCCGCGATGCCCGCCGCCAGGGCCCGCTCGGCCGTCTCGATGAGCCGTACGTCCTCCGGCCGCGGCCTGCCGACCGTGAAGCTGATCGCCGAGTCGCCGACCCAGCCGTCGAGTTCGGCGCCGCAGTCGATGGAGACCAGGTCGCCGTCGCGCAGCCGGTAGGAGGTCGGGATGCCGTGCACGATCGCGTCGTTGACGGAGGCGCAGATGACGGCGGGGAACGGGGTGGCCGCGAAGGAGGGCCGGTAGCCGAGGAAGGGGGAGGAGGCCCCGGCCGCCCTCAGCACCTCCCGCGCCACCTCGTCCAGCTCGAGGAGGGAGACACCGACGGCGGCGGCCTCTCGTACGGCCGTCAGGGCCTGCCCGAGGACCTGGCCGGCCCCGTACATCGCGTCGATCGATACGTCTGTCTTCAGTTCCACCATGCCAATTACTATACCGGCTTTCTAGACCGGATTAGAATGACGGCTTAGACTGATGGCATGGTGCGCACCCCCCTCACCCCGGAAGAGCGTGAACGCGGCGAGCGGCTCGGGCAGATGCTGCGCGAGGCGCGCGGCGGCCGGAGCATGACCGAGGTGGCGGCCGAGGCCGGTATCTCGGCCGAGACGCTCCGCAAGATCGAGACTGGCCGGGCGCCGACCCCCGCCTTCTTCACCGTCGCCGCGCTGGCCCGCGCGCTCGGCCTGTCGATGGACGAACTGGTGGCCCGCTGCGCGCTGGCACCGGTGTGACGCGCATCGGTCAAGATCCCGTAATGAGGGCTCTGCGCGCCCGCTGAAAACTCCCCGTAGCAGCCCCGTAACACAACTGGTGTTGCCTACGGAACCGGAGTGTTCCGGTCGGGCGGGAGTCGAGCGATGACTGTGGATCAGCTCCCGGGCCGGGTACGGGAGTTCACGAACTACCTCAACGGCCTGCTGGCGCGCCTGGACCAGGGCGCCGGCTGGTGCGCGGTGTTCTGGCAGCGCGATCCCGACGGTATGCAGGCCTGCCTCGGCGGGCGGGAGGTCCCGCCCTGGGACGTCGTGGAGGCGCTCCTCCAGGACCTCGCGACCGCCTACGGCCCCGAGGCCGCCACCCGTGCGGCCGGGCAGGCCCGGCAGCTGCACGCCGGCGCCCTCGCCGCCTACGACGCCCGGCCGGGTGCCCGGGAGGACCTGAGCGATCGCCTCGATGTCACGCTCCGCGAACAGCGCTACGCCGCCGAGCGGCTGGCCCAGCTCGGCCGCGCGTACAGCGCCGCGCGCTCCCGCGAGGAGGCCGAGGCCCTCGACATCGACCTCGCCTGGGCCCGCGACGACCACGACCGGGCCTCCGTCCGGTGTGCCGAACTCCGGTCCCGCATGGGACGGCTGGACCAGCGGGCCGAGCCGGGGCCGCCGTCTCCCGGCCCGGCCGCCGAACCGACCGCGGCCGCACACGCGTCCGTGACCGCACACACGTCCGTGACCGCGCACGTCTCCGCGACCGGTACGAGGATGCGCGGCCGTTCGGGCGGGGTCACGCCCGACGGCGGTGCAGCCCCGCCGTCTCCCGCCCCGGAGGCGTCCGAAGCCCCGGCGCCCGCCCCCGCCCCCGCCAAGCAGCGCAAGCGGCGACGGGGCAGTGCCCGTTTCGCCGGGATGGCAGAGGACGAGGCCGTGCCCTCCGCCGTACCGCAGACACCCGAGGCGGCCGTACCCGCGGCCCCCGGTGGCCGTCGTACCCCGCGCGGGGCCCGGTTCGCCGGGGCCGCCGAGGCGCCGGTGCGGCCGGAGCCGGTGGTGGAGCAGGCCGACGAGGAGGCGGGACAGGCCGTGGCGGGTGCCGTGGCGCGACTCGAACGGCTGCGTGCCGAGGGCCGTACCGGCGAGGCACACGCACTTCTGGCCGAGGCCGCGCAGTGGCCCGCCGCCCGGTTCCCCCTGCTCGCGGACGCCCTCCAGCGGGCCGGGCTCGGCGCCGACTGGGCCACGCTGCTGTGGGAGACGGCCTCACTGCCGCCCGCCCGGCTGGTGGCGGCCGCCGACGCCCTGACCGCCGCGGGCCGGACCGCCGACGGCCGCCAGATCCTCCGTCAGGGCGTGGTCCGCCCCGCCACCGAGATCGGCGAGGCCGTCCTCGCCCTGGACACGGCGGGCCGCCACCGCGAGGTCCGGGCCCTGCTGGACACCTACGTCCAGGTCCGCACCCCGGAGGAGGCGGCGCACAGCGCGGAACCCGACCCGCACCGACTGGTTCCGCTGCTCCTCCGCTCGGCCCAGGCGATCTCGGACCAGCGCCACTGGGACCTGCTGCACGCGCTCAGGGTGGCCGGCCTCGCTTCCTGACGGACGTGCGCATCGGCCCGTGCATCCGCCAGCCAGGTTAGAAACGAGATCGACTCGGCGGCTTAACGACGATGGTCTTGGCAAGGACTCCGAGGAGGCTTACTTTCGACCCTCTACGGGCGTAGAAGGAGCAGCTCATGGCCAACGTCGTACGCGCCGCTCTGGTCCAGGCCACCTGGACCGGCGACACCGAGTCCATGGTGGCGAAACACGAGGTGTTCGCCCGCGAGGCGGCCCGCCAGGGTGCGAAGATCATCGGATTTCAGGAAGTCTTCAACGCCCCCTACTTCTGCCAGGTCCAGGAGCCCGAGCACTACCGCTGGGCCGAGCCGGTCCCGGACGGCCCCACGGTCCGTCGCATGCAGGAACTGGCCCGCGAGACCGGCATGGTCGTCGTCGTCCCGGTCTTCGAGGTCGAGCAGTCCGGGTTCTACTACAACACCGCCGTCGTGATCGACGCCGACGGCAGCGTCCTCGGCAAGTACCGCAAGCACCACATCCCGCAGGTCAAGGGCTTCTGGGAGAAGTACTACTTCAAGCCCGGGAACGCCGGCTGGCCGGTCTTCGACACCGCCGTCGGCAAGATCGGCGTGTACATCTGCTACGACCGCCACTTCCCGGAGGGCTGGCGGCAACTCGGGCTCAACGGAGCCCAGTTGGTCTACAACCCGTCGGCGACCTCGCGCGGCCTGTCGGCCCACCTCTGGCAGCTGGAGCAGCCCGCGGCCGCCGTCGCCAACGAGTACTTCGTCGCCGCCATCAACCGGGTGGGCCAGGAGGAGTACGGCGACAACGACTTCTACGGCACGAGCTATTTCGTCGATCCGCGTGGGCAGTTCGTGGGGGAGGTGGCGAGCGACAAGAGCGAGGAACTGGTCGTCCGTGACCTCGACTTCGACCTGATCGAAGAAGTACGGCAGCAGTGGGCCTTCTACCGCGACCGCCGTCCCGACGCCTACGAAGGGCTGGTACAGCCGTGAACAACGACCTCTTCGCCCGTCACCGCCAGGTCCTGCCCGACTGGCTGGCCCTCTACTACGACGAGCCGCTGGAGATCACCCACGGCGAGGGCCGGCACGTCTGGGACGCGGACGGCAACCGCTACCTCGACTTCTTCGGCGGCATCCTCACCACGATGACCGCGCACGCCCTCCCCGAGGTGACGAAGGCGGTGAGCGAGCAGGCCGGCCGGATCATCCACTCCTCCACGCTCTACCTCAACCGCCCCATGGTCGAACTGGCCGAACGCGTCGCCCACCTGAGCGGCATCCCGGACGCCCGGGTCTTCTTCACCACCTCCGGCACCGAGGCCAACGACACCGCCCTGCTGCTCGCGACCACCTACCGCCGGACCAACACGATCCTGGCGATGCGCAACAGCTACCACGGCCGCTCCTTCAGCGCCGTCGGCATCACCGGCAACAAGGGATGGTCCCCGACCTCCCTCTCGCCGCTCCAGACGCTGTACGTCCACGGCGGCGTCCGCACCCGCGGCCCGTACGCCGAGCTGAACGACCGTGACTTCATCGCGGCCTGCGTCGACGACCTGCGCGACCTCCTCGGCCACACCCGCCCGCCGGCCGCACTGATCGCCGAGCCCATCCAGGGCGTCGGCGGCTTCACCTCCCCGCCCGACGGGCTGTACGCGGCCTTCCGCAAGGTCCTCCAGGAGCAGGGCATCCTCTGGATCGCCGACGAGGTGCAGACCGGCTGGGGCCGCACCGGCGAGCACTTCTGGGGCTGGCAGGCACACGGCCAGAGCGGCCCGCCGGACATCGTCACCTTCGCCAAGGGCATCGGCAACGGCATGTCCATCGGCGGGGTGATCGCCCGCTCCGAGATCATGAACTGCCTGGACTCCAACAGCATCTCGACGTTCGGCGGCACCCAGATCACCATGGCGGCGGGCCTAGCCAACCTGGCGTACCTCCTGGACCACGACCTCCAGGGCAACGCCCGCCGGGTGGGGGGCCTGCTCATCGAACGTCTCCGCGCCGTCTCCGCCCAGCTGCCCGGCGTACGGGAGGTCCGGGGCCGCGGTCTGATGATCGGTGTCGAGCTGGTCAAGCCCGGCACGGACGAGGCCGACCCCAAGTCCGCGTCGGCGGTTCTGGAAGCGGCGCGCGAAGCCGGCCTCCTGGTCGGCAAGGGCGGCGGCCACAACACGAGCGCGTTGCGCATCGCCCCGCCGTTGTCGCTGACGGTGGCGGAGGCGGAAGAGGGGGCGGCGATCCTGGAACAGGCGTTGAGGAGTGCCTACTAGGTGCTCCGCCGGAAGTGCCGCGACCCGTTGTGTGCCGACTGCGGCGCCGTCGTGGCCGATCGCGCAGTTCCCCGCGCCCCTAAAGGCAGGGGGCTGCACAGCGCCCCTTCGGGGGCGCGGGGCCAAATCGATGTGCGGCTCCGCCGCGTGGGCGGGACCAGCCCCCACCGGCCCGCAGTCTTCGAACGCACCGAATCCAACCAAGGGATCACGCAAGATGACCGCCACCTGGGATCCCCCGAACACCACAGACACCCCCATACTGTCGGTCCGTCAGATCCTCGCCCTGGAACGGGTCCTGGCCGGCGACCCCGAGGTGGTCGCCGGTGCCACCCACCTCGACCGCCCCGTCCGCTGGGTGCACGTGGCCGAGGCCCCCGACGTCGGCGTCATGCTCACCGGCGGCGAGATGGTCCTCACCACCGGCGTCCTGCTCGCGGGCGACGCGCACAAACAGGCCGAGTACATCCAGTCCCTGCACCGGGCCGAGGCCGCCGCGGTCGTCCTCGGCCTCGGCCGCGCCTTCCCGTCCCCACCCGACGCCATGCGCCGCGCGGCGGACCGCTGCGGCCTCCCCCTCGTGGTCCTGCACCGCCCCTTCCCCTTCGCCGAACTGACGGAGGAGGTCCAATCCCGGCTGGTACGGCGGAAGTTCGCCGCCGTCAGCCTCTCCGAGTCGGTCCGTACCGCCCTCACCGGCCTCATCACCGCCGGCGCCCCCCTGCAACGCCTCCTCGACGAGGTCGCCGTGCACAGCGCCTGCCCGGTCGTCGTCACCAACCTCGCCCACCGGGTGCTGGCCACCGCGGGGGAGCGGTCGGCCGTGGACGACGTGCTGCGCGACTGGGAACGCATCGCCCGGCAGGCCGGCGGCGGCGAGGGCGGCGGCTGGATCCGCGCCGAACTCGGCGGCCGCGGGGAGCGCTGGGGCCAGATCATGCTCTGCGGCTACCGCGGCGACACCGCCACCGGGCGGCTGCTCGCCGACCGCGGCGCCGAGGCCCTCGTCCTGCACCGCATGCTCGGCGGCGGCTCCGCCCACAGCTGGGAGGAGCAGTCCGCGCAGAGCCTGCTGACCGACCTGGTCTCCGGGGTCGTACCGGCCCGGCAGCTGCTGCCCAGGGCGCGGGCGGCCGGACTGCCGGTCAACCGGCGGACCTTCGTCCCCCTCGTCGTACGGGACGCCGAACCGGCCCAGCTGGAGCGGACCCTGCGCCTGTTGGGGCTGCCCGGACTCGTCGCGGAGCTCACCGAACAGGTCACCGCCGTCCTGCTCAGCCTCGCCCGCGACCAGGACGCCGACGCCCTCGCCACGCACTTCGCCGTCCGGCTGCACGGCGAGGCGGCTCAGCCGCAGGCGGTGGTCGCCGCCGCGGGCCCCCGTACCGGCTGGGACGACGTGCCCGCCGGCCTGCGCGAGGCCCGGCACGTGGCCGACGCCGTCGCCGACTCCTCGGACGCCCTCGACCTGCCACCCGTCGTACGGCTCAAGGACGTACACCTGCGGGGCCTGATCCGGCTGCTCCGCGACGACCCGCACGTCCAGTCCTTCGCCGAGCGCGAGCTGGACGGGCTGCTGTGCGGAAAGGGCGTCGACCAGGACCTGCTCGGCGTCCTGCGGACGTATCTCGCCACCGGCCGCAACAAGTCCCGCACCGCCCAGCTGCACCACGTCTCGCGGCCCGCGCTGTACCGCCGCCTGGAGGCGATACAGGCCCGGCTCGGCGTCGACCTCGACGATTTCGAACAGGCGGCCTCCGTGCACATCGCACTCCTCGCACATGACGCGCAACAGGGGTGAAACATGCGACGACCTGGGAAAACGGCGGTGAAACATGAGCCGACGACCGCGTGACACGGTGACACGCGGAGCGCCCGCAGACGTGACACGCTGCCACTCAAAGCCCGCTTTCGGACTTCCTAGGCTCCTCGCACATCGAGCGACACATGCCCGAGCGACCGGAGGTCCCGATGAGCCGAGTGATTCGAGCCGCCCTGTTCCAGACCGCCTGGACCGGCGACAAGGAGTCGATGATCCAGGTCCACGAGCAGGCGGCCCGCGACGCGGCCGCGCAGGGCGCCCAGGTCCTGTGCTTCCAGGAACTGTTCTACGGACCGTACTTCTGCCAGGTCCAGGACAAGGCGTTCTACGAGTACGCCGAGCAGGTACCGGACGGCCCGGTCGTCCAGCGTTTCCAGGCCCTCGCCCGGGAGCTGGGCATCGTCCTGATCCTGCCGGTGTACGAGGAGGAGCAGCCCGGCGTCCTCTACAACACCGCGGCCGTGATCGACGCGGACGGCTCGTACCTCGGCAAGTACCGCAAGCACCACATCCCCCAGGTGCCCGGCTTCTGGGAGAAGTTCTACTTCCGCCCGGGGAACGCGGGCTGGCCGGTCTTCGAGACCGCGGTCGGGAAGATCGGCGTCTACATCTGCTACGACCGGCACTTCCCGGAGGGCTGGCGGGCGTTGGGCCTCGGCGGTGCGGAGATCGTCTTCAACCCGTCGGCCACCTCGCGCGGACTCTCCCGCTACCTCTGGCAGTTGGAGCAGCCGGCGGCGGCCGTCGCCAACGAGTACTTCGTCGGCGCGATCAACCGGGTCGGCGTGGAGGACCTGGGCGACAACGACTTCTACGGGACCTCGTACTTCGTGGACCCGGAGGGCCAGTTCGCCGGCGAGGTGGCCTCCGACAAGGAGACCGAACTCGTCGTCCGCGACCTGGACCTGGCCAAGCTCCGCGAGGTCCGCGACCGCTGGCAGTTCTTCCGGGACCGCCGCCCGGACGCGTACGGCCCACTGACGGCTCCGTAGACGCGCCCCATAGGGGCGCGGGGCGGCACTGGATATGCGGCTGCCGCCGCGTAGGCGCGACCAGCCACCGTCGGACCCGCACATGACCACGAAGGAGAGGACCCCATGACCGGCCGTACAGTAATCCGCGGCGGACTCGTCATCACCGCGTCCGACGAGATCCACGCCGACGTCCTGATCGAGGACGGCCGTATCGCCGCCCTCGCCGCCTCCGGAACCCCCGCCGCCGAGGCCTTCACCGCCGAGCGGACGATCGACGCCACCGGGAAGTACGTCATCCCGGGCGGCGTCGACGCCCACACCCACATGGAACTGCCGTTCGGCGGCACCTTCGCCTCCGACACCTTCGAGACCGGCACCCGCGCCGCCGCCTGGGGCGGTACGACGACGATCGTCGACTTCGCGGTGCAGAGCGTCGGGCACGGTCTGCGCGAGGGGCTCGACGCCTGGCACGCCAAGGCCGAGGGCAACTGCGCGATCGACTACGGCTTCCACATGATCGTCTCCGATGTGAACCAGGAGACGCTCAAGGAGATGGACCTGCTGGTCGAGGAGGGGGTGACCTCCTTCAAGCAGTTCATGGCCTACCCGGGCGTCTTCTACTCCGACGACGGCCAGATCCTGCGCGCCATGCAGCGCTCCGCCGAGAACGGCGGACTGATCATGATGCACGCCGAGAACGGCATCGCCATCGACGTGCTGGTGGAGCAGGCGCTGGCCCGCGGCGAGACCGACCCCCGCTACCACGGCGAGGTGCGCAAGGCCCTGCTCGAAGCCGAGGCCACGCACCGGGCCATCAAGCTCGCGCAGGTGGCCGGCGCGCCCCTGTACGTCGTACACGTCTCGGCGATGGAGGCGGTGGCCGAGCTGGCGCGGGCACGCGACGAGGGGCTGCCCGTCTTCGGCGAGACCTGCCCGCAGTACCTGTTCCTGTCGACCGGCAACCTCGCCGAGCCGGACTTCGAGGGCTCGAAGTACGTGTGCAGCACGCCCCTTCGGCCCAAGGAGCACCAGGCCAAGCTCTGGCAGGGCCTTCGGACCAACGACCTCCAGGTGGTCTCCACCGACCACTGCCCCTTCTGCTTCGTGGGCCAGAAGGAGCTGGGGCGAGGCGACTTCTCGAAGATCCCCAACGGCCTGCCCGGCGTCGAGAACCGCATGGACCTGCTTCACCAGGCCGTCGTCGACGGGCACATCTCGCGCCGCCGCTGGATCGAGATCGCCTGTGCAAGCCCGGCCCGGATGTTCGGGATGTACCCGAAGAAGGGCACCATCACCCCGGGTGCCGACGCCGACGTCGTCATCTACGACCCGCACGCCGAGCAGGTCGTCTCCGCCGAGACCCACCACATGAACGTCGACTACTCGGCGTACGAGGGCAAGCGGCTCACCGGCCGGGTCGAGACGGTCCTCTCGCGCGGCGAACTCGTCATCACCGAGCGGGAGTACACCGGACACGCCGGGCACGGTGTCTACACCCCGCGCTCCACCTGTCAGTACCTCAACTAGGAGTGGCGCCCATGGACTTCGGACTCGTCCTGCAGACCGACCCGCCGGCCTCCCGTGTCATCAGCCTGATGAAGCGGGCCGAACGCAACGGCTTCTCCTACGGCTGGACCTTCGACTCCGCCGTGCTCTGGCAGGAACCGTTCGTGATCTACAGCCAGATCCTCGCCAACACCACGAAGCTGACGGTCGGGCCGATGGTCACCAACCCGGGCACCCGCACCTGGGAGGTCACCGCCTCCACCTTCGCCACCCTCAACGACATGTTCGGCAACCGCACCGTCTGCGGCATCGGCCGCGGCGACTCCGCGATGCGGGTGGCGGGGCGCAAGCCCAACACCCTCGCCCGGATCAGCGAGGCCATGAAGGTCATCCGCGCCCTGGGCCGGGGCGACGAGGCCGACCTGGGCGGCACGGTGATCCGCTTCCCGTGGATCAAGCCCGGTGCCGAACTCCCCGTCTGGATGGCCGCGTACGGCCCGAAGGCGCTCAAGATGACCGGTGAGGAGGCCGACGGCTTCATCCTCCAGCTCTCCGACCTCTACCTCACCGAGTACATGGTGAAGGCGGTGAAGGACGCGGCGGTGGCTGCCGGACGCGACCCGTCCGAGGTCAGGATCTGCGTCGCCGCCCCGGCGTACGTCACCGAGGACGACTCGCCCGAGGCCCTGGCGCACGCCCGCGACCAGTGCCGCTGGTTCGGCGGCATGGTCGGCAACCACGTCGCCGACCTCGTGGCCAAGTACGGCGAGCACTCCGCCGCCGTACCCGAGGAACTCACCGACTACATCAAGTCCCGGCAGGGGTACGACTATTCGCACCACGGGCGCAGCGGCAACCCCGACACCGAGTTCGTACCCGACGAGATCGTCGACCGGTTCTGCGTCATCGGACCGGCCGAGAAGCACATCGAGAAGCTGAACGCGCTGCGCGAGCTGGGCGTCGACCAGTTCGCCGTCTACGACATGCACGACGCGCAGGAAGCCACCATCGACGCGTACGGGAGCAAGGTCATCCCGGCCGTCAACGGCTGATCCCCGCACACCCGTTGATCTCCCCCTTCCCGCCGTCCCGGGAAGGGGGTCCCCCACACCCCCCGCTCACCTCCCCCCTCGACGCCACCCGCACGGCCTTTCTCCCGTCCCGTCTCCTCCCGATTGGCCTGCCCATGACCGACACCGCTCCCACGGCCATACCGCCGTCCGGCCAAGTCACCACCTCCGACGGGCGCGTCGAGCTCGCCCCGGGCTCCCCGCCGCCGACCGGTCCCTACGCCAACGAGGACCTGCTGCCGGTCCCCGTCGAAAAGCGCACCTGGACCACGTACAACTTCTCCGCTCTCTGGGTCGGCATGGCCCACAACACGGCCTCCTGGACCCTGGCCTCCGGGCTGATCGCGGTCGGCATGGACTGGAAACAGGCCGTGTTCACCATCGCGCTGGCCAACCTGATCGTCCTCGTCCCGATGCTGCTCACCGGCCACGCCGGACCGAAGTACGGCATCCCCTTCCCGGTCTTCGCCCGCGCCAGCTTCGGCGTACGCGGCGCCAACCTCCCCGCCGTCGTACGGGCGTTGGTGGCCTGCGGCTGGTTCGGCATCCAGACCTGGATCGGCGGCGAGGCCATCTACTTCCTCGCCGGCAAACTCATCGGCGACAGCTGGGCGAACGCCTCGCACATCGGCGGCTACGCCTGGACCATGTGGCTGTCGTTCGCGATCTTCTGGGTGCTCCAGGTCGCCATCATCTACCGGGGCATGGAGACCATCCGCCGCTTCGAGAACTGGGCCGCGCCCTTCGTGATCGTCGGCGCGGTCGTGATGCTGATCTGGATGAGCGACAAGGCCGGCGGTCTCGGCCCGCTCTTCGACCAGCCCTCCAAGCTCGGCTGGGGCGGCGACTTCTGGAAGCTGTTCTGGCCCTCGCTGATGGGAATGATCGGCTTCTGGTCCACCCTGAGCCTGAACATCCCCGACTTCACCCGGTACGGCAAGAGCCAGAAGGCGCAGACCTGGGGGCAGGCCCTCGGCCTGCCGACCACGATGACCCTGTTCGCGTTCCTGTCGGTCCTGGTGACCTCCGGTTCCCAGGCCGTGTACGGCGAGCCGATCTGGGACCCGGTCCAGCTGGCCGCCAAGACGGACAACGTGGTCGGGCTGCTCTACGCCCTGGTCACCGTCCTCGTCGCGACCCTGTCCGTGAACATCGCGGCCAACCTGGTGTCGCCGTCGTTCGACTTCTCCAACATCGCGCCCCGGAAGATCAGTTTCCGTACCGGCGCCCTGATCACCTGCGTGCTCGGTGTGGTGATCTTCCCCTGGAAGCTGTACTCCGACCCGCAGGGCTACATCTTCACCTGGCTCGGTCTGGTCGGCGGTCTGCTCGGCACGGTCGCCGGCATCCTCATCGCCGACTACTGGCTGCTGCGCCGCACCCGCCTCGACCTGACCGACCTGTACCGCACGGGTGGCCGCTACTGGTACGACGGCGGCTGGAACTGGCGGGCGGTCGTGGCCTTCGTCGTCGGCGGTGTCCTCGCCGTCGGCGGCGCCAGCTTCAAACCGCTGTTCGACGGCCGCCCGATCCCGGCGCTGTCCCCGCTCGCCGACTACGGCTGGGCGGTCGGCCTGGGCACGTCCCTGGTGCTGTATCTGGGACTGACCCTGCTGACGCGGCGCCGCTACGGCAACGTATGAGCGCGAAGGGCAGCCGGGTCGGTCACTGGCTGCCCTTCAGCGCGGTCACCGCGCTCTTCGCCGCCTTGATGGCGCCCTTGTTGATCTCGTCCGTGTCCGGCGCCTTCTTGCTCTCGAAGTCGCTGCCGTTGTAGGTGACGACCACCAGCGCGTTGGAGACCTGGGCCATCACCACGCCCTCGCGGGTCTGCTGCTTGTCCTCGGTGGTGAGGTTCACGACCGAGTAGCCGCCGTCGCCGAGGCCCGGCACGGCCCCGCCGCCGCTCTTCTCCGCGACCCGCTGCTTGTACTCCTTCGCCGCCGCCGCGTCCGTATCCATGATCTCGAAGGAGACGTCGAGCCAGCGGTAGTCGTAGCCCTTGAGCGCGTTCCAGGAGCAGGTGCGGCGCAGCTTGGTGTCGGTGGAGGGGATCTCCTTGCCGACCGTCTTCGCGCCGGGCACCAGCGACTTGATGGTGGCCACGGGGATGCTGCCGCAGGGCGCGGGCGCGGCGGCATACGTCTTGGTGGCCGCCGCCGTCGACGGCGTGGACGACGAGGGGCCGTCGCTCACCGACTGGCCGGCCGTCTGCTGGGTCGAGGTGTCACCGGAGGCGGTGGTGGACGTCTTGTCCGGACCCGACGCCATCGCCCAGCCCGCACAGGCGAGCACGGCGACCGGCGTCAGGCGCGCGGTGAGGGCGAGTGGCAGTGGTAGAGAACGCAAGTCGCACTTCTCGTGGGGGACGGTGTGCCGAGGTGTCCACACTGCGGACGGGACGCCAGTGTCACACGACTCCCCGTGGGGTGGAAGTGGAATCGGCGTCTTGCTTGTGCGGCAGGCACTTACGCCCTGTTGACAAGGCTCGGGGGCCCGTCCCCGTACATCCGGAATGTCGTGTGGCCGTGGTCCCCGTACTTCCGGAATGTCGTGACTGCATCCGGCTCTGGAAGGTGACCGGAGTCACCGCCGCGCGCGGTCGCGGGAGTTGCCGAACAGCAGCCGGTAACCGACGAGGAGGACCAGGGAGCCGGCGATCGCGGCGCCCCAGGTGTAGAGGTCGAAGAACTGCTTCTCCACCGGGCGGTCGAGGAAGCGGGCCGAGAGCCAGCCGCCGACGAAGGCGCCCGCGATGCCGATGAGGGTGGTGCCGATCAGGCCACCCGGGTCACGGCCGGGCAGCAGGACCTTGGCGATGGCTCCGGCGAGGAGGCCGAGGATGATCCAGCTGATGATGCCCACGTTCGTTGTCCTCCCGGTACGGGGTGGTGCCTTGCTCAGTTGCCTTGTTGCGCAAGCTTAGGAACGGAGGAGGTCGTTCGGGGCGCCTGACGCCGAGCCGTCGATGATCTGTCACCCGCTCATGACAATGCGGGGAACACGTGGAGGACATTGCGGGGAGGCCGTACGAGGGACGGTGACCGTCCGCCTACACTGAGTGCACTTCTGTGCGACGACTGTGAGGGAGGGAGCGGGCTGTGGGGGAGGACATCGGTAACTTCACGGACCCCTCCGACGGGGTGCTGACGGAGGCGGCCGCGGTGTTCGGGCTGCTCGCCTCGCCGGCCCGGCTGCACCTCATGTGGGCGCTGTCCCAGGGCGAGAGCGACGTGACATGCCTCGCCGACCGGGTCGGCGGCGCCCTGCCCGCGGTCAGCCAGCACCTGGCCAAGCTCAAGCTGGCCGGTCTGGTGCGGTCCCGCCGGGAGGGGCGCCGGCAGATCTACTATGTGGACGATCCGGACATCGTGACCGTGGTGCGGGTGGCCGTCGGCCAGCTCACCGCCCGCTCGCACCAAGTCCCGGCACCGCTGCGCCGGTTGCGCGAGGCCGGGGTCTGAGGGTGCCGGGGCGGACCTGACGGCACGGGCGCTCCCGGGGTTCCGTGGGGGTGTCCGGGCGTTTCCATGAGATCACTCACCTGTGAAATCGGGCGGGATCCGTGCTGCTCGGGCTGTGGGTTTGTTAGATTGCGCAATCACGCAACCCAAGTGGGCCCACCTCGCGCCTGCCCGTACACCGCCGCGTACGGGACGACCTTACTGTCCGCGGGCCCCACCCGTTCATGGGAGTGGAAGATGACCGACCCGTGGGACGGCCCGGGGGGGCAGGCCACGCGGAGCCGCACCGACCGGGTGCCCGGACAGCGCGGTGCCCTGCCCGACGGGACGCGCCCGACCGGTGGCCGGGCCGCGGCCCGCCAGGCGGCCAGATCCCGCGGCGGCAGAGGGGCCCGACGGGCCAAGTCGGCGGGCCGCGGCCGGCGGGCGCTGAAGGTCGTCGGCCTGGTCACCGCCGTCCTGGTCCTGGTCACGGCCGGCGCGGGCTGGTGGTTCTACCAGCACCTGAACGGCAACATCAACAGCGTCTCCCTCGACGGCAAGGGCGGCACCGAGAAGGCCGACGCGTTCGGCCGGACCCCGATCAACATCCTGGTGATCGGCTCGGACGGCCGTACCAGCTCCGAGGACTGCAAGCTCGGCGGCGGCTGCAAGGAGACCGGGGTACAGACCGGCAACGGCAACGCGGACGTGGAGATGGTCGTCCACATATCCGCGGACCGCTCCAACGCCACGGTCATGAGCATCCCCCGCGACACCATGGTCAACGTGCCGGCCTGCAAGGACGGCGCGAGCGGCCAGTCCACGTCCGGCTACTACGGCCAGGTCAACAGCGCCCTCGAGTACGGGCCCGCCTGCCAGGTCGACACCATCCACCAGCTCACCGGCATCACCATCGACCACTTCGTCAAACTGGACTTCTCGGGCGTGGTCAAGATGTCCGACGCGGTCGGCGGTGTCTCCGTCTGCGTCAACTCCAACGTGTACGACACCTACTCGCACCTCAAGCTGTCCAAGGGCGCCCACACCCTCAAGGGCGAGGCCGCGCTGGAGTTCGTCCGCTCCCGGCACGGCTTCGGCGACGGCAGCGACCTCGGCCGTACCGTCTCCCAGCACATCTTCCTCAGCGCGATGATCCGCAAGTTCAAGAGCGCGGGCACACTCACCGACCCCACCGCGGTCTACAAGCTCGCCGACGCCGCCACCAAGGCGCTCACCGTCGACGACGGCCTCGGCACCGTCAAGAAGCTGATATCGCTCGCGGCCGACGTGAACAAGGTCCCCACCAAGCGGATGACCTTCACCACCATGCAGACCGCCCCGGACCCGAGCAACAGCAACCGCGTGGTGGTGGGTGACGGCGCCAAGGACCTGTTCGCGACCATGGCCAACGACCAGTCGCTGACCACCAGTTCCGGCAAGAAGTCGTCGGCCGCCGAGGCCACCGCGAAGCCGAAGGCCACCACCTCGACCGTGCCCGCCGCCCAGATCGCCGTGACCGTCGAGAACGGCACCGGCATCACGGGCCGCGCCTCCGCGATCGCGACCTCACTGATCTCGCAGGGCTTCAGCAGCGGTACCACCACGGCCAACGCGCCCAGCTCCGCGACCACGACCACCGTGACCTACGGAAGCGGCGACAAGGCCGAGGCACAGACCGTCGCCAAGGCCCTGGACGTGCCCAGCTCGCACATCAAGCAGGGCACCGGCACCGGCGTGACCCTCGTCATCGGCAGCGACTGGACGACCGGCACCAGCTACCCGGCCAGCTCCGGCGACACCAAGGCCGCCGTCTCCAACGCCAACGCCTCGACCGCCGACGACTCCAAGACCTGCGCCAAGGTCAGCCCCTACAAGACCGTCAGCCTCAACGGGGTCGCGATGACACCGGCCCAGGCGTACGCGGCGGCGAGCGGCAAGCCCGACTCGGACGAGGGATAGGAGCAGGAGGGACAGGACGCCGTCCACCCCCGTCCCACCCTCCAGAGCACCTTCGGCATGGTGTCCGCCGCCCAGGCGCGCGGACCTGCGGTGATGAGTGCGCGCCCGATACGCGTGGGGGCGCGCCCCTGCCGTTGCCTGCCTTCCGGCGGAGATCCCGGGAACTGAACGGCACCCGCATCCGACTCGTATGGAGGAGGCAGGCTGACCAGGTAGGACGCGGGCGGTGATGACATGCGAGCGCAGCGGGAGAGGTCCTCGGACCGCGTGGCGGCATCGGCGGGCATGAGCGTGTCCCTCCCGGTGCGGAGCCTGCGCGCGGCGGTGTTCGCCGTGCTGTGCGTGCTGCTCGCCGTCGGGGCGCACGTGCTGGCCATGGGCGGGGCGCCGCCGGTGTGGACGCAGGTCGCCGGCGGTGTGCCGGTCTTCGTGACCGGCTGTCTGCTGGGCGGCCGGGAGCGGTCACTGGCCGGCATCGGAGGCGGGACGCTGGCCGCGCAGGGCGGGCTGCATCTGGCGTTCGACGCGGTACGGCCGCACACCGGGACGGCCATGCACGGTATGCACGGCATGCAGGGCATGCAGGGCATGCAGGGCATGCAGGGCATGCGTATGGCGACGTACGCCCATACCTACGCCCATGCCCACGCCCACGCGCTCACCCCACACTCGACCGCCGCTCATGTCGGAGCGGCCCTGGTGCTGACCTGGTGGCTGCGGCGCGGTGAGGCCGCGCTGTGGTCGCTGCTGCGCCGGGCGGTCGTCTTCGTGCCGGGGCTCCTCGCCTGGTGGCAGATGGAGCGCGGGCTGTGGGGCGGACAGCTGGTCCCGGTTCCGGCGATGGTCCGGGCCGCCCCCGACAGGACGCGGCCGACGCGGCTGCGGTACGCCGTGCACCGGCGCGGACCGCCGACGGGGATGTCGTACGCCGTCCGACCCCGACATCCCTTCCTCAGCACGGAGATCACTCACTCATGTCCACGACACGCACTCTCCTGCGCCGCGCCGGCGCCGTCACCGCCCTGACCGCCGCCGGGCTCCTCGCCGCGGCCGGTGTCGCCTCCGCGCATGTCACCGTCCATCCCGAGAGCTACGCCAAGGGGGCCACGGACGGTGTGCTGACCTTCCGTGTGCCCAACGAGGAGGACACGGCCTCCACCACGAAGGTGCAGGTCTTCCTGCCCACCGACCACCCCGTCCTCGGCGTCCTCGTCTCCCCGCGGGACGGCTGGACCGCCAAGGTGACCACCACCAAGCTCAAGACGCCCGTGAAGACGGACGACGGGACCATCACCGACGCCGCGTCCGAGATCACCTGGACGGGTGGGAAGATCGGGGCCGGGCAGTTCGAGGACTTCGATGTCGCCTTCGGCCAGCTGCCCGAGGACACCGGCGAGCTGACCTTCAAGACCCTGCAGACGTACTCCGACGGCAAGGTCGTGCGCTGGATCGAGGAGGCCGGGAGCGGCGGCGAGGAGCCGGAGAACCCGGCGCCGACGATCAAGCTGACCGCGAACGGCGCCGACGACGACAGCGCCACGGCCGCCTCGGCCGCGGCCCCGAAGAGCGCCGACACCTCCACCTCGACCGCGGCCGGCAGCGACTCGACGGCCCGGAGCCTCGGCAGCGCCGGGTTGATCGTGGGCGTGCTGGGACTGGCCGCGGGGGGATACGCCGTCGTGCGCGGCCGGCCGGGCGCCGGGCACCGGGGGGAGTGAGTGTCCGCCCTGCCGGCGGGGCTTCCTGCCGGCAGGGCGACGCCCGCCCCGTCGACGCGGCCCGGCGCCCAGGGGGTGCCCCTCGCCGTCCTGGTCGTGACCGGCCCCTGCGCGTGGGGACTCGCCACCGGCGACCGGGAGGCAGGGCGGGTGCCCGACGTGGCCTACGGCTGCCGGCCGGTGGCTTTCGGGGCGGGAGCGGGACGTTCTGCCGGCCGCGGTGCGGTCATGTCGAGCAGGAGGAGGGCGTCGTGGTCCGGGCTGCCGGGTTCGGCGGTGTAGACGCCGATGCGCTGACCGGGGGTGCCTTCCACGTGCAGAGACTGCGGGGTCAGGGTGACCGTCCCGACCTGGGGGTGCTGGAACGTCTTGTGCGCGGGCTTGCGTCCGGTCACCTCGTAGCGTTCCCACAGGCCCGCGAAGTCGGGGCTCTTGAGGAGGAGTTCGCCGACGAGGTGGGTGAGGTCGGGGGCGTCCGGGGCCGTTCCGGCGATGGCGCGCAGGCGGGCGACGCAGGCGGTGATCTGCCGGTCCCAGTCGGGGAAGAGGCTGCGGGCCGCAGGGTGCAGAAAGAAGTAGCGGGCCAGGTTGCGCTGTGTGGCGGGCCAGTCGTCCAGGCCCGCGTAGAGGGCGAGGCCACCGGGGTTCCAGGCGAGTATGTCCATGCTGCGGCTGATGACGTAGGCCGGGTTCGGGCGCAGTGATTCGAGCAGCAGCCTGAGGTGGGGGCGCACGGTGCGGCTGGGCGCGGGCGGCGGCTCCGGGGCGTAGCGGGCGGCGCGCGCGGCGAGTTCGCGCAGGTGCTGGTGTTCCTGGTCGTCCATGTGCAGGGCGCGGGCGAGCGAGTCGAGGACGGCGGGGCTGGGCCGGGTCTCCTTGCCGCGTTCGAGGCGCACGTAGTAGTCGATGCTGATGCCGGCGAGGGTGGCCAGTTCCTCGCGGCGCAGGCCGGGAGTGCGGCGGATGCCTGCGCCGACGGTGAGGCCGACGTGCCCGGGGCTGGTCTGGGTGCGGCGGGCGCGCAGGTAGCGGCCCAGCTCGGCGCCCTCGCTGTGCGCGCTCTCGGATGCCATGACCCCAGTCTCACCCGCTCGGTACCGGTCGCGCAGGCAGGAGGGGGGCCCTGCCGTTACCCCTGAAGGGCCCGCCCTGCCACACCGGAGCGATCCGGGCGAAGGTGAAGGAGCAGAACGCCGGCACCTCGGCACCCCGCCGGAGCCACCACAGGCAGGCCGTGGCCGGCGGGGCGAGAGTGAGGGTGCCGGGTACGCCATGGACGGGAGAGGACGAGATGCGCTACATCAAACTTCGGGACCTGGAGGTTTCCCGGATCGGTCTCGGTGCGATGGGGATGTCCCACGGCTACACCGGTTCCGGCACCGACGAGGCGGAGTCGATCAGGACCGTGCACCGGGCGCTGGAGCTGGGCGTCACGCTCATCGACACCGCCGAGATCTACGGCCCCTACACCAACGAGGAGCTGCTGGGGCGGGCGCTGAAGGGGCGCCGGGACCAGGTGGTACTGGCCACGAAGTTCGGCCTGGTCTCCCACGGTGGCGGCGGCGCCTGGAACCTGGATTCCGGCCCGGCCAACATCCGTACCGCCGTCGAGGGGTCCCTGAAGCGGCTGGGCACCGACCACATCGACCTGTACTACCAGCACCGGGTGGACCCGAACACGCCGATCGAGGAGACCGCCGGCGCCGTCCGCGAGCTGATCGCCGAGGGCAAGGTGCGGGCGTTCGGTCTCTCGGAGGCCGGCCCGGACACGATCCGCCGCGCCCATGCCGTCCAGCCGGTCACCGCGGTCCAGTCGGAGTACTCGCTGTGGACGCGCGGGATCGAGGAGCGCGTCCTGCCCGTCCTGCGGGAGCTGAACATCGGCCTGGTGCCGTTCTCGCCGCTCGGCCGCGGTTTCCTGACGGGCACCGTCCGCTCCACCGACCAGTTCGACGAGGGCGACTTCCGGCGCGACAACCCGCGCTTCACCGGCGAGAACTTCCAGCGCAACCTGGCGATCGCCGACGAGGTGCAGGGCGTGGCCGCCGAGGTCGGTGCCACGCCGGCGCAGGTGGCCCTGGCCTGGCTGCTGGCCCAGGGCGACGACATCGCCCCGATTCCCGGCACCAAGCGGGTCAGCAGGGTCGAGGAGAACACCGCCGCCGACTCCATCACGCTGAGCGGCCCGCAGCTCGACAAGCTCAGCAGCCTGCCGCCTGCCGCAGGTGACACGCACTCCGAGGCGCAGGCGCGGATGCTCGAACGCTGATTCCGCCCCGTCGTGACAGCCCACCCCCCCGTTTGGAGCAACACCCCTCATGCGTGCAGCAGTGATGTACGGAGCCGGCGACGTCCGCGTCGAGGACCGGCCCGACCCGAAGATCGTGCGGCCCACCGATGCCGTGGTCCGCACAGTCGCCTCGTGTGTGTGCGGCAGCGACCTGTGGCCCTACGGGTCGATGCCCGCCACCGACACCGGCCGTCCCATGGGGCACGAGTTCCTCGGGGTCGTCGAGGAGACCGGCGCCGACGTGACCGGCCTGAAGGCGGGTGACCTGGTCGTCGCCCCGTTCACCTACAGCGACAACACCTGCGACTACTGTGCGAGGGGCCTGCACGTCTCGTGCCGCAACGGCGGCCGGTACGGCTTCGACGGCGTCGACGGCGGACAGGGCGAGGCCGTCCGCGTCCCCTACGCCGACGGCACTCTGGTGAAGCTGCCGGTGGCGGCCGACTCCGCGCTGCTCCCGTCCCTGCTGGCGCTGTCGGACGTGATGACCACCGGGCACCACGGCGCGGTTGCCGCCGGCGTCACCCGCGGGGATACGGTGCTGGTCGTCGGTGACGGCGCGGTGGGCCTGTGCGCGGTGATCGCCGCGAAGCGGCTCGGTGCCGAGCGCATCGTCCTCACGGGCCGCCATGAAGCGCGCACCGACCTGGGCCGGGAGTTCGGCGCCACCGACGTCGTAGCCGAGCGCGGTGCGGAGGGCATCGCCCGCATCCGCGAGCAGACCGGCGGCGTGCACAAGGTGATCGAGGCCGTCGGAACCCGCCAAGCCCTCGACACCGCCCTGGGCGCGGTCCTGGACGGCGGCACTGTCAGCCGGCTCGGTGTACCGCAGTACGAGCAGGGGCCGATCGGGCCGGCCGCCTTCATGCGCAACATCACCCTGACCGGCGGCGCCAGCCCCGCCCGCGCCTACATCGAGCAGCTGCTGCCCGACGTCCTGGACGGCACGATCGTCCCCGGCCGCGTCTTCGACCGGACGTTCGCCCTCGACCGTACCCCGGACGCCTACCGGGCCATGGCCGACCGCCACGTCCTCAAGGCCCTCGTCACCCCCTGACCCCCGGGCCCTGGCGGACACCGCGTCGACGAGGACGGTTCCGTAGGTTCGCCCCCTGCGGAAAGCGGACGCGTCGCTGCCCGGCCCCTTGCCGTAGCCGTCGAGGGCGACCTCGTGCGGAGCCGGTCAGGTGGTGGCGGGGGTGTGGAAGTAGTGCCCCTTGGCGAGGTCTTCGAGCAGGCTGGGGTGGGTGGACTGCCAGTCGAGCAGTTCGCGGGTCAGGGTGTTCGACACCGGGACGTCGAGGCTCATGAAAGGGCTCAGCCAGGCGAAGTGCTCCTCCGCCGTTTCGGGGGCAACGGAGGTCACCGGTACGTCGAGGCGGCGGCCGATCGCCTCGGCGATGTCGCGGAGCGCGACGCCCTCCTCCGCGACGCCGTGCAGCGCCGATCCGGCGGGCGCCTTCTCGACGGCCAGGCGGAACAGCCGTGCGATGTCGAGACGGTGGACCGCCGGCCAGCGGTTGGCGCCGTCGCCGAGGTAGGCGGAGACGTTCTTGGCGCGGGCGGTGGCGACCAGGTGCGGCACCCAGCCGTAGTCCCCCTCGCCGTGGACGGTCGGGGAGACCCGCACCGCCGATGAGCGGACGCCGCGCGAGGCGAACGCGAGCGCGGCCTGGGCGGTGGCCGACCGGGTCACGTACGGCGAGCCGTCGACGGCGGGAGCATCCTGCTCGGTCACCGTGCGTCCCGTCGGGAAACCGATGAAGCCGGTGGCGAGGACGAGGGGGCGATCGGTGCCGGCGAGCGCATCGCCGAAGGTGTCGACGACGCGGCGATCGGCGTCGGCGGCGCCCTGGTAGTCGCCGGTGAACGCGCGCTCGCCGTTGAAGGCGAGGTGGATCACCCCGTCCGACGCGGCGGCCGTGTCCCGCAGCAGCTCAAGGTCGTCGAGGGTGCCGCGGACGACCTCCACGCCGGCGCCGGTGAGCGCGGCGGCGGAGGCGTCGGAGCGGGCGAGCCCGACGACCTGGTGCCCCGCGCCGATGAGCTCGGGAACGACGGCGGAGCCGATGAAGCCGGACGCGCCGGTCACAAAGATGCGCATGGGAGACCCCAACACTTGACTTCAGTTACTGCAATCGACCCTAACAGCTGATTGCAGTCTCTGAAATCACGTAGGATCCGCCCATGGGTAGATGGCAGCCGAACGCACGCGGGCGCCTGGCGGCAGCGGCGCTGGAGCTCTACAGCGAGCGCGGATACGAGCAGACCACCGTGGCGGAGATCGCCAGGCACGCCGGGCTCACGGAGCGGACCTTCTTCAATCACTACGCCGACAAGCGCGAGGTGCTGTTCGCCACCGCCGGCGAGTTCCAGGACCGGTTCGTGGGAGCGGTCTCCGGCGCCCTGGAGTCCCTGGCGCCGATCGACGCCCTGGCCGTGGGTCTTGACGCGATCGCCGAGATGCTCGCCGGCCAGCGCGACTTCGTACGCGCCCGGCAGGCCGTGATCATGTCGAACCCCGAGCTCCAGGAGCGCGACCTGATCAAGCTCGCCTCGACCTCGGCCGCGCTCGCCGACGCCCTGCGCGGGCACGGCGTTGCGGAACCGGACGCGAGCCTGGCCGCCGAGGCAGGGGTGACCCTCTTCAAGGTCGGCTTCCACCGCTGGGTCGCGGCGGACGAGGAACGCGAGCTGTCGCAGCTGATGCGGGAGGCACTGGACGCACTCAAGGCGGTGACCGCGGGCGGTCGGTGCGCGGCCGGACCCCTCCAGCCGGCCGGAGCATGGGAGGGGGCCGAGGGCGATCGGTAGTGTCCTGGGCGTAGATCCGACCGGCCGACGTGCGTAACAGCGAGGTGAGAGCCCACATGTTCACCACCCGACCCACCCTCCAGGGCACCTTCGGCATGGTGTCCTCCACGCACTGGCTGGCCTCCCAGTCGGCGATGGCGGTCCTGGAGAACGGCGGCAACGCCTACGACGCGGCCGTCGCGGGCGCGTTCGTCCTGCACGTGGTCGAGCCGCACCTCAACGGACCCGCCGGCGAGGTACCGATCCTGCTCGCCCCGGCCGGTGGCGAGGTGCGCGTGCTGTGCGGGCAGGGCGTGGCCCCGGCCGGCGCCACGGTCGCCCACTACCGGGGGCTCGGCCTGGACCTGGTCCCCGGCACCGGCCCGCTGGCCGCGGCCGTCCCCGGCGCCTTCGACGCCTGGCTGCTCCTGCTCCGCGACCACGGCACCAAGCCGCTGGACGAGATCCTGGCCTACGCCATCGGGTACGCCGAGCACGGGCACCCGCCCGTGGAGAACGTCGGCGCGACCGTGGCGAGCGTGCGGAAGCTGTTCGAGACCGAGTGGACCTCGTCGGCGGAGCTGTACCTGCCCGGCGGTTGTCCGCCCCGGCCCGGCGAGTTGTTCCGCAACCCCGCCCTCGCCGCGACCTGGCAGCGGCTGCTCGCCGAGACCGCGGGCGCCGGGGACCGGGAGGCGCGGATCGACGCGGCCCGTGAGGTGTGGCGCACCGGCTTCATCGCCGAGGCCTTGGTCCGGCAGGCCGCCCGCCCCACCATGGACACCAGCGGCGAGCGGCACACCGGCACCCTCACCGCAGCCGACCTGGCCGGCTGGTCCGCGAGCTACGAGGCCCCGGTGTCGTACGACTGGAACGGCTGGACCGTGTGCAAGGCGGGCCCCTGGAGCCAGGGCCCGGCCCTCCTCCAGCAGCTGGCCCTGCTGCCGCCCGAGCTGTCCGAGCTGCCCGAGTACGGCTCCGCCGACTACATGCACCTCCTGATCGAGGGCTGCAAGCTCGCCATGGCCGACCGCGAGGCCTGGTACGGGGACGCGGCCGAGGTACCGCTCGCCGAACTGCTCTCCGACGCGTACAACGCCGGGCGGCGCGGCCTGGTCGGCGCCAAGGCCTCCGAGGAGCTGCGACCCGGCAGCCCCGGCGGACGCCTGCCCCGGCTGCCCGGGCACGCGCGCGTGGAGGCCGCGCGGAGCGGCGCCTTCGACCCGCTCGGCGCGGGCGAGCCGACGGTCGCACAGGTCGCCGCCGACGGCACCACCCGGGGCGACACCTGCCACCTGGACGTCGTCGACCGCTGGGGCAACATGATCGCGGCCACCCCCAGCGGCGGCTGGCTCCAGTCCAACCCCGTCGTCCCCGAGCTGGGCTTCCCGCTGGGCACCCGGCTCCAGATGGCCTGGCTGGAGGAGGGCCTGCCGAACTCCCTCACCCCCGGCCGCCGCCCCCGCACCACGCTCACCCCGTCGATCGCCCTGCGCGACGGCGTTCCGGTGCTGGCCTTCGGCACGCCCGGCGGCGACCAGCAGGACCAGTGGCAGCTGCACTTCTTCCTGGACGTGGCGCTGCGCGGCGAGGTGCGCGGCGGCCTCGACCTGCAGGGCGCGATCGACGCCCCGAACTGGCACAACGACAGCTTCCCCAGCTCCTTCTACCCGCGCGGGCGCCGCCCCGGAAGCGTGACCGTCGAGTCGCGGACGGACCCCGGGGTGGTGGCGGAGCTGCGGCGGCGCGGTCACGACGTGACGGTCGGGCCGGGCTGGTCGGAGGGGCGGCTGTGCGCGGTGGCCCGGGATCCGGGGACCGGGGTGCTGTCGGCGGGGGCGAATCCGCGCGGGATGCAGGGGTACGCGGTGGGGCGTTGACGCCGATGTGCCGACGTCAGGGCGCTGACCTGGCGCGTCCGTCGACGGTCCGCTGATCGTCGGCACCGGCTGTTCGTCCGTATTCCATGTCTCGTACATCCGGGCGGGGGGGATTGTCAGTGACGCGTGCTCTCATGGTGGCATGATCGAAGCAACGGAGACCATCGACGAGTTTCTCCTTCAGCATGCCGGTGACGTCGAGGACGCCATCCGCAAGGCCGCCCGGACCGAGATCCTGCCCCGCTGGCGCCGGCTCGCCGACCACGAGGTCGACCAGAAGAGCGGGCCGCACGACCTGGTGACGGACGCCGACCGGCTCGCCGAGAGGTACCTCACCGGGGCGCTGGGCGCCCTGCTGCCGGGTTCCGTCGTGGTCGGCGAAGAGGCGGTGCACGCGGACCCGGAGACGTACGAGGCGCTCCAGGGCGACGCGCCGGTGTGGATAGTCGACCCGGTCGACGGCACCCGCCAGTTCGTGCGCGGCGAGGACGGCTTCTGCACGCTGGTCGCGCTCGCCCACCGGGGCGTCCTGCTCGCCTCCTGGACCTTCGCCCCGGCCCGCGGCCAACTCGCCACGGCGGTACGGGGGAAGGGCGCCTTCCTGGACGGCGTACGGCTGCACGCCGGGGCGCCCGCGGAGGGCCGGGACCTGCGGATAGCCACCTCCCACCCGGACTACACGACCGACGCGCAGAAGCGCGCGCTGTTCGCCCTGTGGGTCGACGGCGTCGCCCCGCGCGCCTGCGGCTCGGCGGGCCTGGAGTATCTCGCCGTCGCCCGGGGGGAGTTGGACGCGACCGCGTTCTCCTGGGAGGCCGCCTGGGACCACGCGGCCGGGCTGCTGCTGGTCGAGGAGGCGGGCGGTGCCCACCTCACCCTCGCCGGCGAGCCGTTCCGGATCACGGGCGGCAACACCCTGCCGTTCACCGCGGCCCGCGACGCGGCAACCGCCCACCGAGTGGTCGACCTGCTGCAGAACCCCCACTGGTAACCCCGGACGAGGGCGGTGTCAGTCCTCCGGCATATCCTGAACCCGAGTGGCCAATCGGCTGACGAAGGGGTGCGAAGGTGCCGTCGATGCTCGATGCGGTCGTGGTGGGGGCGGGGCCGAACGGCCTGACGGCGGCCGTGGAGCTGGCCCGGCGCGGCTTCTCCGTCGCCGTCTTCGAGGCGCGCGGCACCGTGGGCGGCGGCGCCCGCACCGAGGAGCTCACGCTGCCCGGCTTCCGGCACGACCCGTGCTCCGCGGCGCACCCGCTCGGTGTCAACTCGCCCGCGTTCCGTGCCCTGCCCCTGGAGCGCTACGGACTGGAGTGGCTGCACCCCGAGCTGCCGATGGCCCACCCCTTCCCGGACGGCCGGGCCGCCGTGCTGGCCCGCTCGGTCGCCGAGACGGCGGCCTCCTTCGGACCGCGCGACGCGGGCACCTACCGCAGGCTGGTCGAGCCGTTCCTGCCCAAGTGGGACACCCTGGTACGGGACTTCATGTCCCTGCCGCTGACCGCACTGCCCCGCGACCCGGTCACCCTCGCGCGCTTCGGGCTGGTCGGTCTGCCGCCCGCCTCCCTGCTGCTGCACCGCTTCCGCGACGAGCGGGCCAGAACGCTCTTCGCCGGCCTCGTCGCCCATGTCATGGCCCCGCTCAGCGGCCTCGCGACCGGCGCCGTCGGCCTGGTCTTCGCGCTCGCCGCACACGCCCGCGGCTGGCCGGTGGCCCGGGGCGGCTCGCAGGCCATCTCCGACGCGCTCGCCGCCTATCTCAAGGACCTCGGCGGCGCGATCCACACCGACTACGAGGTCAAGCGCCTCGACGACCTGCCGCCCGCGCGGTCGTACATCTTCGACACCTCGCCGACCGCCCTCGCCCGGATCGCCGGTCTCGGGAACTACTACCGGGACTACCGGTACGGCCCGGGCGTCTTCAAGATCGACTACGCGCTGGACGGGCCCGTTCCGTGGACGGCGCCGGAGGCCCGTCGTGCCGGGACCGTGCAGATCGGTGCGGACAGCGCGGAGATCGGTAGCGCCCTGCGCGCCGCCTCCCGCGAGGGCCGCGCCCCCGACCGGCCGTTCATGATCACCGTGCAGCCCGGGGTCGTGGACCCCTCCCGCGCCCCCGAGGGCAAGCAGGTCTTCTGGGCGTACGCCCATGTGCCCAGCGGCTGGACCGGCGACCTCACCGACGTGATGGAACGTCAACTGGAGCGCTTCGCCCCGGGGTTCCGCGACCGCGTGCTGGCCCGCGCCACCGCCGGACCCGCCGAGCTCGCCGCCCGCAACGCCAACTACGTCGGCGGCGACATCGGCACCGGCGCGGTCTCCGGCCTGCAGATCTTGCTGCGCCCCAAGCTCTCCCTGTTCCCGTACGGCACCCCGCATCCGGCTGTCTTCATCTGCTCGTCGGCCACCCCGCCCGGTCCAGGGGTACACGGCATGTCGGGGCACAACGCGGCCAAGGCCGTCTGGAGGAGGCTGAGACAGTCATGACCCGCATCACGCTCGTCCAGGGCGACATCACGCAGCAGACCGCGGACGTGATCGTCAACGCGGCCAATTCCTCCCTGCTCGGTGGCGGGGGCGTCGACGGCGCCATCCACCGGCGCGGCGGCCCCGCGATCCTGGCCGACTGCCGCAAGCTCCGCGCGGGGCACTACGGCAAGGGCCTGCCCACCGGCCAGGCGGTCGCCACCACCGCCGGTGACCTCGACGCGCAGTGGGTCATCCACACGGTCGGACCCGTCCACTCCCCGAGCGAGGACCGCTCCGAGCTGCTGGCCTCCTGCTACCGCGAGTCCCTGAAGCGCGCCGACGAACTCGGTGCCCGCACGGTCGCGTTCCCCGCCGTCTCCACCGGGATCTACGGCTGGCCGCTGGACGACGGCGCCCGGATCGCCGTGGCGACCGTCCGGGACGCGGACACGGCCGTCGAGGAGGTCCGGTTCGTACTCTTCGACGAGCGGGCCTACAAGGCGTTCGCCGCGCAGCTGACCTGAGCGTGGGTGCGCACGCCGACTCTCGCGCTCGGACAGGCTGCGTGGGCGCTCACACCGACTCCCGGACGATGATCCGCGCCGGCACCGGCACCAGCCCCGCCGAGTCCAGCCCCAGCGCGGTGCGCGCCGCCAGCCGGCCATGGGCCTCCGCGTCGATGTGCACGGTGGTCAGGGCGGGGGTGCTCAGCTCGCCGTACTCGGTGTCGTCGTAGCCGATCACCGCCATGTCGCCGGGGACGGCCAGGCCCAGGTCGTGCAGGGCGGTCAGGGTGCGCAGGGCGAGGTCGTCGTCGAAGGCGGCGACCGCCGTGACCTCCGGGTGGGCCTCGCGCAGCCCGGCGACCGCGCCGGTGCCCGCCCGCCGCGGGCGCGGCACCGTGACCGGGACCAGGGGCGGCATGCCCAGGCTGTGCACGGTGTGCTCGGCGAACCGACGCCGGGCCCGGGCCGGCGCCGAGTCCTCCTCGGGCAGGGCCAGCGCGATCCGGGTGTGCCCGTGCTCGGCCAGGTGCCGGATCTGCAGGGCCGCGTGCGCGGCGAGACCGTCCTTCCAGCCACCGCCCCGGTCCTCCAGGTCGTGACCGGTCAGATACGGCTCGGCGAACCGGATCATGGCACGCGGGGTGATCGCGTCGAGCACCTGCCGGGTCGCCTCCGCCGAGTGCTGCCCGTGCCGGACCAGCAGGACATGCCCGTGGGCGGCGAGTTCGTCGTCCAGACCGCGCACATAGCTGCGCGAGTAGTTGCCCTCCAGGCCCCGGTCCAGGTCGAGGACGACCACCCGGGAACTGCCCTCGCGCAGCGCGCGGGCCACCCCGTGCGGGACATAGCCGAGGTCGCGCGCCGCCTGCCGTACCCGGTCGCGGGTGGCGGCCGAGATGGACTGACGCGGGTCGTCGTTCAGGACGAAGCTGACCGTGGCACGCGAGACACCGCTGGCGGCGGCCACGTCGTTCAGCGTGACTCTCCCGGACCCACTCATCACCCGGCCCCGATCCCCGACTCCGGCCGTTCGGTCCAGGCAGGGCCGGCCGGCACCAGATGGGCCTCGGCCGCGCGCCGGAACGCCGGCAGCAGGGGATGGCGGTCGCCGGCCCGGGTGGCCAGGACGACCTGGACGGGGTCCGCGTCCACGACCGGCACGACGACGATGTCCGGCCGCAGGTTGCCCCGGAAGCCGGCCGGCGCCAGCGACACCACCTCGCCGCTCGCCACCAGCTCCAGCTTGTCCTCCAGGGTGTCCACCAGGGCGCCCAGGTTGGTGTGACCGGCGGGATTCGCGCCGATCCGGTCGGCGCCGGTGAAGCGGGGGAGCGGCTCGTCGGCGAAGTCGGCGAGCGTGACCGACTCCTTGCCCGCGAGCCGGTGGCCGAGCGGGACGAGCAGCACGCGCGGCTCGTCGTACAGCACCGTGATGTCCAGGTCGTCGGCGGTGAACAGGAACCGGGTCACCACCACGTCGACCCGGTGGTCGAGCAGCGCGTCACGCGGTTCGTTCCAGTCCACGTGCAGGGTGCGGACGTCGGCCTCCGGGTGGCGGTGCCGGACGTCCCGGACGGCCGGGGTGACGATCTGGTGCGTGGTGTACCCGACCGTGAACGGGCCGTGCGCGGCGGCCGAGCGCGCGCTCGCGGCAGCCCGGGCGGCACTGCGCAGCAACTCCCTGGCCTGCGGCAGAAAGGTCTCGCCGGCCTCGGTGAGCCGGGTGCCGCGAGGGGTGCGATCCAGCAGCCGGACACCCAGTTCCCGCTCCAGACGCCGGATCTGCCGGCTCAGCGACGGCTGGGCCAGATGCAGCGCGTCGGCCGCCCGGCCGAAGTGCAACTCCTCGGCGACCACGGTGAAGTAGCGCACTAGGCGCAGCTCCAGGTCCACCTGCGGTACGAAGGAATCGGGCACCCCTCGACTCTACTCCCGCCGCCGTGAGCTGCGGTCATGACCGGACGGGCATCGCCGGGTGCGGAACGGGTCTTGGACCCCGGCCCCGGGTCGGACACAGGCTGGAGTCATCCCAGCACATTCGCTCTCCGTGAGGTGATTTGTCATGCGTGTGTTCGTCACCGGCGCCACCGGGTTCATCGGCAGCGCGGTCGTCCGCGAACTGCTCGGCGCCGGGCACCAGGTGCTCGGCCTGGCCCGCTCGGACGCGGCCGAGGCGGCCCTGAAGGAGGTGGGAGCGGAAGTGCATCGCGGCGACCTGAACGACGTCGACGGCCTGCGGGTGGCGGCGGACGCGACGGACGGCGTGGTCCACACGGGCTTCAACCACGACTTCTCCGACCTGCCTGGTGCCCTGCGCACCGAACTCGCGGTCCTGGCGGCCTTCGGTGACGCCCTCGCCGACTCCGGTCGTCCTCTGGTCATCAGCTCGGTGACCGGCCTGCTCGCCCCGGGGCGCCTCGGCACCGAGACGGACGGACCCGACCCCGCGGCGCCCGGTGCGCACCGCGGCGAGTCGGAGCGGGCCGCGCTCGCCCTGGCCGACCGCGGGGTACGGGTCTCCGCGATCCGCCTCCCGGCCTCCGTGCACGGCGTAGGCGACCACGCCTTCGTCCCGCACCTGATCGACCTGGCCCGGGACAAGGGCGTCGCCGGCTACCCGGGCGACGGCGCCAACCGCTGGCCGGCCGTGCACCGCCTGGACGCGGCCGTCCTGTTCCGGAAGGCCCTGGAGACCGCCCCGGCCGGTGCCGTGCTGCACGCGGCCGCCGAGGAGGGCGTACCGCTGCGCGACATCACCGCGGTCATCGGCCGCCGCCTGGGCCTGCCGGTGGTGTCCCTCGCACCGGAGGAGGCGGCCGCCCACTTCGGCTGGATGATCCGCTTCGCCGGCAACGACAACCCGACGTCGAGCACCGCGACCCGGGAGCGCTACGACTGGCGGCCCGACCGGCCGGGACTGCTGGCCGACCTCGACCAGGACCACTACTTCGGCGGCTGAGTCCCGCGCCCGCCCTGCCCGGGGGCGCCGACGGCCCAGTGGCCGACCGGCGCCCCCGTCCCCCCGCCCCGGGGTGCCCCGCCCTCGCGGCGCCCCGGAGTCAGCCGTCGGTCCCGGCAGTCCTGGCGGTTCCGGCAGTCCCGGCGGTGCGGGCCGTCCGGGGCGTCCTGGCGGTCCCGGCTTTGCGAACCGTCCCCGTGGCCTCCGGTGGCCGTGGTGCCAGGCCCCACGACACCCCCGCCAGCGCCGCGACCACCCCGGCGATCAGCAGCGGATGACCGACCAGCCAGGTCTGGAGGCTCTCGAACGGGTCGGCCGGGGTCAGTGCCGCCCGTTCCAGCATCCAGGACCCCGAGAACACCAGGCCGACCACGGCGATCCCGATCCGGAACGCCGGGTAGACGGTGGTGCGGGCCAGCACCAGCAGCGACGGCATCAGCAGGGCGACGACCAGCAGCTGGGTCAGCTCGATGCCCAGGTTGAAGCCGAGCAGCGTGGTCACCAGGGACCCCCGGTCGAGCCCCAGCTCACCGATGAGGGAGGCGAACGCCAGCCCGTGCACCAGCCCGAACCCGCTCGCGATCAGCACCTCGCCGCGCGCCACCAGGGGTCGTACGGCATGCAGCGCGGACACCGCGATCGACAGGGCGATGAGCGTCTCGACCGGCCGGGACGGCACATGGACGACCCCGGTGGCGGCCAGCGCCAGCGTGAGTGAGTGCCCCACCGCGAACGCCGACACCACGTGCACGACCCGCATCACACTGCGCCGCGCCGAAGGAGCGGCCGTGCGCCAGCTGCCCCCGGCCGCCAGCAGGGGGGCCGGAATGAGCAGCATCAGCAGGAACAACAGGTGGTCGGCGCCCTCACCGACGTGCTTGATGCCCAGCCCGGCGGCGGTCAGAAAGCCGCGCAGCCAGGACCGCCGGCCCGAGGGGACCTCCAGGGACTTGGTGTCCCAGTCGAAGACGCCCAGGGTGCGGGCGTCGGCGGAGGTGGCCACGCCCTGGTTCAGGTGGTAGCCGACCGTGACGATGACCTGGTGGGTGAGGAGTTCCTCGACGATGACGTCGTAGCGCAGCCGGAAGCCGGTGACACGGGCGTCCGGCGGGCGGATCGTCAGGGGGTAGACGAGGTGGAGGATTCCGTCGATCGTGCGGACCGTCCCCCTGCCGAGGGTGACCGTCCAGGCCGTCCCGTCGTCACCGGTGGCGCCGATGTGCCGGGCGGCGTACCCGTGCAGGAACGCCCGGTCGGTCCCGAGGACGGCGGCCGGGGTGAGATCTCGGTGTACGGCCACCGAGAGCCGGTCGAGGGGCAGTTCGACCTCGCCTGTGACCCGGTCGTCGTGGACGTCCAGAAGGACGGCCGAGGTCGCCATGGGGTGGGCGCCGGCCGCCGGCACGGGACCGGCGACCAGCGCTACGGCGGCGACCAGCAGCGCGAGCAGCAGTCGGCGCACGCGTCACTCCCAGCCGTAGTCGGCGGTCTCGTCCCGGAAGATCGTGTGCTGGTGGACTCCCGAGGTGGACGCGCCCGGCTGGTTGGAGAACTCGATCCAGGCCGAGGGACCGTCGATGCGCACGTAGGTCTGGTTGTTGTCGAGGGTGGTGCCCCCGCTCCAGCCGAGGTACGTCTCGTCGTACTCGGAGACGTACTTGGCCAGCAGTCGCCGGGCCGCCTTCTCGTTGAGGTCGTCCACCCAGGTGGCGAGCATCTTGGTCACCGCGCGCCGCTGCTTCCTGGACAGGTCGCTGACCCGTACGCCCTGGGGCGTGGGGAAGGGGCCGTCGTGACCCGGGCCGAGATACAGGTCGTCGAAGCTGCCGTCGATCTCGGCGGCGGTCAGCTGGTCGGCGGTGAGCGACTGGACGGCGGCGACGCTCGCGGCCCGCTTGTCCGCGAGCGGGGCGTAGTGCACGCCGTCCTGGTCGAACTCCATCGGCTCGACGCCGGTCAGCGTCGGGGACATCGTCACGTTCCGACCGGCGTAGGTGATGTTGTACGCCGCGTGGTGGCCGCCGTACTGGACCATGAACTCGCCCTTGGTGCTGGGCTTTCCGAAGAAGGAGAGGTAGTACCACTCCGAGCCGAAGCTCGCGCCGCCACCACCGGGACGGCCCGTCGGACCACCCGTGGGTGTGCCGGTGGGGGGCGTGCCCGTGGGCGTACCCGTGGGACCGCCACCGCCACCGCCACCGCCACCACCGCCGCCGGGGCCGGTGTTCGGGAGTGAGGCGAGATAGTCGTCGGACGCGCGGATGTCGACGAGTTCTTTGTACCCCTGCTTGCTCAGCGCGGCCCTCATCACCTTGAGGGCGGCCGCCTGCTGCTCGTCGGTGAGGTCGCCCAGCTTGAGGCCGTTGCGCTGGACGACCGGAATCGGGAAGTTGGACCAGCCGGTCTTCTTGACCGGGTCGTCGAAGCTGTAGAGCGCGGCGTCGCGCTGCTCGTCGGAGAGGGTCGCCAGGAAGGCGTTGGCGGCCTTGACCACCTGCGCGGTGTTGGCGCCACCGGCCCCGAAGTGCCTCGCGGAGGCCGGGATCGCCTTGACGGCGGCCAACTCCGCGCCGGACGAGGCCGAGTTGAGCGCGGCGCAACCGGTGACACCGAGGCTGAGGCAGGCGGTGACGGCCACGGCGGGGCGCACGAGTCTGACGGAGTTCATGGGACTCCCAGGTGTGGGGGGACGACGGCACTCATGGTGGGCGTCCGGTCTCAGAGGGTTGCGGGAGGGGATCGGGAGTCGGGTAAGAAATGAGTTCCGCGTTGAGTGAGAGCCCGGAGGGGGTCCTGTGAACGGATTGCGAACTACGCCTGGATCGACCGGAGTTGCCCGTGCGGCGGACCGGGTCCTGGTCGTCGACGACGATCGCGCGGTGCGTGAGTCCCTGGCGCGCGCCCTGGAGCTGGAGGGGTACGACGTCGTCACCGCGGCCGACGGAGTGCAGGCCCTGGCCCGCACCCGCCGGGACGTGTTCAGCGCGCTGATCGTCGACGTGATGATGCCGCACGTCGACGGCGTCGCCGTATGCCGCGTCCTGCGCGCGGACGACGACCGCACCCCGCTTCTCCTGCTCACCGCCAGAGCGGGCACCCGGGAGCGGGTGGCCGGCCTGGACGCCGGGGCCGACGACTACCTGTGCAAGCCGTTCGAGGTACCCGAACTGCTGGCCCGTTTACGCGCGTTGCTCAGGAGATCCCCGGTACCGGACCCCGCGCCCTGCTCCTCCGCGTTACGGGTCGCCGCCCTGCGGATCGCCCCCGCCGAACGCCGGGCCTGGTGGGCGGAGTGCGAACTGGCCCTGTCCAGAACCGAGTTCGACCTGTTGGAACTGCTGGTACGCAACGAGGGCCTGGTCCTCGACCACGCCACCCTCTACCACGGGGTCTGGGGGGAGAGCGCCGGAGTCGACGCCAGGAACCTCGCCGGTTACGTCGGTTACCTGCGGCGCAAGCTCGCCGGCGCCGGGGCGCCCGAGCTGATCCACACCGTGCGCGGGGTGGGCTACGCGGTGCGCCGCCCATGAGCCTGCGCGCACGCCTCGCCCTCTCCTTCGCCGCGGTCGGCGCCGTGGTGGCCGCCCTGGTCGGGCTGCTCAGCTACCGTGCGGCCTCCGACCGGGTCCTCGCGGAGACCGACCGCACCCTGAAATCCACCACGGTGGCCGTGGTGGAGGACCGGGCCGGGGCACTCGCCGCCGTCGACGCGATGACCCGGGGCCCCGCGCTCTACCCCGGGCCGGACCTGCCGGGCCCAGGCGACGAGAAGGAACGGCAGCTCGTCGTGCGGTCCGTGGCGCCGGACGGCACGCCCAGCCACCTCGGGGGACCGCCCGTCGAGCTTCCGGTGTCCGGCGTCGTACGCGGCCTCGCCGCCTCCGGCGCACCCGGCCGGACCGACACCGCCGAGTCCGCCGTGGGCGGCCACACCTACCGGGGGCTGACCACCGCCCTGGGCGGCGGCCGTGGCGCCCTCCAGGTCGCCGTGCGGATCGACCAGACGCACTACGTGCTCGGCGGCATGGCCCGGGAGATGGCCGGCGCGTCCCTCACCGTCACCCTCCTCGCGGCCGGAGCGGGCTGGCTGCTCGCCCGGCGCCTCGCCCGGCGCCTGGAACAGCTGGCCCGGACCGCCGAGCAGGTCAGCGCGGAGAGCCTGACCGGCCTCGACGGAACGGGATTCCCAGCGGAAGCCGGCGCGGCCGGCCCGGAAGACGGGATCGCCGGAACCGGCGGCCGGGACGAAGTGGGCCGGCTGTCGACGTCGTTCAGCCGCATGCTCGCCCGGCTCACCGCCGCACGGGAGGCGCAGGAACGGCTCGTCCAGGACGCCGCCCACGAGCTCCGCACCCCCCTCACCAGCCTGCTCACCAACGCCACCGTGCTGCGCAGGGCGACCGAACTCGCCCCGGACGCCCACGCCCGGCTCCTCGCCGACGTCGAGGGCGAGACCCGCGAACTCGGACTCCTCGTCGACGAACTCGTCCAACTGGCCCTCGCCCGCAGCCGGGACGAACCCGATGAGCCCGTGGACCTGGCCGAGCTGGCGGGGCGCGGGGCACGGCGTGTGTACCGTCGCACCGGACGGCTGGTGCACATCGACTCCGACGGTTCGGTGGTCCAGGGCCTGCGGTACGCCCTCGAACGGGCCATCGGGAACCTCCTGGAGAACGCGGCCAAGTTCGATCCCGACGGCCGGGAGCCGATCGAGGTGCGCATCCGGGCCGGCGCGGTCGTCGTCTCCGACCGGGGGCCCGGCATCGACACCGCCGAGCTCCCCCGTGTCTTCGACCGCTTCTACCGCGCCGACACGGCCCGGGGCCTGCCCGGTTCGGGGCTGGGCCTGGCCATCGTGCGGGAGGTGGCGCGGGTCCACGGGGGAACCGTGTCCGCGGCCCGGCGGGCCGGGGGCGGGGCGATGGTCGGATTCGCCGTGGCGGCGGAGCGGGTGCGGTCGGTGCGGGGTGCCGAGCGGGACGGGCCGGAGTGAGCCCGGCCTGCGGTCACGCCTTTCCGTACGGGGGGAGTGCCTTCGTGCGGGCGGTCACGCCTTTGCGTACGGAAGGAGTGCCTTCGTGCAGGCGGTCACACAGCCGCAGGCCCGCTCACCTACGTGTCGGATTTCCGCCAGCATCGGCGCCGCCCGGTGGCCGATGCTGGACCCATGCAGAAAGGGACGAACCTCGACCGAGAGCACTGTGTACGGGCCGTGCAGTCGAAGGACGCACGGTTCGACGGCTGGTTCTTCACGGCCGTCCTGACCACCCGCATCTACTGCCGGCCCAGCTGCCCGGTGGTTCCGCCCAAGCCCGAGAACATGACGTTCTACCCGAGCGCGGCCGCCTGCCAGCAGGCCGGCTTCCGGGCCTGCAAGCGCTGCCGCCCCGACACCAGCCCCGGTTCCCCGGAGTGGAACCAGCGCGCCGACCTGGTCGCCCGCGCCATGCGGCTGATCGCCGACGGGGTCGTGGACCGCGAGGGCGTGCCCGGCCTCGCCGTCCGCCTCGGCTACAGCCCCCGGCAGGTCGAACGCCAGCTCCTCGCCGAACTCGGCGCCGGCCCGCTGGCCCTCGCCCGGGCCCAGCGCGCCCAGACCGCCCGCCTGCTGATCGAGACGACCGCCCTGCCGATGGCGGAGATCGCCTTCGCGGCCGGTTTCTCCTCGATCCGCACCTTCAACGACACCGTCCGCGAGGTCTTCGCGCTGTCCCCGAGCGAGTTGCGCGCGAGGGCCCCGAAGAGCGCGTCGAGCGCCCCCGGAGCGCTGTCCCTCCGGCTGCCCTTCCGCGCCCCCCTCAACCCCGACAACCTCTTCGGCCACCTCGCGGCCACCGCCGTACCCGGCGTCGAGGAGTGGCGGGACGGCGCCTACCGGCGGACCCTGCGGCTGCCGTACGGCCATGGCGTCGTGGCCCTCGCCCCGAAGCCCGATCACATCGCCTGCCGGCTCACCCTCAGCGATCCCCGGGACCTGCCCGTCGCCATCAGCCGCTGCCGGCGGCTGCTCGACCTGGACGCCGACCCGGTCGCGGTCGACGACCAGCTGCGCACCGACCCCGTGCTGGCTCCGCTGGTGGACAAGGCGCCCGGCCGCCGGGTGCCCCGCACGGTCGACGAGGCGGAGTTCGCGGTCCGGGCCGTGCTGGGCCAGCAGGTCTCCACGGCCGCCGCCCGCACCCACGCGGCCCGCCTGGTGACCGCCCACGGCACCCCGGTCGACGACCCGGAGGGCGGCCTCACCCACCTCTTCCCGACCTCCGAGGCGCTGGCCGACCTGCCCCCCGACTCCCTGGCGATGCCCCGCACCCGCCGCACCACCTTCACCACCCTGGTCGGCAGACTCGCCGACGGCACCCTCCACCTGGGCGTGGAGAGCGACTGGGCGGAGGCCCGCGCCAAGCTCCTCGAACTCCCCGGATTCGGCCCCTGGACCGTCGACGTCGTCGCCATGCGCGCCCTCGGCGACCCCGACGCCTTCCTCCCCACCGACCTCGGAATCCGCCGAGCCGCCCAGGAACTGGGCCTGCCCGGCACGCCGGCCGCCCTCACCGCACGCGCGGCCGCCTGGCGCCCCTGGCGGGCCTACGCGGTCCAGTACCTGTGGGCGACCGACAGCCACCCGATCAACTTCCTTCCCGTGTAAGGACCTTGCCGTGAAGAACCACACCGTCACCGACAGCCCCTACGGCCCCCTCACCCTGGTCGCCGAGGACGGCACCCTCTGCGGCCTCTACATGGAGGACCAACGCCATCGCCCGCCCGAGGAGACCTTCGGTGCCCGCGACGACGACCTCTTCACCGAGACCGAGGAGCAGCTCGCCGCTTACTTCGCGGGCGAGTTGAAGGAGTTCACCCTCGAACTGCGCCTGACCGGCACCCCGTTCCAGCGCGGCGTCTGGGAGCAGCTGACCAGGATCCCGTACGGCGAGACCCGCACCTACGGCGAACTCGCCGACGCCCTCGGCAATCCGCAGGCCTCCCGCGCGGTCGGCCTCGCCAACGGGAAGAACCCCGTCGGCATCATCGTCCCCTGCCACCGCGTGATCGGCGCGAACGGCGGCCTCACCGGCTACGGCGGCGGCCTGCCCCGCAAGCAGCGCCTGCTGGACTTCGAGCGGGGCGCGGGCCTCTTCTGACAGCCCGGCGACCGGCTCAGTCGCCCAGCACCCTGCGCAGATAGGCGTTGGCGAAGCGCCGGTCGGGGTCGAGCCGGTCGCGCACTGCCCGGAACTCGTCGAACCGGGGATAGGCGGCCGCGAAGTAGGCGGCGTCCCGCGTGTGGAGCTTTCCCCAGTGCGGGCGCCCCTCGTGCGCGACGAAGATGCGCTCCGCCTCCGCGAAGTACCGCTGATGCGGCATGCCCCGGTACACATGGACGGCGATGTAGGCGCTGTCGCGTCCGGACGCCGTGGAGAGGGCGATGTCGTCGGCGGGTGTGGTGCGGACCTCGACCGGGAAACCGATGCGCAGATCGGAGTGCTCGATCATGGCCTTCAGTTCGCGGAGCGTGTCGAGGACGGCCGCGCGCGGGACGGCGTACTCCATCTCGATCATCCGGACCCGGCGCGGGCTGGTGAAGACCTTGTAGGGGATGTCCGTGTAGGTCCTGGCCGCGAGGCCCCGGCTGGTGATCCGCGCGATCGCCGGGACGGCGGCGGGAACGGCCCGGCCCACCGAACTGAGCGCCTGGAAAACGTTGTTGGAGAGGAACTCGTCCGCGAACCACGCGCTGAGCCGGCCCAGTGGCGCGTGCGGACCGACGGTCCGGTTGTTGCGCAGGGTGGTGCAGTTGTCCGTGTGCGGGAACCAGTAGAACTCGAAGTGGTCGTTGTGCGCGTGGAGTTCGTCGAAGGCCCCGGTGACCCTGTCGAACGTCATCGGTTCCTCGTGCGCGGCGAGGAGGAAGAGCGGCTCCACGGCGAAGGTGAGCGTGCTGACGACACCCAGGGCGCCGAGTCCGACGCGCGCCGCCGCGAAGACCTCCGGGTTCTCCGTCGCCGAGCAGCTCAGCAGCGAGCCGTCCGCCGTCACCAGTTCCAGGCCACGGAGCTGCGCGGAGAGGGCACCCGAGGCGCGCCCGGTGCCGTGGGTGCCCGTGCTGGTGGCGCCGGCCACGGTCTGTTCCATGATGTCGCCCATGTTCGTGAGCGACAGGCCCTGCCCGGCCAGAGCCGTGTTCAGCGTCCGGAGCCGGGTACCCGCCTCCACGGTGACCGTGCCGGCCTCCCGGTCGATCGCGCGGATGCCGCTGAGGCGGTCGGGGCGTATCAGTACGCCGTCGGTCGCCGCGGTGGTGGTGAAGGAGTGACCGCTGCCCACCGCCTTCACCGGCAGACCGTCCTCGGCCGCCCGGCGTACGACCGCGCGGAGCTCCGCCACCGAGGCGGGCGAGACCACCCGGGCCGGGCGGGCGGTGACGTTGCCGGCCCAGTTCCGCCAGGTGTCCGGGTTCGGGTTCGCGCCATGCCGGGGCGCGTCGGAGCGCAGTGTGTCCACGGCTTTCCTTTCTTCTCGGGACGGGGAGAGGGGCGGAGCCCGGCGTCGCTACCTGACGGACCGGACGCGGTACACGAGCAGCACCCCCACGGCCGCGGCCGCTCCGACGCAGGAGAACAGCAGCGGGTAGCCGCGGTCGGAGGTGATGAGGAAGCTGGCGATCAGAGGGGCCAGCGCGGGCGGGACGACCGTCCCGATGTTCATGATGCCGAGATCCTGGGCGCGGCTCTCGGCATCGGGCAGGACCTGGGTGATCAGCGCCTGGTCGACGGCCATGTACGCACCGAAGCCGCCGCCCATGACGGCGGACGCCACCAGAGTGACGGTGAGGTCGGGAAAGCTCGCCAGGAGGAAGCCCGACGCCGCCTGGAGCAGCGCCGCCAGGGCGACGAAGATCCGCCGTCTGCCGAGGCGGTCGGAGAGCACTCCGGCGACCGAGCTGGCCAGGACACCGGCCACCAGGTAGAGGGCCGTACAGGCGAGAAGGCTGCCGGTCGGATCGGGGACCTTCAGGTCGTCGGTCAGGAAGTAGAGGGTGTAACAGACACCCAGCGAGTTCGCCAGGTTGACCAGCAGCCGTCCGCCGAACGCCCAGGCGAACTCGCGGTTCCTGAGCGAGCGGCCCATGGAGGTGAGCACCGCCCGCAGACTCAGGGCGGGCCCGGAGTCGTACGGGATGTCACGGAAGCGGGCGAGGAACGGCACGGTACAGACGATCAGCAGAGCCGCGATGACGAGGTAGCCGCTCGCAGGGGAGAGCGCGAACGCGGAGACTAGGGCGATGCCGGTCACCACGCCGAGGGCCTGGGGTCCGTAGATCGCGCTGGACACCACACCCCGCTGGCCGGCGGGGACGCGGTCGGCGATCACGGCGGTCAGCCCGGCGGTGGCGGCGCTGAGACCGAGCATGCTCGCCGACCACGCGAGGGTCACACCCGTCACCGTCGTCTGCTCCCCGGTGACCACCAGCCCCGCCGCGAAGGCCAGGGCGCCGCCCGTGAGCCAGAGCCTTCGGCGTCCGAACCGGCTCCGGGAGCGGTCGCACAGCGCCCCGCACACCGGGAGGGCGACCAGTGAGGCCAGTCCGGACAGAGCGTTGACGACGGCGAAGCTGTGCACCTTGGACGCCGCGTCGATGTTCTCCAACTGCTGCGGGAGCAGCAGTTGGAGCGGGACGAGATTCGCCATCCAGTACCCGAACCAGACCAGGCTGAACAGGCCGATCCAGCCACGGGAGACGGGCTCGGCCGGCGCATGGCCGGCAGCGGCCGCGACGGTGGCCTCCGGCACCGGGGCCGGGGGATGGAACTCGGTGGACAACACGGCCTCCGGGGAGCGGAAACGGGCCTGTTCGGGAACGGCTCAAACGGTCCAAAAGGTTCAAACGGTTCAGAAACCGCTCACAGGAAGGCGTGTCCCTCGCCCCGGTAGGTCGCGACCTCGTCGACGATCTCCGCGCCGGACACCAGATGGAGCGTGTTGACGCGTTCGCACAGTTCGCCGGCCTTGGCGTGCCGGAACCACACGTGGTCCCCGAGCCGCAGTCCGTGCGCGGCGGCCCCCAGGACCGGGGTCTGGACCTCGCCGGCCCCCTCCCGGGGGTTCGTGCGCAGGCCGTGCGGCCAGGTCAACGTGGGCTGCCGGTCACGGCCGGGCGGGCCGGAGGCGATCCAGCCACCGCCGAGCACGGTGGCGATCTTAGGGTTCGGGCGGCGCACGACGGACATCACGAAGAAGGCGGCGGGCCGGGGGCGGAAGCGCCGGTAGAAGTCGAAGAGCCCGGGTCCGTAGAGCCCCGATCCGGCACCGATCTCGGTGATGACGGGTTCGGCGGCGGTCTGCTCGACCGAGCCCGTACCGCCTCCGTTGACGAACTCCAGCGGAGCCACGGCCTCGACGGCGGCTATGACGGCCGCACGCCGGTCGGCCAGTTCGGCGGCGGACAGGCGCTGCATGGCGCGGACCGCGGCCCGCCTGAGCAGTGACCCGGGCTGGTTGTCGCCCAGCCCGGCGATCTGGCCTTCGTAGGACATCACCCCGGCCAGCCGGAATCCGGGCCGGTCCCGGACGGCGCGGGCGAGTGCGGCGGCCTGCTGTGGGGTGTGCACGGGGGAGCGGTACGGGCCCAGGTGGATGCGGCCTCCGGCCAGTTCCAGCGAGGCGTCCAGGTCGATGCAGACGCGCAGGTCGGGGCGGGAGGCGCCGACCTGCGCGTCGACGAAGTCCAGCTGGCCGACCGAGTCGATCATGAGGGTGACGCGCGAGGCCGCGCGCTCGTCCGAGGCGAGCCGCTTCAGTGCGGTGCCGTCCGTCGTCGGGTACCCGATCACCACGTCCTCGTGGTCCTCGGCCAGCCACAGGGCCTCCGGCAGGGTGAAGGCGAGGATTCCCCGGTACCCCGGACGCCCGACGGCACGTGCGATCAGTTCACGGCTGCGGACCGACTTGCTGGCCAGGCGGATGGTCGCCGCTCCGGCCGCCCGGTGTGCCAGCTCCGCGGCGTTGCCGTCGAAGGCGTCCAGGTCCACCACGGCGAACGGCGGTTCCAGGTGTTCGGTGGCCCGGTTCAGCTGGATCATCCGGTCCTCGTCCGGCCCGCCGACAGCGGACACGGCCTTTCTCGCGTCCGGCCGGGACGTCGTGTGCGCACTCACATCCGCACCCTTTCTGGGAGGTTCGTTCGAAGAGCGGGCGGGGGAAGGCCCCTTCAGTTCCCGGAGGACGGGATCCCCGGAGCGGAGAGCAGCCGCTCCCGCTGCCGCCGGCCCTTGGCCTCGACGAGGGGGATGACGCGGCGCATCAGCCGGGGGAAGACTCCGGCGATCCGCTGCACGCGGCCGGCGAACGCCGGGAACACCACTTCGACCGGCCTGGTGGCGACCGCGTCGACGACGGCCGCGGCGATCCGCTCCGGGGCGTAGGACTTCTCCGCGAAGGCGATGGCCGAGGTGGGGTCGGCCATTTCCTGGACGAGCATGCCGGTCCGGGTGGACGGCGGATGGACGATGGTGAAGTCGACCGGTCCGTCGCGTTCCTCCATCGCCACGCTGTGGTGAAAGGCGCGCAGGCCGTGCTTCGTGCCGCCGTAGGTGGCGTATCCGGGCAGCGGCAGGAACGACGTCATGCTGCACACGTTGATGATGTGACCGTGGCCCTGCGCGGTCATGCGCTCAAGCGCCGTGCAGACCCCCGTGACGGTGCCGAGCAGGTTGATCTCGACGATGTCGCGGTGCTGCTGGGGGCGCAGATCGCGGGCGTTCCCGGTGTGCGTGATGCCGGCGTTGTTGACCAGCACGTCGACGACCCCGAACCGTGCCCGGGCCGCGTCGAAGGCCCGGCTCCACTCCGCGGGGGAGCGGATGTCCAGGGGGTGTGCGGCGGCGTGTTCGCCGAGGGCGCGGGCGCGGGCCAGGACGGCCTCCTCGTCCACGTCGGTCAGCATGACGCGATGGCCGCGTGCGATCGCCAGTTCCGCGATGGCGGCACCGATGCCGCCGGCCGCGCCGGTCACGAGGATGACCCGGCTCTTCTCGGATGTTTGGGGCATGGCCACAGATTCTCCTGGTCAACTGTCCAAGTCAATTGTTCAGATCGAATTGGCCTGGATTGTTACTTCGGGTTCGCCACTTCGGGTTCGTTACTGCGGGTTCGTTGCTTCGGCTCTGTTGCTTCGGGACTCACATCCGCACCATCTCGATGCGGCCGCCGTCGAGTTCGGCGGCGCGGACGGGATCGTCCGTCGGGACGGTGGCGGCGAAGAGAGTGCGTCCCTCGGGTCCGGCCATCAGGCAGCTCAGGGTGTGCTGGCTGGTGGCGACCCGCTCGACGGCGCGGCCGCCGGGGGCGATGCGCACGCATTCGCCGCGAAGGGCGTTCGCGACCCAGATCGACGTGGAGTCGGCGTCCCATGCGATGCCGTCCGGCGCGATCGGGGACGAGGAGCGCTTCGAGACGGCGGGGTGGTCCAGGAACGCCGAGATCCTGCGGGTGATGCGGCCGGCCGTCCCGGGGTGGTTCACGAGGCGCCACAGGAGCGGCGAGATCAGGGGTGCCCACGGTCGCGGATCCGTCAGGGATCCGTCGGGGTTCCTGGTGAAGGCGGTGAGCCGCATGGCCAGGGTCTCGGCGACGATCACGTTCCTGCCGTCAGCGGTGAGCAGGGTGCCGTTGGGGAAGAGCAGCGGTTCGGTCAGCCCGAGGAGGCTTCCGTCCGGCGCCAGGCAGGCGATCGGGGCTCTCGGCGGCCCGGGTGGTGCGTAGAGCATGGAGTTCGGGTGCTCGCGGGAGTGGGCGTGGTAGTCGAAGCCGAAGTTGCCGACGTAGGCGCGGCCTTGGGGGTCGACGAGCATGTCGTTGACCGGACCGCCGGCGACATGACGCAGATCGGCGTGTTCGACCAGTTCGCCGTCGGCCTCCAGGCGGTGGACGCGGCCCCCGTCCATGGAGACGACGAGCAGGCGGCCGTCGGGCAGCCAGCCGAGTCCGCCCGCCCGGCCGGGGACCTCGAGCACCGTCTCCGGCTCTCCGGTGCCGTCCCACCGGTGCACCGTGCCGTGCGCGAGATCCGAGAACCACAGGGCTCCTTGATGCCAGCGCAGGGACTCGGGAACGCCCAGGCCGCTCAGCGCGACCGATGCCGTCCTTTTCGCCCTTTTCATCCGACCGCTCCTTCGGGGCGCGGGATCGAGAGGGCTCATCGCCTCCCGCCGCAACTTGGACGCTTGTACAAGACGCTTGACTTGTACGAGCGACCGTCTCATTCTGAGTGAACTGAAGTCAACGTTCCGGCGGGGAGTTCTCGTGACCCAGAATCAATCCCTCGTGGCGGCAGGCCCTCCGACGGGCGCGCGCATCGCGGTGGACGACCCCGCCACCGGAGAGGTGGTCGGCGAGGTGCCCGACACGTCCGCGGCGGAGGTGGCGCGGGCGGTGGAGCGTGCCCGGCGGGCGCAGCGGGGCTGGGCCGGGCTGGACACCCGGGCTCGCGCCGAGTTCTTCGCGCGCGGCCGCCGCTGGCTGCTGGCCCACCGGGAGGAGGTCGCCGACCGCATCGTCGAGGAGAACGGCAAGGCGCGGGAGGACGCGATCGTCGAGATCGTCTACTGTGCCGCCGCCTTCGCCCACTGGGCGAAGCGGGCGCGCGGCCTGCTCGCCCCGACGCGGATCCGCTCCCTCTCGCCCTTCGTCCTGGGCCGCAGCATGTACACGCGCAGGGTGCCGCGCGGTGTCGTCGGGGTCATCGGCCCGTGGAACAACCCGCTGCTCAACTCCTTCGGGGACGCCATACCCGCGCTCGCCGCAGGCAACGCGGTCGTCCTGAAGCCCTCCGAACAGACCCCGCTCACCGCGCTGCTCATGGAGCGGATGGCACGCGAGTGCGACTGGCCCGAGGGCGTCTTCCAGGTCGTCACCGGCGCGGGAGCCACCGGGCGCGCGGTCGTGGACACCGTGGACTTCGTGATGTTCACCGGATCGACCAGGACCGGCCGCCAGGTCGCGGCGCGGGCGGGCGAGCGTCTCATCCCCTGCTCACTGGAGCTCGGCGGCAAGGACGCCCTGGTCGTCCTCGCCGACGCCGCCCTGGAGCGGGCCGTCAACGTGACCGTCCAGGGGGCGCTGTCCAACGGCGGTCAGATGTGCACCTCGGTGGAGCGGGTCTACGTCGAGGCGCCGGTGTACGACGCGTACCTCGCCCTGCTGCGGGAACGGTTCCAGCAGGTCACCTCGGGCCGGCCGGGCGGGCTCGGCAGCGTCGACGTGGGCGCCGTCACCTTCCCGCCCCAACTGGCGCTCATCGAGGACCATGTGGAGGACGCCGTACGCAAGGGCGCCCGTGTACTCGTCGGCGGCCGGGTCGCCGAAGGGCCCGGCCGGTTCTTCGAACCCACGCTGCTCGTCGACGTCGACCACAGCATGACGTGCATGCGGGAGGAGACCTTCGGCCCCACGCTGCCCGTGATGAAGGTCGCCGACGCCGAGGAAGCCCTCCGGCTGGTCAACGACAGCACGTACGGGCTTCAGGCCTCGATCATCGGATCGGACGTGAAGCGCGCCCGCCGCCTCGCCGAACGCTTCGAGGCCGGTTGCGTCACCATCAACGACGCCCAGACCAACTACATGGCCCTGGGCCTGCCGATGGGCGGCTGGAAGGAGTCGGGCCTCGGGGTCCGGCACGGGGCCGAGGGATTTCTGAAGTACACCCGGCTCCAGGCCGTCAGCACGAACCGGTTCCCGATGCGCCGGGACCTGCACATGATCCCGTACGAGCCCTCGGCCTACCGGTTGCTCCTCCGCCTGGTGGACGTCATGTACGGCACCGGCCTGCGCCGCCGCGCGAAGTAGCGGTTCACATAACCCAGTTCACGTAACCACGGTTCACGTAACCCCAGTTCAGGCATCCGCAGTTCACGCATCCGCAGTTCACGAGAGGGCCGGATCATGACCACCACTCCCGAGGCACCCGTGCACGCCTCCGTCGGCACCCTGCCCGAAGGCGTCTCCCTGCCGCTGCCCCGGCAGAACCTGACCCACGAGCAGGAGCGCGAGGTGCGCAAGCAGGAACTCGCCGCCGCCTTCCGCCTGTTCGCCCGTTTCGGCTTCTCCGAGGGGGTGGCCGGCCACATCACGGCCCGTGACCCCGAGAACCCGTCGGCCTTCTGGGTCAACCCCTTCGGAATGTCGTTCAGCCGGATCCGCGTCTCGGACCTGATCCTCGTCGACCACGACGGCACGCTCCTGGAAGGCAGGCGCCCGGTCAACAACGCCGCGTTCTGCATCCACTCCGAGGTGCACCGGGCCAGGCCGGAGGTGGTCGCGGCGGCCCACACCCACTCCGTGCACGGCAAGGCCTTCTCCAGCCTCGGCGTCCCGCTGGCACCGATCACCCAGGACGCCTGCGCCTTCTACGAGGACCACGGCGTCTACGCGGACTACCGGGGCGTGGTGAACGACACCGAGGAGGGCCGGCGCATCGGTGTGGCCCTCGGCGACGGCAAGGCCGTCGTGCTCCGGAACCACGGACTGCTCACGGTCGGCGCGTCCGTCGCCGAGGCGGCCTGGTACTTCATCACCATGGAGCGGTCCTGCCAGGCCCAGCTGCTGGCCATGGCGGCCGGAGAGCCCACACTCATCGACCCGGAGACGGCGCGAACGGTCCGTGACCAGATCTCCGGTCCGCTGCCGGGCTGGTTCCAGTTCCGCCCGCTCTGGGACCAGATCACCGCGGAACAGCCGGACCTGTTCGACTAGGCCGCTCGCGGGCGGGCCAGCGTCAGGAGGTGTTCGCCGGTCAGGCGCAGGACCTCGCGGCTGTGCTCGCTGTCGCGGTCGACCAGCCAGCTCAGAGTGATGCCGTCGAGCACCGCGTTGAGGTAGCGGGCCAGCACCGGAACGGGCACGGTCCACTCGATGTCAGCGGCCTCGGCGGCCTCTTCCAGGAGCTCCTCGTGGACTTCCCGGTAGTGCCGGTACTGGCGCCGGGCCAGGTCCTCCAGCCCGGCCTGGCGCAGGGCGTAGTGCGTGAGCTCGTAGCTGACCTGGTGCTCTCCCGGGCTGAGTTCGACGGTGCCCCAGAAGGCGCTCAGGCTCCTGGTGATACGCGATCCGAGGTCACCCTCCCCCTCGAACGTCTTCCGTGCGGTGGCCACCGTGGTGTCGGTGAAGCGGGTGAGGACTTCCTGAAGCAGTTCCTCGCGCGAGTTGAAGCAGTAGTGGAAGACGCCCAACGGCATTTTCGCCTCGTTGACGATGGCCCGTGTGGTCGCCTTCGCGACTCCCTCACGGATCATCACCCGAAACCCCGCCGCGATCAGCTCTTCGCGTCGGTCCTTCGCTGCCATACGAGACATCTGGCCGCCTTCTGCTTCGAGAACGGAATGCGTGTGCCACTCATGCTATCGCAGCGTCTTGGACGGTTGACCAAATCCTGGCCTCAGCCGTTCCCGCCGCCCAGCTCGCGCAGCCGTTCGGGCAGGGCGATCCCGATGGGGTCCCGGATGATCTCGTCGGCGAGTCCGTCGTACGGCGTCGGCTCGGCGTTGACGATGATCAGCCGGGCGCCGTGGTCGGCGGCCACGCCCGCGAGTCCGGCGGCGGGCTGCACCTGGAGGGTGCTGCCGACGGCGATGAACACCGTGCAGGCCTTGCTGATGGCGAGGGCCTCGCCCAGCACGACCGGGTCGAGCCGCTCACCGAACATCACCGTCGCCGACTTGAGGATGCCCCCGCACTCCAGGCACGGCGGGTCCTCCTCGCCGGCCTCGACGCGGGCGATCGCGTCCACCATCGGCCCTCGCGCATGGCACTTGGTGCACACGACACTGCGTGCCGAGCCGTGCAGTTCGAGCACCTTGCGGGCGGGCATGCCGGCGAGCTGGTGCAGCCCGTCCACGTTCTGCGTGATCACCCGTACGGGTGTCCCCGACTTCTCCAGTTCGGCGACGGCCCGGTGCGCCGCGTTCGGCTCGGCCGTCAGCGTCCGGTTCTTCCGCCGCATCTGCCAGGACCGGCGCCGGATCTCCGGGTCGCCCATGTAGTACTCGTACGTCACGAGCTTCTCGGCCTCGGGATCCTTCCGCCACAGCCCGTTGGGACCGCGATAATCAGGAATCCCGGAATCGGTGGAGATGCCTGCGCCACTCAGGAGGGCGACGAGAGGCTTGTTCATAGGCCGAGACTAGGACGCCTGCGCGGACGGAGGCGAACGGATATCCGGGTGCGGCCGTGTCCCCGGTGCACCGCTCCGGCCGAATCCCGTGACGCCTCGCCGATCTCAGACCGACGCTGGTACTTGGCGCCAGGTGCGTTCACTGCCCGGGCGGGCGCGGTTTTCGGCCGACGCTCCGGACGGATCACGTGGCGGACGGGCCAAACGGGCGCGGGGGGCGTCGGGGCGGTGGTTCACCGTCATCCCTGTCCGGCGGCCGGTGCCGGAACGGGACATCGTCGTCGACCTGTTCGGGTCTTGACCAGGTGCGATAGCCGGCGGGTGGATCGCCTCGTTCCCATTCTGGGTCTGCCATCTCGAAGCGACGCGCGCCTGTAACCTCAAGAAGATCTTGCAGCATCCGGCGGGTCAGGGCTTGGTCGAGATGCTCGGCAACGCCTTCCGATCCCCAACGGACAACAAGTTCAGCGGCTTTTGTGAGGCCTTCTGCGGAAGCACCTGGAAACGCTAGGGCGAGGGAGGCTCGCACAATCTCAACGGCGTCTTCGGATCGCACGGTTACCGCCTCCTCTCACACACGATGCAGATGCCCGCCTGGGCTGTGATGACGAACGTGAGATGTGCGGTGTCTTGCGCTTGGCTGAGGCATTCATGTCGGTCCAGGTGAGCGTACTGCTGGGTCGACACCATGTCTCGGATGAAGACTTCCCAGTGGTCTTGGGCGCGCTCCCAGTCGTTGCGATGGGCGATGCGTACCCACGCGTCGACGAAGTTCTGCTGGGCGTAAGAGCCGTGGAAATACGTCCGTAGGTCTGGGATGAGACCAGGGGGTTTCAGCCTCTGCCCCCAGGTGCGGCGGCGGAACAACTTCTCTGTGGAGATCGCCTTCACGCTGCTGATGCGCTGGGCAATGACATGACCGGCCACGCCACCGATGATCGCCGGCACAAGGAGCCACCCGACGACGGACGGTAACCACAGCGCGAAGCGATCCGGAGGGTCGATCAGCGTGAAGGCCCTGTACACGTGGCTGGGTGAGGTGGTGCGCGCGGCGTAGACGTATACGGCGATCGCGCCTGCAGTGAGCGGTATGCCCCAGTCGATCAGCCACTGGGTAAAGCCCTTGAGTGCCTTCCTTGATCGCCATGATCGGCGCATTCGCGCACGTAGAGGGCTCTTGGCCGGTGCCAGCTTCAAATCCGGCGGGATCGGGATGGGTCCCCCAGACAACACAGTCCCCCGTTCACGACTCGCTGCGCGCATGATCTGCGCAGTACAGATCCCATCGCGTCAGCGGGGGTAGATTTTGCACCACCTGCCAGACTGGCGCCAACGGATCATGGATTCGTGTCACCGTCGTAACCTCGGTCGCCGTCAGGGCCCCCAGACACTGATCGCACGGGTTGAACCACGAATCTCTTGGTTGGTCACCCGCTCCCGGGGGCCTCAGCGCACCTGGCACTACAGGCAGGCGGGAAGCCTCCGGTCGGTCGGGATACCGGCGCCCCTGAGGATGGCGCCGAGGGGCTTGGCCATGTGTTCGGGGGTGGGGTGTTGGTGGCGAACGGTTGTCGCCCGCCCCCCCGGGGTCACTCCGCGCGGTGGCCGTTCTCCAGCTCTGCGGTGCCCGCGCTCTCGTCCAGCACGTCCAGTGCGGCCAGTACGCGGCGGCCCAGGGAGCCCGCCAGATACGTGGTGAGTTCCACGCGGGGGACCAGCCGCCAGGACAGCAGCTCCTCCTCCTGGAGCCGGATCGCCTTGAGGTCGGCGTCGGAGAGGACGCCGCCGTCGTACAGATAGGCGACGATCGGCGGTCGACCCGTGCCGTGCACCCAGTCCACCGCGAGCAGCCGGCCCATCTCGCGGTCCAGGCCGATCTCCTCCAGGGTCTCCCGGCGGGCGCCCTGCCGCGGGGTTTCCCCGTCGTCGGACTCGACGGTCCCGCCCGGCAGCGCCCAGCCCTCCCGATAGTTGGGTTCGACGAGCAGCACCCGTCCCTCGGTGTCCCGGATGAGCGCGGCGGCCCCGGCGAGGATCCGGGGGAGGCTCGCGATGTACGCGGCGTAGGCGTCAGTCGTGGTCACTCAGGAAGAGTAGCCAGTGCGGACTCCGTGCTCGTCCGGGCGAGGCGCACGGTGCGCTCCGCCAGGTCGCTGATGCGGGCCCCGTCGAAGCCGAAGACGGCGCTGCGGACCGTGTCCTCAAGGGGGGCCTTCCACTGCTCCGGGACGGCCGCCGCGCCGGTCATCACCCCGGCCACCGAGCCCGCCGTCGCCCCGTTGGAGTCGGTGTCCAGGCCGCCGCGCACGGTGAGGGCGATGGTCCGGGTGAAGTCGCCGTCGCCGTAGAGCAGTCCGGCGGTGAGCACGGCCACGTTCGGGACGGTGTGGATCCAGCCGAGGCCGGAGGTCTCGGCGGAGACGGTGTCGAGGGTGTCCTCCCAGCTCAGCCGGGTCTCGTACAGGGAGACGACCCGGCGCACGGTCCGGGCCACGCGGCAGCTCGCCGGTACGACGGTGAGCGCGGTGTCGACCGCCTGCCGCACCGTCGGCGCGGTGAACGCCGCCGAGATCAGCGCGGCGGCCCACATCGCGCCGTACACCCCGTTCCCGGAATGGGAGAGCACGGCGTCGCGGCGGGCCAGGGTGGCGGCCCGGTGCGGGGCGCCGGGGGAGGTCCAGCCGAAGACGTCGGCGCGGATCAGGGCGCCGATCCACTCCTGGTAGGGGTTGTCGTAGGTGGCGGTGAGGGGCGGTTTCAGCCCGTTGGCGAGGTTGCGGTAGGCGGCCCGCTCCGCGGTGAACGTCTGGAGGTACGGCAGCCGTTGCAGCCACAGCTCGCCGACCTGCTCGGTGCTGAAGCCGAACCCGTGGGTCTCCAGGAGGTGCAGGCCGAGGATCGCGTAGTCGACGTCGTCGTCGCGGCAGCTGCCGTGGACGCGGCCGCGCACGCACTGCCGCCACTCCGGCCGCAGGGCGAGGGCGTCGCTCTCGTCGGCGGGCTCGGGGAGGTAGTCGGTGAGCGGCAGGGCGGCGGCCCGCCGCAGATAGCCGTCGATGCGTCCACGGGTCCACAGGTCGCCGCGCTCGACCGGTTTGCCGAGCATGTTGCCCGCGATCCGGCCGAGCCAGCCGCCGAGCACACGATCGGTGAATCCTTGCCCCGGACTGCTCATGGCTGTGGTCTACCCGTTTTCCGGCGCCTTGCCTTCCTGGGCGGTGGCCGGCCCTTTCCCAGGCTTCGGGCGGAGCATGACGGCGAGGGTGTCCTCCGGTTAAGGTCACAGCGGCGCGACTGGCCTTGACGTGCGCGAGGCCCGGAGAGCAAGGGGATACAGGTGACACAGCGCGTGCTCATCGCCGCGGACAAGTTCAAGGGCTCGCTGACGGCCGTACAGGTCGCCGAGCGGGTCACGGCGGGGCTCAGGCGGGTCGTGCCCGGCCTCGACGTCGAGGCGCTGCCCGTCGCGGACGGCGGGGACGGCACGGTGGCGGCGGCCGTCGCGGCCGGATTCGAACGGCACGAGCGGCAGGTCGCCGGACCCCTGGGGCAGGAGGTCACCGCCGCGTTCGCGCTGCGCGGTGACACCGCGGTCGTGGAGATGGCCGAGGCGAGCGGTCTCCAGCGGCTGCCCCGCGGTGTCTTCGCGCCCCTGACGGCCTCCACGTACGGCTCCGGAGAACTGCTGCGGGCCGCGCTGGACGCGGGTGCGCGCACGATCGTCTTCGGTGTCGGGGGGAGCGCCACGACCGACGGCGGCGCCGGGATGCTCTCCGCGCTCGGGGCGCGGTTCCTGGACGAGGACGGCGAACCGGTACCGCCGGGCGGCGGCGGCCTCGCCGGCCTGGCCCGCGTGGACCTGTCCGGGCTGGACCCGCGCCTGTCCGACATCGACCTGGTCCTCGCCAGCGACGTCGACAACCCGCTCACGGGCCCGAAGGGCGCGCCCGCGGTGTACGGCCCGCAGAAGGGGGCCTCGCCGGACGACGTGGCGGCCCTGGACGAGGCGCTGAGCCACTTCGTGAAGGTCCTGGAGGCCGAGGGCGGTCCGCGCGCCGTCGAGTACGCGGTCGCGCCGGGCGCGGGGGCCGCCGGGGGCATCGGATACGGCGCCCTGCTGCTCGGCGCCCGCTTCCGGCCCGGTATCGAGGTCATGCTCGACGTCCTGGGCTTCGCGCCCGCGCTGGAGCGGGCCTCGCTGGTGATCACGGGCGAGGGGTCGCTGGACGAGCAGACCCTGCACGGGAAGGCGCCGGCCGGAGTGGCGGCCGCGGCACGCGCCGCCGACAAGGAGGTCGTGGCGGTGTGCGGCCGCCTCGCCCTGCCGCCGGCGGCGCTCGGCCGGGCCGGTATCCGTCGCGCCTACCCGCTGACCGAGGTGGAGCCCGACGTGGTGAAGTGCATCGCGGACGCCGGGCCGATCCTGGAGCGGGTGGCGGAGCAGATCGCGCGTGACTTTCTCTGCTGAGGGCGGCCTAGACCGGCGTCAGGGCGCCCGTTGAGTCACGGTAGTAGCTGCCGCTCGTGAGGCCCCACACCTTGTGCTTGTTGTGGAGCCACTGGAACGCGATGTCGTGCACGATCTCGGCGGGGCGCTCCCAGACTACGGAGTGTCCCGCACCCTCCAGCTGGAACATCAGCTTCTCGGGCCCCCCGATGGCCTTGTAGAGGGCCGGCACGGAGAAGCGCAGGGGCGGGGGAACCGGGACGTTCGGCTGGGTGTTGGCCGTCTTGTCCAGTTCTCCGTAGACGATGGCGACCGGAACCCGGTCACCGAGGACGTAGTTGCCCAACGCGTCCTGGTAGGGCACCGTCTCGTTGGTCCAGCCCCAGGAGTAGAGGTTCCGGAACCGGTGGATGCCCTCGTACACGCCGGGTGACAGCTCCCGTCCCCATTTGCTGCCGACGGGGTCGTTCGCCATCATGGCGGCCCATGCCGCGTCCCCCATGCCGGGCTCCCGTTGGGGTGGGTTGCCCTGCTCCTTGGCCCATGCGTCCACGAAGCTCTTCTTGTCGCTGACGAACATGGGGAAGCCGTACAGCGTGGGCGGGTCGGAGACCGGCAGCGAGGTGCCCGCCGGAAGGGCGAAGGGGTCCGCGGGGTCGCCCGACCACCGCCCCGCAGGCGGGAAGATGGGGGCGAGCAGGAACAGGCTCTTGACCATCTCGGGGTGCTGGAGGGTGTACGGCCCCATGGATGGCGCCGCGGCGGACCAGCCGATGAAGTCCATCGGCTTGTTCCTGCCGGGCAGCGACCTGATGAAGTCGACCACGGTGGCCAGCTCGGCACATTCGCTGTCGGTGTTGCTCAGCTGGTGTGGGTACAGCGGTGGCCCGGTGTACGGGGGCGACAGCGGATTGGGCGACAGGACGCTCCGCTGCGCCGGGTTGGCGTTGCGGGGCTCGTCCATCTTCGGGCGTGGCGACCGTCCGTTGCCCTGGAGGTCCATCATGAAGACGTCGAAGTGGTGCTTGGCCAGGTCCTGTGCCCAGTTGTAGTCGATGGCGGACCCGGGGACCGTCAGGTCGTACCCGGCGAGGACCGGCACGCTCCTGCCGTGGAGCATCAGCACCGGTTCGCGGGGCTGGTTGCCCTGGGTGCCGTCGTACTCCCGGACGAAGAGCTTCACGGTGTCGCCCTCGTTCGCCGGAAGCTTCGAGACGTGCGGGACCGAGTAGTCCTTGTGCGTGAATGCGGCCATGGCTGTCCTCCGATCCGTAGGAGGGGAGTGATCCCCATCCCCGAATGGGGACAAATCCCCGTAAAGTTCAGCCCAATTCCACCGTCCTCCCTTGTCTCGTCCTGCGCAACTCGGCCCTGGCCAGGGGTGGTTGACCGGTCAAAGGCCAACGCCGTGTGCCCTTGAAGCCGAAACGGGTGTGGCCCGAGCCTCGCAGGCTCGGGCCACACCCGTTTCGCGTCGTCAGGAGACTCAGGGCAGCTGCGCCGCCCGTGCCTCGCGCCGGTTGTCGCGGATGTTGTTCACCCGGCGGGCCGTGGCGAACAGCGGGATCACCGCGCCCATCACCAGCTGCAGCGCACAGCCGGTCTGGAGCAGGAGCTGGCCGCCGGGGGCGTCGAAGGCCCAGGCCGCCAGGAGCCCCATCGAGAGGACGATCCAGGCCAGCATCGCCCCGGCGAGACGCCCGCGCGGCTTCGGGTACTCGACCCGGCTCACCATCAGCCACGCCGTGCCGAGGATCGCCAGGAGGGTCGCGAAGAAAGGCAGCTCGAGCAGCACGATCGAGACGACCGTGAGCGCACCGAACGGCGACGGCATGCCTTGGAACATGCCGTTCGGCGGCGACACGCAGCTGAAGCGCGCCAGCCGCAGCACCACCGCCAGCAGCACGACCACCGCTCCGACCGCGGCCACCTTCTGGTACGCGTCGTCGGCCACCATGCCGTAGACGAGCACGAAGTACGCGGGGGCCAGACCGAAGCTGATCAGGTCCGAGAGGTTGTCCAGCTCGGCGCCCATGGGGGAGGAGCGCAGCTTGCGTGCGACGAGGCCGTCGAACAGGTCGAAGACCGCCGCGCAGAGCATGAGGATGACCGCGGTGGCGGCGCTGTGCCGCGCCATGCCCGCCGACTGGTCGTCCCCGGTGAGGTGCGGGATCAGGATGCCGGTGGTGGTGAAGTACACCGCCATGAAGCCGCACGTGGCGTTGCCCAGCGTGAGGGTGTCCGCTATCGAGAGGCGGAGAGAGAGCGGCATCTCCTCCTCGTCGTCGCCGACCTCGTCGGCCTCGGGCACCCAGCCCGCCTGGGTCTCCGGATCAATCACGGTCAATGCGAGTCACCCCAGCCACGGTCTTCTGCCCGACCTCGACCGCGACCTCCACGCCCTCGGGCAGGTAGATGTCGACGCGCGAGCCGAAGCGGATCAGACCGATGCGGTCGCCCTGCTCGACCTTCGTGCCCTGCGGGACGTAGGGCACGATGCGACGGGCCACCGCGCCGGCGATCTGGATCATCTCGATGTCGCCGAGTTCGGTGTCGAAATGCCAGACTACGCGCTCGTTGTTCTCGCTCTCCTTGTTGAAGGCGGGAACGAAGCCACCGGGGATGTGCTCCACCGACGTCACCTCGCCGGACAGCGGCGCCCGGTTGACGTGGACGTTGAGCGGGCTCATGAAGATCGCGACGCGGGTGCGGCCGTCCTTCCACGGCATGATGCTCTGCACCACACCGTCGGCGGGGGAGATGACACGGCCCTGGGCGATCTCACGCTCGGGGTCGCGGAAGAACCACAGCATGCCCGCCGCGAGCGCGGTGGCGGGCAGGGCGACGGCCTTCGCGGCGCCGGAGCGACGGGCGCGGAGGAGGCTGACGGCTGCGGTGGCGACGGTCGGGAGAAGCCACGGCGATGCTCCGCGCGCGAGGCGTACGCCGGCCAGGCTGTCTCGATGTGCAGAGGTTTGGCTGTGGGGCATGGATGACCTTCGTAGCGGATGATGCCGCGCGGGAAATGGGGACGGCGGCTTTCCGGGATCGTACCGGTCGGGGGCTGCAACTGGGCAAGCCAGGAAGCCGAGTCGGCGGCCGAAGACCGCTGACGGGGTGTGATCTTCTTCTCGAAGAAAACACCCCGTACCCGGACAATCAGCCCTGGAATCGATACTCTTCGAGCAACCTTCGCCCGATGATCATTTTCTGGATCTCGGCGGTACCTTCGCCGATCAGCAGCATCGGCGCCTCACGGTAGAGACGTTCGATCTCGTACTCCTTGGAGAATCCGTAGCCGCCGTGGATCCGGAAGGCGTCCTCCACGACCTCCTTGCAGTACTCGGAGGCGAGGTACTTCGCCATCCCGGCCTCAAGGTCGTTTCGTTCCCCCGAGTCCTTTTTGCGTGCAGCGTTGACCATCATGGCATGCGCGGCCTCGACCTTGGTGGCCATCTCCGCGAGCTTGAACTGGATGGCCTGATGCTGGGCGATCGGCTTGCCGAAAGTGTGACGCTGCTGGGCGTACCGGACACCCAGTTCGAACGCACGCTGCGCGACACCGCAGCCACGCGCCGCCACGTTGACGCGGCCGACCTCGACTCCGTCCATCATTTGGTAAAAACCTCGGCCGGTGGCCCCGCCCAGCACCCGATTGGCCGGAATCCTGAGCCCGTCCATGATCAGCTCGGTGGTGTCGACGCCCTTGTAGCCCATCTTGTCGATCTTGCCCGGGATGGTGAGGCCGGGGCGGACCTCTCCGAAGCCGGGCTCCTTCTCGACCAGGAAGGTCGTCATCGACTTGTGGGGGGCCGTGCCCTCGGGGTGGCCTTCGTCACTCCGGACGAGGACGGCCACGAGGGACGACGTGCCGCCGTTCGTCAGCCACATCTTCTGGCCGTTCAGGACGTACTCGTCGCCGTCCTTCACCGCCTTCGAGGCGATCGCCGACACGTCCGAGCCCAGGCCCGGCTCCGACATCGAGAACGCGCCCCGGATGTCGCCGGCCGCCATGCGCGGCAGGAAGTGGTCCTTCTGCTCCTGCGTGCCGTGCTGCTTGAGCATGTACGCCACGATGAAGTGCGTGTTGATGATCCCGGAGACGGACATCCAGCCCCGGGCGATCTCCTCGACGCACAGCGCGTACGTCAGGAGGGACTCGCCCAGGCCGCCGTACTCCTCGGGGATCATCAGGCCGAACAGGCCGAGTTCCCGGAGGCCGTCGACGATCTGCTGCGGGTACTCGTCGCGGTGCTCCAGCTCGGTGGCGACCGGGATGATCTCCTTGTCCACGAAGTCGCGGACGGTGGAGAGGATCTCCTGCTGGACGTCGGTCAGACCGGCGGTCTGGGCGAGACGGGCCATGGCTACTTCTCCTGCTCCCTGAGCTCCGGGCGGCCCGGCTGCTCGCCGCCGCGCTCCTTGATGTACGTCTCGGTCGGCACCATCACCTTGCGGCGGAAGATGCACACCAGCGTGCCGTCCTGCTTGTAGCCCTTGGTCTCGACGTAGACGATCCCGCGGTCGTTCTTCGACTTCGAGGGCCACTTGTCGAGCACGGTCGTCTGGCCGTAGATCGTGTCGCCGTGGAAGGTCGGCGCCACGTGCTTGAGCGACTCGATCTCCAGGTTGGCGATCGCCTTGCCGGAGATGTCCGGCACGCTCATGCCGAGCAGCAGCGAGTAGATGTAGTTCCCGACCACCACGTTCTTGCCGAAGTCCGTCGTCTTCTCGGCGTAGTTGGTGTCCATGTGGAGCGGGTGGTGGTTCATGGTGAGGAGACAGAACAGGTGGTCGTCGTACTCCGTGACCGTCTTTCCGGGCCAGTGCTTGTACGTCGCCCCGACCTCGAACTCCTCGTACGTGCGTCCGAACTGCATCGCGCTCAGTCCTCCGGGATCTCGAACGTCGACGTGCGCTGCATGCCGGCGGCCCGGCCCTTGCCGGAGATGACCAGGGCCATCTTGCGGCTGGCCTCGTCGATCATCTCGTCGCCGAGCATCGCGGAGCCCTTCTTGCCGCCCGCCTCGGACGTGTAGTAGTTGTACGCGTCCAGGATCAGCTCGGCGTGGTCGTAGTCCTCCTGGGACGGCGAGAAGATCTCGTTGGACGCCTCGACCTGGCCGGGGTGCAGCACCCACTTGCCGTCGAAGCCGAGGGCCGCGGCGCGCTGGGCGACCTCGCGGTAGCCCTCCACGTTGCGGATCTGGAGGTAGGGGCCGTCGATCGCCTGGAGGTTGTTGGCGCGGGCGGCCATCAGGATCTTCATCAGGATGTAGTGGTAGGCGTCCGCCGGGTAGCCGGGCGGCTGCTCGCCCACGACCAGCGACTTCATGTTGATGGATGCCATGAAATCGGCCGGGCCGAAGATGATGGTCTCGACACGCTGGGACGCGGTGGCGATCTCGTTGACGTTGTTGAGGCCCTGCGCGTTCTCGATCTGCGCCTCGATGCCGATCTTGCCGACCTCGAAGCCCATGGTCTTCTCGATCTGGGTGAGGAGCAGGTCCAGCGCGACGACCTGCTGGGCCGTCTGCACCTTCGGCAGCATGATGCAGTCGAGGTTCTGGCCGGCGCCCTCGACGACCGTGACGACGTCGCGGTACGTCCACTCGGTCGTCCAGTCGTTGACGCGCACCACCCGCGTCTTGCCCGTCCAGTCACCCTCGTTGAGGAACTTCACGATGGTGTGCCGCGCCTCGGGCTTGGCGAGCGGCGCGCACGCGTCCTCCAGGTCCAGGAAGACCTGGTCCGCCGGGAGACCCTGGGCCTTCTCCAGGAAGCGGGGGTTCGAGCCGGGCACGGCCAGGCAGGAGCGCCGCGGGCGGAGCCGGTTGACGGGCGTGGTCATGCGGGGACCTCCAGGGGGTCGAGCTTGTTCGCTTTCCGGATCTCGTCGACGATGCGGCCGATGATTCCGGTGATGTCGAAGTCCTTCGGGGTGAAGACCGCGGCCACTCCGGCTTCCCTGAGCTGCTCGGCGTCACCATTCGGGATGATGCCACCGGCGATGACGGGTATATCTGTGGCACCGGCCACACGGAGTCGTTCCAGGACGTCCGGGACCAGCTGGGCGTGCGAGCCGGACAGGATCGACAGGCCCACCGCGTGCACGTCCTCGGCCAGGGCCGCGTCCACGATCTGCTCGGGCGTCAGCCGGATTCCCTGGTACACCACTTCGAAGCCGGCGTCCCTGGCCCGCACGGCGATCTGCTCGGCGCCGTTGGAGTGTCCGTCAAGACCCGGCTTGCCGACCAGGAAGCGGAGCTTGCCGCTGCCCAGGTCACGGGCGGTGGCGTCCACCTTCGCCCGCACCTCGGCCAGCGCCGAGCCCGCCTCGACGGGGACGGCGACGGGAGCGGAGGAGACGCCGGTAGGCGCCCGGAACTCGCCGAACACCTCCCGCAGCGCGCCCGCCCACTCGCCGGTCGTGACCCCGGCGCGGGCGCACTCCAGGGTGACCTCCATGAGGTTGCCGGTGCCCTTGGCGGCCTCCTTCAGCCGCTCCAGCGCCTTGCAGGGCCGCGGGTGGTTGAACGGCGGCTGGTAGCGCGTGTCGCGCCAGCGGCCGATCGCCGCCACCACCCGGGCCTCGACCGCCGGGTCGACCGTCTGGATCGCGGTGTCCAGGTCGGCGGTGAGCGGGTTGGGCTCGGTCGTCTCGAAGATGTTGACGCCGACGATCTTCTCCCGCCCGGACTCGATCCGGCCCCGGCGCTCCGCGTGCGAGGCGACCAGCTGCGACTTGAGATAGCCGGACTCGACTGCGGCCATCGCGCCGCCCATCTCCTGGATCCGGCCCATCTCGGCGAGGGAGTCCTCGACCAGCTGGGCGACCTTCGCCTCGATGACGTGCGAGCCCTCGAAGATGTCCTCGTACTCCAGCAGGTCGCTCTCGTGGGCGAGCACCTGCTGGATGCGCAGCGACCACTGCTGGTCCCAGGGCCGGGGCAGGCCCAGCGCCTCGTTCCAGGCGGGCAGCTGCACGGCACGCGCGCGGGCGTCCTTCGACAGCGTCACGGCGAGCATCTCCAGGACGATCCGCTGGACGTTGTTCTCCGGCTGCGCCTCGGTCAGCCCCAGCGAGTTGACCTGGACGCCGTACCGGAAGCGCCGCTGCTTGGGGTTCTCGATGCCGTACCGCTCGCGGGTGACCTTGTCCCAGATGCGGCCGAACGCCCGCATCTTGCACATCTCCTCGACGAACCGGACGCCCGCGTTCACGAAGAAGGAGATGCGGGCGACGACATCGCCCATGCGCTCCTGCGGCACCTGGCCGCTGTCGCGGACGGCGTCGAGGACGGCGACGGCGGTGGACATCGCGTACGCGATCTCCTGGACCGGGGTGGCGCCCGCCTCCTGCAGGTGGTAGCTGCAGATGTTGATCGGGTTCCACTTCGGCATGTGGGAGACCGTGTACGCGATCATGTCCGTCGTCAGCCGGAGCGAGGGACCCGGCGGGAAGACATGCGTCCCCCGGGACAGGTACTCCTTGACGATGTCGTTCTGGGTCGTGCCCTGGAGCTGGGTGATGTCCGCACCCTGCTCCTCGGCGACGACCTGGTAGAGCGCCAGCAGCCACATGGCGGTGGCGTTGATCGTCATCGAGGTGTTCATCTGCTCCAGGGGGATGTCCTGGAACAGCCGGCGCATGTCACCGAGGTGCGAGACGGGTACGCCCACCCGGCCGACCTCGCCGCGGGCGAGGATGTGGTCGGGGTCGTAGCCGGTCTGCGTCGGCAGGTCGAACGCCACCGACAGGCCGGTCTGGCCCTTGTCGAGGTTGCGCCGGTACAGCTCGTTGGACGCCTCGGCCGTGGAGTGCCCGGCATACGTGCGCATGAGCCACGGCCGGTCCTTCTCCCTCGGCGCCTGCGGCACGGAACCCCGCCCGCCGTCGGCGATCTGACGCTCAGTCATCTATGACCTCGGGTGTCTCAGATGTTGCGGAAGCGGTTGATGGCGTCGAGGTGCTTGGCGCGCATCTCCTCGTCGCGCACGCCCAGGCCCTCCTCGGGGGCGAGGCAGAGGACGCCGACCTTGCCCTGATGGAGGTTGCGGTGCACGTCGTAGGCGGCCTGGCCGGTCTCCTCCAGGGAGTAGACCTTCGACAGCGTCGGGTGGATCTTGCCCTTCGCGATCAGCCGGTTGGCCTCCCAGGCCTCGCGGTAGTTGGCGAAGTGCGAGCCGATGATCCGCTTCAGGGACATCCACAGGTAGCGGTTGTCGTACTCGTGGTTGTAGCCCGAGGTGGAGGCGCAGGTGACGATCGTGCCGCCCTTGCGGGTGACGTAGACCGAGGCGCCGAAGGTCTCGCGGCCCGGGTGCTCGAAGACGATGTCGACGTCCTCGCCGCCGGTGAGCTCGCGGATGCGCTTGCCGAAACGCTTCCACTCCTTCGGGTCCTGCTCGTGCTCGTTCTTCCAGAACTTGTAGTCCTCGGCGTTGCGGTCGATGATCGCCTCGGCGCCCATCGACCGGCAGATCTCCGCCTTCTGCGGCGAGGACACGACACAGATCGGGTTGGCCCCGCCGGCCAGCGCGAACTGGGTGGCGTAGGAGCCGAGTCCGCCGCTCGCGCCCCAGATGAGCACGTTGTCGCCCTGCTTCATGCCGGCGCCGTTGCGGGAGACCAGCTGCCGGTAGGCGGTGGAGTTGACCAGACCCGGGGCGGCGGCCTCCTCCCAGCTCAGGTGGTTCGGCTTCGGCATCAGCTGGTTGGACTTGACCAGCGCGATCTCGGCGAGGCCGCCGAAGTTGGTCTCGAAGCCCCAGATGCGCTGCTCCGGGTCGAGCATGGTGTCGTTGTGGCCGTCGGACGACTCCAGCTCCACGCTCAGGCAGTGCGCGACGACCTCGTCACCGGGCTTCCAGGCGTTGACGCCCGGGCCGGTGCGCAGGACCACGCCCGCGAGGTCGGAGCCGATGATGTGGTACGGCAGGTCGTGCCGCTTGGTCAGCTCGGAGAGCCTGCCGTAGCGCTCCAGGAACCCGAAGGTCGACAGCGGCTCGAAGATCGAGGTCCAGACCGAGTTGTAGTTGACGCTCGATGCCATGACGGCCACCAGGGCCTCGCCCGGGCCCAGCTCGGGCAGGGCCACCTCGTCGAGGTGGGTGGACTTGCGCGGGTCCTTGTCGCGGGTCTCCAGGCCCGCGAACATCTCCGTCTCGTCCTTGTGCACGGTGATCGCGCGGTACGACTCCGGGAGGGGCAGGGCGGCGAAGTCGGCCGGCGTCGAGTCCGGCGACTGGATCGCGTCGAGAATGGCCTGAGTGGTCACGGTGTTGCCTCCGGCGGTGTGCGCCCCTGAGGGAGGGGGCGCTGAGGGTTCGTCGGTGCTGCTGAGGGTTTGGGGAAGGTGCCGTCGGTTCGGCGTGGGTGGTGCTTCGGCAGCGCTTTGTGGCGCGGGAGGTTGCCTGTGACGCAGGCGTCCGGCGGGCGGGCTGGTGGGCTCACCGGGACAGGCCGGACACCAACAACGTATGACACCGCGTGTCAGGTGGCAAGGCACTGAGTGCCAGAACTTGCTCTCAGATGAAATCTTTACGTAACAAATGAGCGATGATCGATCAAAGCTACTGACGGGTAGGCCAAGGTGTGCCGACTTGCGGGGGTCGTCCCGATGTCGGAGCCGTCACCCGGCACGCAGTGCCATCGCCTGCGGTAGCTGGAACCGGCCCCAGGGGCCGGCCGGGTTACGGAGAACGCCTCCTCATGGCCGGCGGCGGGATTCTCACCGGCCAGGCGCTGACGCGCCCGAGAGGGGCGCGAGGCTGTGTCGATCCGCTGCTCCGCCGCGTGGGCGCGACCAGTCACGACGATGCCGCACGCGCGAGACGGAACATCGCGGCACCCCCTGGGTGCTCAACGCTCCTTCAGCGCCTGCTCGATCGTGCGCATGACCTCGTCCAGCGGCGCGTCCGTCCGGGCCACCGTCACCAGTACCTCGCCCTGCGAGGCCACCGACGCCGTCGTGGCCGGCCGGGGTGCGGTCTCCCGTCCCGCCCCGATCCCCGTCCCGAACGTCTTCCGCACGATCGCGAAGGCGTGGTCGAGCTGCGCCTCCACGTCGCCCTGCCCGCCGGCCCGCAGCCAGCGCCGCAGGACATGGTTGTGGGCGGTGACCACCGCCGACGCGGCGACCTCGGCCAGCAGCGGGTCGTCGTTCGCGTCGTCCGCGTGCGCGTGCTCATCGAAATGGCCGAGGAGATAGCGGGTGAAGAGGCGCTCGTAGCGGGCCACCGAGGCGATCTCGGCCTCACGGAGGGTGGGCACCTCGCGGGTGAGCTTGTAGCGGGCGACCGAGATGTCCGGCCGGGCCGCGTACATCTTCATGACTTCCTTGATGCCACGGCACACGGTGTCGAGTGGGTGCTCGTGCGCCGGGGCCGCGTTGAGCACGGCCTCCGCGCGGATCAGTGTGTCGTCGTGGTCCGGGAAGATCGCCTCTTCCTTGGAGCGGAAGTGGCGGAAGAAGGTGCGTCGGGCGACCCCGGCCGCGGCCGCGATCTCGTCGACGGTGGTCGCCTCGTACCCCTTGGTCGCGAACAGCTCCATCGCGGCAGCCGCCAGTTCTCGGCGCATCTTGAGCCGCTGGGCGGCCGCGCGACTGCCGGCGGCACTTTCCGGCGCGTCGGGCGTGGCTGGTGTACGTGAGGACCTGGCGGACTGGGGCATGACCCGAACGTACTGCATGTGCGCAGCTTGATGGGCATGTCCGGGGTTTCCCCCGCCCGTGCGGGGCGGGGGACCGCCGGACGGGGCGGGCGGGGGAGGGCTGTGCCGGATGGGCGGGGGGCGGCCGCCCGGGTCGAGCAGCCCGCCCCACTCCCGCTCGTCCCGGAACCAGTCGCCGAGGCCCTCAGCGGCGGGCATATTCGCGGAAGCCACGGCCGGTCTTGCGGCCGAGGCAGCCCGCGGCCACCAGATGCTCAAGGAGGGGCGAGGGCGCGAGGCCGGGGTCGCGGAACTCCCGGTGCAGGACCTTTTCGATCGCGAGCGAGACGTCCAGGCCGACCACGTCCAGCAGCTCGAACGGGCCCATCGGGTAACCGCCGCCGAGCTTCATCGCCGCGTCGATGTCGTCCAGCGAGGCGTAGTGCTCCTCGACCATCTTGATCGCGTTGTTGAGGTACGGGAACAGCAGCGCGTTCACGATGAACCCGGCCCGGTCACCGCAGTCGACGGCGTGCTTCCTGATGTTCGCGCAGACCTCGCGGACGGTCGCGTGGACGTCCTCGGCGGTCAGCACGGTACGGACGACCTCGACCAGCTTCATGGCCGGCGCCGGGTTGAAGAAGTGCATGCCGATCACGTCCTGGGGACGCGAGGTGGCCCGGGCGCAGGCCACGACCGGGAGCGAGGAGGTCGTGGTGGCCAGGACCGCGCCGGGCTTGCAGACCTTGTCCAGCGTCGCGAACAGCTGCTGCTTGATCTCCAGGTCCTCGGCGACCGCCTCGACGGCCAGGTCGACGTCGGCGAAGGCGTCGTACGAACCCGCCGCGGTGATCAGGTCCAGGGTCCCCGCCGCGGCCTCGGCGGTCATCCGCCCCTTGCCGACGGAGCGGTCCAGGGACTTGCCGATCCTGGCCTTGGCCGCCTGGGCCTTGTCCTCGCTGCGGGCGGCGAGGACGACCTGGTAGCCGGCCTTGGCGAAGACCTCGGCGATACCGGAGGCCATGGTGCCGGAGCCGGCCACCCCGACCGAGCGGACCGTACGGCCGGGGGTGAGGGCGGCGCCCTCCAGCGGGGTGTGCGCGTCCCGGACGACGGTGGCGCTGCCCGGGGCCTCGTAGGTGTAGAAACCGCGCCCGGACTTGCGGCCGGTCAGGCCCGCCTCGCTGAGCTGCTTGAGGACGGGGGCCGGGGCGTGCAGCCGGTCGCGGGACTCGGCGTACATGGCCTCCAGGACGGTACGCGCGGTGTCGATGCCGATCAGGTCGAGCAGGGCGAGCGGGCCCATCGGCAGGCCGCAGCCGAGCCGCATGGCCGCGTCGATGTCCTCGCGGGAGGCGTACTTCGCCTCGTACATCGCGGCGGCCTGGTTGAGGTAGCCGAACAGCAGCCCGTCCGCGACGAACCCGGGGCGGTCGCCGACCGCGACCGGCTCCTTGCCCAGTTCCAGCGCGAGGTCGGTGACCGCGGCGACCGCACTGGGGGCGGTGAGCACCGAGGAGACGACCTCGACCAGCTTCATCGCCGGGGCCGGGTTGAAGAAGTGCAGGCCGAGGACGCGCTCGGGACGGGCCGAGTCGGCGGCCAGCCGCGTCACGGAGAGCGCGTTGGTACCGGTGGCCAGGATCGTCCCGGGGCGGACGATGCCGTCCAGCTCGCGGAAGATCTGGTGCTTGATGTCGTACGACTCCGGGACCACCTCGATGACGAGGTCGGCGCCGGCCGCGGCCGTGAGGTCGGTGCCGGTGCGGACCCGGGCGAGGACGTCGGTGCGCTCCTGCTCGGTCAGCCGGCCACGGGCCACGGCACGGGCCGTGGAGGCCTCCAGGGCGGCGAGGGAGCCGGCGGCCTGGGCCTCGCTGACGTCGATGCCGATCACCTCGCGGCCGGCCTTCGCGAGGACCTCGGTGATACCGGTGCCCATGGTGCCGAGGCCGACGACGGCGACGGTCCTGAGCGGGGACAGGGAGGGGTCGGACTGGGGAGTGGCCATCGCGGGACTCCAGGAATGAGGGTGACGACTGGAAACGCCCCCGGGTGCGCCGAAGGGGCGCACCGGGTGCGGAAAGAGCTGCGTGAGAGCTGCGTGAATGCGGGTGTTACCGGGCTACTGGCGCACACGCCCGGTGCCGTCACCACAGGCGTGCACACGCCTGGGAGCGGCTGATCCCGACCGGCCCTGTCCCGGAGCCGAGTCGTACGTACGGTACGAGGTACCGAACCTGATGCTCACGACGGCTGCGTCACCAAACCGGAGTGAGCGTTAGTGCGAGTGGGTGACTCGCTCGATTGAGCTTAACCGGCGGGTAACGAGCGCGCCAGCCCCCCGACTTTGTGATGTACGTCCCTCGGCTCCCGCAACCCCTCTACGCTGGGCTTCGTGGACGAAGAGTTGCGATCACTCACGGAGCGTCTGCGCCAGGAGTCGCAGGGAACGGCCGCCTACGACCGGCTCCTGGCCACCGAGGACCACGACGAGTTGGCGGAGGTGCTCACCGCCGCCGGACAGCCCCTGTGGGCCAGGGAGTTGGCGGCGTACCGCCTGGGGACGGCCGGCGACCGGCGCGCCTTCGAAACCCTGGTCCTCCTTTTGAACCACCGTGACCCACCCCGCTGCGCCTCCGCCGCGCACGCCCTCGCCCGCCTGGAGGACCCGCGCACCGCCCGCGCGGCCGCCGCCCTCGCCACCAACGAACTCCGGGTCGCCTACGCCCTGCACCCGGTCCGTCTCCTGGTCGTGCTCCGCGCCCCGGAGTCCGTGCCGGCCCTCATCACCACCCTGGAGCGCCGACTGCGTCCCCACGACCCCTACCGCAAGGTCGCCCTCGCCTGTGTGGAGGGCCTCGGCACCCTGGGCGACACCCGGGCCCGCCGCGTCCTGAGCGAGGCGCTGGCCCACCCCACCCTCGCCGAGGCCGCGGTCCAGGCCCTGTCCCACATCCCTAGGCCGAGGTGAGGTCGCGGTCCCTGACGTACCGCACCTCGGGCACGGGCACCCCGTCGACCTCGTACGGCTCCTCGGTGCCGTCGGGCCGGAAGCCCGCCGTCTCGTAGAACCGCCGGGCGCGCGCGTTCCCCTTCAGTACCCACAGGTACACGCGCGCCTGCCGGGCGCACTGCCTGAGCACCGTCTCCAGGAGCCGCCGCCCGGCCCCGGTCCCGACATGCGCCGGGTCGAGGTAGATCGCGTACAACTCGGCGTCGCCGGTGCGTACTTCCCCGTCCCGGTACGGCCCGTGCGCCGCCCAGCCGACTATCTTGCCGCCCAGCTCGGCGACCAGGTCCGTCACCCCGTCCTCGCCGTCCCGGAACCGGGCCCGCCGGCGCTCGGCGTCCCGCTCGACACTGAGCCCGTCCAGGAACGGCTGCGGCATGAGCCCCCGGTAGGCGTACTGCCAGCCCCGGACGCGTATCTCCGAGACACGGTCGCAGTCGTCGAGGGCCATCGGTCGGATGCGGAGGGAGTCGTCGGTCATGACGGCACCTTAGGAAGCCGACGGTCCGGGCCGCCCGGGATTTCGCTCAGTCCGCCACCACCGCGAGGGCCTCGATCTCCATCAGGAACTGGGGCGCGACGAGTGCGGCCACCTGGATCGCGGACGACGCCGGGAGGCGGTCGTCGGGTATGTGGGCGGCGCGCGCCTCGCGGACGGCCGGCAGATGGGCCATGTCCGTGACGAAGTAGGTGAGCTTGACGACGTCGTCGAAGCCGGCGCCGGCGGCCGCCAGGCAGCGGCGCAGGTTCTCGAAGACCTGGCGGGCCTGGGCGGCCGGGTCGCCCTCGCCGACGAGCCTGCCCTCCTCGTCCAGCGGCAGCTGGCCGGAGACGGCGACGAACCGGCCGGTGGCCGCCACCACATGGCTGTACTGGGCGGCCGGGGCGACGCCGTCGGGGGCGGTGATGCGGGTCGGGTCAGTCATGCGTCCATGGTGGACCATGGGTCCGACAACGCCCCCGACGGGCCGTCAGGACCGGTTCAGCCGCGGAAGCCCAGCAGCCCGTGCAGGGTCGAGCCGCGGGACGACGTCGACGCGGCCTTCGTGCTCAGGGGCTTCGGGTCCGGGGTCTTCCGGCAGACCGCGTCGGCGGTGCCGTCGCCGTGCGGGACCTTGCCGTCGGTCAGATAGGCGGCGAGGTAGTCGTCCAGGCAGGTGTTGCCGCTCAGGGTGATGCCGTGGTTGCCGCCGCCCTGCTCGACGACCAGGCTGGAGCCGGCCAGCAGGCGGTGGGCCGTGACGCCGCCCTGGTAGGGCGTGGCCGCGTCGTCCGTGGCCTGGAAGAGGAGGGCCGGCGGGAGTTTGCCGTTGGCGATGTCCGGCGGCTTCAGGGCGGACGTCGGCCAGGAGGTGCACGCCGCGTTGTACCAGGCGTTGTTCCAGACCATGAACGGCGCCTTCTCGTAGGCCGCCCAGTTGTCCTTGCGCCACTGGTTCCAGTCCCGCGGCCAGGAGACGTCCCGGCACTGGACGGCCGCGTAGACGCTGTAGCCGTTCTCACCCGAGGCGTCGACGGCGGCGAAGTTCTGGTACGCCTCGACCAGTGCCGCCGTCTTCTTGCCGTGGACGTAGGCCGAGAACGCCTCCGCCAGGTAGGGCCAGTAGCCGTTGTAGTAGCCGCCCGGGATGAAGGTGTCCTCCAACTCGGCGGCGCCCACCTTGCCGCCCGCCGGCTTCTTCGCCAGTGCCGCCCGCATGGCATACCACTTGGCCTCGACCTGCTTCGGGTCGGTGCCGAGCTTGTAGGTGGCGTCGTACTTCGCGATCCACGCCATCAGGGCGCGGTGGCGGTCGTTGAACGCGTAGTCCTGGCCCAGGTTGTCGTCGTACCAGACACCCGTCGGGTCCACGATCGAGTCCAGGACCAGGCGGCGGATCCGCTCCGGGTGCAGCTTCGCGTACACGGCGCCCAGGTAGGTGCCGTACGAGTAGCCGAAGTAGCTGATCCGCTCGGAGCCGAGGGCCTGGCGGACGGAGTCCATGTCCTGTGCGGCGCTGACCGTGTCGAGGTACGGCAGCAGGCTCGCGTACTTCTTGCCGCAGGCCGCCGCGAAGGACTGCACGCGCTTGAGGTTCGCCTGTTCCAGGGCGGGCGTGGCCGGCACCGAGTCGGGGCGCACCGGGTCGAAGTAGCCGGGCGCGCAGTCGATCGCCGGGCTGCTCTTGCCGACGCCACGCGGGTCGAAGCCGATGACGTCGTACTGGGCCGCCACCTTTTTCGGCAGCGTGGAGGCGACGAAGCCCGCGAGGCTCAGCCCGCTGCCGCCGGGGCCGCCGGGGTTGACCAGCAGCGGCCCCTGGTACGTGGACGCGGTGTGCGGGATGCGGGAGAGGGCGAGCGTGATCTGCTTCCCGCCCGGGTTCCGGTGGTCGAGGGGCGCCTTGACGGTGCCGCACTGCAGCGTCGGATAGTCGGTGGTGCCGCACTTCTTCCAGCTCACCGAGGGTGCCTGGACGGCGGCTCGGGCGGTGGCGCTCGCGGGCAGGGCGGTGAACGACCCGGCCACGACAGCGGCGGCGGCGCACAGCACGGCTGCGCGTGTTCGCATGGGGTCCTCCCAGGACGGAGGTGTCGCGGACCGCACGTGTCACGGTCCTCGCCGCATCGTCCCGGGAACAGCACCCGGAAGAACCTATTCTGACGATTATTGACCCAATTGGGCCGAGGGTTGCGCTCGAACGCTCTCAGCTGTGAACGCCTCGGTCGCGAACGCTCTCAGAGCAGCGTGAGTTGTGTCGGCTCCGGCAGCGCGGGCTCCTCCTCCGCCGTCGGCACCGGCATCCGGCGGGGGGTGGCGGCGCGGTTCGGCCCGATGCCGTACTCCTCGGCCAGCTCGTGCACCTGACGGGTGATCCGGCGCTGGTACCACTTGGGCGCGTAGGCGCCCTCCGCGTACAGCCGCTCGTAGCGCCGGACGAGGTGCGGGTGGTGGGCCGCGAGCCAGCTCATGAACCACTCGCGGGCGCCGGGGCGCAAGTGCAGCACCAGCGGGGTCACGGAGGTGGCCCCGGCGGCCGCGATCGCCCGCACGGTGGCCCGCAGTTGGGCCGGGTGGTCGCCCAGGAAGGGGATCACGGGCGCCATCAGGACCCCGCACCCGATACCGGCCTCGGTGAGGGCCCGCACGGCGTCCAGGCGGCGCTCGGGGGCCGGGGTGCCCGGCTCCACGGTGCGCCACAGCTCGGGGTCCACGAAGCCGACCGAGACCGAGATGCCGACGTCCGTGACGTCCGCGGCCCGGCGCAGCAGATCGAGGTCGCGCAGGATCAGGGTGCCCTTGGTCAGGATCGAGAACGGGTTCGCGTGCTCGGTGAGGGCGGAGATGATCCCCGGCATCAGCCGGTAGCGGCCCTCCGCGCGCTGGTAGCAGTCGACGTTGGTGCCCATCGCGATGTGGTCGCCCAGCCAGCGCCGTGAGCCCAGCTGGCGGCGGAGCAGATCGGGGGCGTTCACCTTGACCACGATCTGGGTGTCGAAGCCGATCCCGGTGTCGAGGTCCAGATAGCTGTGCGTCTTGCGCGCGAAGCAGTACACGCACGCGTGCGTGCAGCCCCGGTACGGGTTCACCGTCCATTCGAACGGCATCCGCGAGGCGCCCGGCACCCGGTTGATGATCGACCGCGCCCGCACCTCGTGGAACGTGATCCCCCGGAACTCGGGGCTGTCGAAGGTGCGGGTCGTCACCGCGTCCGCGCCGAACAGCGCGGTGTCGGCGCGGCCGTGTCCGGACTCCTCGGTGAGGTTCTCCCAGCGCATGACGCCTCCTCGGTAGCACTGGGCCCAGAATAGAACATCTGTTCCCATGATCGTGCGAACGATCTGTGGAGACCGCGCGGACACCGTTTCCGACCGCTTCCGGCACCCCGATTTGGGCGGCCGGGCGCCGGGGTGGTTGGCTTGCCCCGATCCCCGAGAACCCAGGTGCTGGAGGAAGTCAATGGCGCAGGTCGAGGCCACTACGGAGCGGGTCGTCGCGGCGGACGCGGAGACGGTGTTCGACGCGCTCGCCGACTACAGCGGCACGCGCGCGAAGCTGCTGCCCCAGCACTTCAGTGAGTACGAGGTGCGCGAGGGCGGCGACGGCGAGGGCACCCTGGTCCACTGGAAGCTCCAGGCCACCAGCAAGCGTGTCCGCGACTGCCTCCTGGAGGTCAGCGAGCCCACCGACGGCGAGCTGGTCGAGAAGGACCGCAACTCCTCCATGGTCACCACCTGGCGCGTCACCCCGGCCGGCGAGGGCAGCTCCAAGGTCGTCGTCCACACCACCTGGCAGGGGGCCGGAGGCATCGGCGGCTTCTTCGAGAAGACCTTCGCCCCCAAGGGCCTCGGCCGGATCTACGACGAGGTGCTCGGCAAGCTCGCCACCGAGGTCGAGAAGTAGTCCTGCTCCACGGCGGTAGGTAACCGCCGGATGAACAGGGGGTGTTGACCCCCCTCACCGGTTCGAGTGGATCTCCGGGCCGGTCGGCCTCGTGCCGTAACTCGTCGTGCTTGCCCACAGTTGTCGCCCTACGGGACATAAGGCGGCAACTGTGCGCAGGCGCGACGAGGGGAGCGGTACGTGGGAACGACTCTGGTGCAGTACGAGGAGCCGGCCGCGGCGCCTGCCGACGCCCCCGCGCCGGAACCCGCCCCGGCCCCCGGACTCGGGCCGCGCCGCACCCGGTTGGTGTTCTGCGGGCTGATGCTCGCCCTGCTCCTGGCCGCCCTGGACCAGATGATCGTCGCCACCGCGCTGCCGAGGATCGTCGGCGAGCTGCACGGCCTGGACCGGATGTCCTGGGCGATCACCGCCTACCTGCTCACCTCCACCATCGGCCTCCCGGTCTACGGCAAGCTCGGCGACCTCATCGGCCGCAAGAGCGTCTTCCAGTTCGCCATCCTGGTCTTCGTCGTCGGCTCCGCGCTGGCCGGACGGGCACAGAGCATGGACCAGCTGATCGCCTTCCGCGCGGTGCAGGGCGTCGGCGCCGGCGGGCTGATGATCGGCGTCCAGGCGATCATCGCCGACATCGTGCCGCCCCGGCAGCGCGGCCGCTTCATGGGGCTGATCGGCGCCGCCTTCGGCCTCGCCTCCGTCGCCGGGCCGCTGCTCGGCGGCTACTTCACCGACCACCTCTCCTGGCGCTGGTGCTTCTACGTCAACGTGCCCTTCGGGCTGGTCACGCTGGCCGTCATCACCGCCGTACTGAAGCTGCCGAAACCCCGGGTCCGGGCCCGCTTCGACGTCCTGGGCACCCTGCTGCTGGCCGCCGCCTCCACCTGCCTGGTGCTGCTGACCAGTTGGGGCGGCACGGAGTACGCGTGGGGCTCGCGGGTCATCCTCGGGCTCGGGGCCGGCGCCGTGGCAGCCACCGTGCTGTTCCTGTTCGCCGAGCACCGCGCGGCCGAACCCCTCATCCCGCTGCGGCTGTTCCGGGACTCCGTCTTCAACGTGACCGGACTCGTCGGACTGGTCGTCGGCGTCGCGCTGTTCGGCGCCGCCAGCTATCTGCCGACCTTCCTGCAGATGGTCGACGGCGCCTCGGCCACCGAGTCCGGGCTGCTGATGCTGCCCATGATGGGCGGGATCGTCGGCGCCTCGATCGTCGCCGGCCAGCTCATCAGCCACACCGGGCACTACCGGATCTACCCGGTGCTCGGCGGGGCGCTGTCCGTTCTCGGCATGTGGCTCCTCTCCCGGCTCGAAGTCGACACCCCGCGCTGGCAGTACAGCGTCTGGATGGCCGTGCTCGGCGCCGGCATCGGCATGGTGATGCCGGTGCTCATCCTCGCCGTGCAGAACTCCGTACCGCCCGCCGACCTCGGCACCGCCACCAGCGCCAACAACTACTTCCGGCAGATCGGCGGCAGCGTCGGCGCCGCCGTCTTCGGCACCCTGTTCGCCGACCGGCTCACCGACGCCCTGCACAAACGTCTCCCCGCCGACGCCGGCGCCCGGCTGCCCGACCCCGAGTCCCTCACCCCGCAGCTCGTTCACGCGCTGCCCCCGGCGCTGCGTGACGCCTACATCCGCGCCTACGCCGACGCGATGCCACGGATCTTCCTCTACCTGGTCCCGCTGCTCGTCCTCGGCCTGCTCATCGCCTGCTTCCTCAAGGAGAAACCGCTGGTGTCCCACCACACCGCCGATACCGAGTCCATCCCCGTGAACGCCCCGATCCCACAGGCTCGTTCGCCGTACACCGGCGCCGGGATCCCGGTCTGCGGCACGGTGCAGCACCCCGACGGGACCGTGGTGCCCCGCGCCGCACTCACCCTCATCGACGCCGTCGGCCGGCAGATCGGCCGGGGCGCCAGCGGCGACGACGGACGGTACGCCCTGTCCACGCCCGGCTCCGGGGCGTACGTCCTGATCGCCGCCGCAGGCGGCCACCAGCCGCAGGCGGTCACCGTGACCGTCGGCGAGCGGCCCGTCGAACTCGACGTCGTCCTCGGCGGTGCCGGACGCCTCGCGGGCACCGTCCGCACCGCCGACGGCACGCCCGTCCGCGATGCCACCGTCACGCTCACCAACGTGCAGGGCGAGGTCGTCGCCAGCACCCGCAGCGGACGCGAGGGCGGCTATGTCATCACCGAGCTGGTGGCCGGCGAGTACACCCTCGCCGGCAGCGCGCCCGCCTTCCGCCCGGCCGCCCTCCCGGTCACCGTCCAGGCCTCCCGGGAGACCCGGCAGGACGTCGAACTCGCCGGCGGCGCCGTGCTGAAGGGCACCGTCCGGGCCGGGGGCGGGCGGCCCGTCGAGGACGCGCGCGTGACCCTGCTCGACGCCGCCGGGAACGTCGTGGACACCCTCACCACCGGTCCCGACGGAACGTTCCGGTTCGTCGACCTCTCCTCCGGCGAGTACACCGTCATCGCCGCCGGTTACCCGCCGGTCGCCACCGTGCTCCAGGTCGCGGGCGGCGGCCGCACCGAGCGCGATCTCCAACTGGGGCACGAGGACTGACCGGAGGGGGCGCGAGGACCGGCCGGGCCGGGCGCGAGGGCGCGGACCTGCGCGTCGGCGCGCTCCGGTGAAACCAATTCCAGGAATGCCACACATCGCAACCGACGGCCACCGTACGGTAGTGGCGGGCGGCACAGATCTTTCGCGGAGCCGTGGGGAGAGAGGGCCTGGGCCATGGACCATGGCAGCGAGCGGGACACGCCTCCCGGCCTCGGTGCTGGGGAGGGCGCGCCGGGCCGCATCCCGCTGGCCGTGGTCGTCGTCGACCGCGACGGGCGGGTCTCCCACTGGAGCACCGGCGCACGCCGGCTGTTCGGCGCCGCCAGGGAACAGGCGATCGGCCACCCCGTCCTCGACCTGCTGCCGGTCTCCGGGGCGCTTCCCGAGTACGACGAGATCACTCCGTACGGCGCCTACGCGGCCTACGACGGACTCGGCCCCGACCTGGAGTCCTCCCTCGACGGACGGCTGAACTTCCCCGCCGCGGGCCGCGCCCGGCTCACCGTGCCGGACCGCGACCGCGTCGATGTGCTGTGGTGGGCGTATCCGCTGGTCGGCCCCGGCGAGGAGCGGCTGCTGGTGCTCGCCGCCGACGCCGAACGGCTCCGCCGGTCCGAGCACGCCGAGGACGTGGCCTTCGAGCGCATAGCGCCCGGATTCGCCCTGCACACCGACTTCCCCGGCGCCGAGGAACTCGCCCGCAGGCTCCCCGAGATCCTGCCCAGCATGAGCGTCGACGAGAGTGCCCGGATCGTCGCCCAGGTCCTCGAACTCGGCTATCCGATCCTGGAGTTCAGCCAGAACGACCGGGTTCCCGTCACCCCCGACTGGGGCGTCGCCCGGCGCACCGAGCGTAAGGCCCGCCGGGAGCACGCCGCCCGGGTGGCCGCCCAGGGCCTGCCGGTGCCCGCCGACCTCACCGACGACGAGGGCGAGGACCTGGAGTACGCGGCCGTCCGCGAGCGCCTCGAATTCCTCAACGAGGTCAGCGGGAGGATCGGCACCTCGCTCGACCTGTCCCGCACGATCGTCGAGGTCAGCAGAGCCGTCGTGCCCCGCTTCACCGATGTCGCCGGCACCTATCTGCGCGAACAGGTCGTCGCGGGCGAGGGGTTCCCGGACGGTGTGCCCGACACCACCACCATGTGGCACCGGGTCGCCCTGGAGCACACCGACGAACCCGGCCGCTGGGACGACGTCGTCCCGGTCGGCGAGGCCATGCCGTTCCCCGCGCACACCCCGTTCTTCCAGTGCATGACCAGCGGCGAGCCGGTGCTGGTGCCGCGCATCAGCGTGGAGATGGGCCACGCCATCGCCTCCCAGTTCGAGAAGCGGGACATCCGGCCCCTGATCACCGGCCGCTCGATGCTGGTCGTCCCCCTCAAGGCTCGCCAGGTCGTGCTCGGCTTCATGATCCTGCTGCGCCACCCCGAACGCGAGATGTTCAACGACATGGACCGCGTCACCGGCGCCGAACTCGCCGCCCGCGCGGGCCTCGTGCTCGACAACGCACGCATGTACACCTTCCAGGAGAGCGTCGCCGAGACCCTCCAGGACAGCATGCTGCCGCACATCCCGCCGCGCATGGCCGGCTGTGACATCGCCACCCGGTACCTGCCGGGCACCCTGCTGGGCCGTGTCGGCGGCGACTGGTTCGACTCCGTGAAACTCCCCGGCGCCCGCACCGCCCTCGTCGTCGGCGACGTCATGGGCCACGGCCTCAACTCGGCCGCGATGATGGGCCAGTTGCGGACGGCCGTCCAGACCATGGCGGCCCTGGACCTGCCGCCGGCCCAGCTCCTGCGCAACCTCGACGACCTGGCCCAGCGGCTCGGCGACGGCTACCTCGCCACCTGCCTCTACGCCGTCTACGACCCGATCGAGAGCGAACTCCACCTCGCCAACGCGGGCCACATCCCGCCCGTGCTGGTCCGTGCCGTCGACGGCCGCAGCGAACTCCTCGACCTGCCCACCGGGGCGCCCATCGGCGTCGGCGGGGTCGCCTTCGAGTCGCTGCGGGTGCGCGTGGCCCCCGGCGACCGGCTGGTGATGTGCACCGACGGACTCGTCGAGATGCGCGGCGAGGACATCGGCGTCGGCCTCGCCACCCTCTGCGAGTCCGCCGCCCACCCGGCCGCCTCCATGGACGACGCCTGCGACACCGTCATCCGCGCCCTGAACACACGCGGCGGCCGCAAGGACGACGTCGCCCTGCTGATGGCCCGCCTCAACGGCATCGAACCGGACGATGTCGCCGAATGGCGGCTCGCCCTCGACCCCGCCGAGGTCCGCCGCGCCCGCGCCGCGGTCCGCGAACAGCTCCACGACTGGGGCCTGGCCCGGCTCGCCGACCCCACCGAGCTGATGGTCAGCGAACTCGTCACCAACGCGCTACGGCACTCCCACAGCCGTCCGGTCCAGCTCCGGCTGATCCACGGCGAGAACCTGCTGTGCGAGGTCGATGACGACGACCACGCCCTGCCGACCCTGCTCAGCGCGGAACCCGGCGCCGCCGCCGGACGCGGACTGCGGGTGGTCAGCACGCTGGCCCGGGAGTGGGGCACCAGCCGTACGGCCGCCGGGAAGACCGTCTGGTTCGAGCTGACCTCACGCCGCCGCTGACCGAGGGGCGCACGTTCGTCGAAAGTGGGGTGAAGGTACGCGCTGGGCGCTTGTGGCCGAAACCGGCGCAGGGTAAACCGTACTGGCCCGTCACATACGGCGGCCTTCTGCGGTCACACCCTGGGGAGTTGGGCATGAGCGTGACGAGTCGATACCGGGACGCCTGGGAGGGCTTCTGGCGCGAGGCGCCCAGTGAGACGGGGGCGGTGTTCTGGGACGCGGAGCCGGGCGTGACCGCCTCGGTCCATGTCCCCCTCTTCGAGCCCCACCTCACCGACCCCGGCCTGCCGCTGGTCGACCTCGGCTGCGGCAACGGTACCCAGACCCGCTTCCTCGCCGGCCGCTTTCCACGGGTGCTGGGCACCGACATCGCCGAGGCCGCCCTGGAGCACGCCCGGCACGCCGACCCCGCCGGACTGGCCCGCTACCGTCAGCTGGACGCGGCCGAGAAGAGCGAGGCCGAGGCCCTGCACGCCGAACTCGGGGACGCCAACGTCTATATGCGGGGCGTTCTGCACCAGTGCGAACCCGACGACCGGCAGCCGTTGACCGACGCCGTCGCCACGCTCGTCGGCGGTCGCGGCCGGGCCTTCCTCGTCGAGCTCTCCGAGGCCGCCGGCCCCATCCTCGGCGGCCTCGCCCAGAGCCCGTCCGGTCCGCCGCCCAAGCTCGCCCCGGTCTTCCGGCACGGCATCGCCCCCGGCGAGGTCGCCGACGACGCGGTACCCGAGTACCTGCGCAACGCCGGCCTCACGGTCCTCGCGAGCGGCGAACTTCCCTTGACGACAACGGAGTTCACCCCGGACGGCGAGCGGATCGTGCTGCCGTCGCGGTGGCTGGTGGCCGGCCGCGCGAACTGACCATCAGGACAGCGCGAGTCCGCCCCTCGGCGTGGCGTGGCCGCGGGGTGGACCGCTGTGCCGGGCCGGTCAGGTGCTGTCGCGGCCACGGCGGTAGGCCGCCCAGCCCGTGCCCAGCAGCGCCGCCGCGAGCGCGGCCGCGGAGAGCGCGCCGACGCCCGTGGCGGCGAGACTGCCACCGGAGACGGCGGTTCCGGTGCCGCCGGTGGTGGTTGCGGTGCCTCCAGCGGTGGTTGCGGTGCCTCCGGCGGTGGAGGTGCCACCGGCCGTGGTGACCGAGCCCGAGCCGCTTCCGCCGGAGCCGCCGTCGCCCCCGGTGGTGGTCCCGCCGTCCGTCGGACCGCCGGTACCGCCGTCGTCACCACCGGCCCCGCCGTCGTTCCCGCCGTCGTCCTCGCCCGGTTCGGAGACCGTGAGGGTGACCGGTGAAGTGCGCGTGGTCCCCGCCGAGTTGGTGAACTCGGCGCGGTAGCGCTCACCGTCCTGACGGATCCCCGCGGTGAAGGTGTACGACGTCTCCGTGGCCCCCTCGACCGCCGACCAGGTCTGTCCCTCGTCGGTGCTGACCTGCCACCGCACGGTCGGCTCCGGTGTGCCCTCGGCCGCCGCGGCGAACGTGACCTCCTCGCCCGGTGCCGCGGTCCGGTCGGCCGGGGCCCGCACGATCTTCGGGGACATCCGCAGCTCGAACCTCAGCACCTTGCTCTCGGCGCCGTCCGTGACGAAGACCGTGCCTGCGCCCGGGGCGACCGCGACGCCCGCGTAGGCATCGGCGCGGCTGCCCGGCAGGGCGACCGGCTCGGCCACGCGCCCGAAGTGCCCGCTGTCGTAGACCTCCAGGGCCCCGGTGTTGTCGGCGCCGTCGTCGGCGTTGCCGTAGTCCTCCCGGAGTACGTAGGCCCGGCGGGTCGCCGTGTCGAAGGCGAGGGCCGTCGGGCGGTCGTCGCCCTCCAGGGTGGCGAGGAGCTTCGCGTCCCCGTCGTAGACGAGCACCGAGTCCCCGCTGCCCACCCAGACGTTGCCGGTGGCCGGATCGGCTTCGAGGAACGTGACGTAGGCGTCGGGGAGTCGGGCCGTCGCCGTCACGGTGAAGGAACCGGTGTCGATCCGGCGCAGCTGTCCGCCCGCCGAACCGGCCGACCAGGCGGCCGAGCCGGCGCTGTCCACGCCGAGGACCGAGCCGCCGTCGAGGGTGAGGGTCCGCCGGACGGCGCCCGTGGCCGTCTCGACCTCGGAGAGGGCCGGGCCCTGGGCGACCAGTACCGTGCCGGCCGATGTGCCGGAGCCCACGCCGGTGACCGTGGCGCCCGCGAGCCAGACGCCGCCCGCGGTCGCGTCGCCGTCCTTCGCGGTGCCGATGCCGCGCAGCGGGTAGTGGAAGACCACCCCGTCGCCGGCCAGCGGTGCGACGAGCAGCGGTACGTTGCGGGCGGCGAGCGCTCCCGTGGAGCCGGGCGCCTGCGCGATGTGCGACAGGACCCTTCCGTCCGCCGGGTCCAGGGCGTACAGGCCGCGCTCGTTGACGTCGGCCGTGTCCGGGATGTCCGCCGAACCGACGTACAGCTTCCCGGAGTCCGGGTGGAGCAGCAGGTCCTGCGGGCGGCCGGCGGTGGTGAACTCCGCCGTCTTCGCGTAACTCACCGTGCCCGGCGGCACGTCGACGCCGTCGCCGCCGTCCTCGGGGGCCTGCCCCGCGAAGACGACCGGGACACGGACGTCCTGCGAGCGGTCCCCGGTGCCGCGGTGGTCGACGCGGGTGACGACCGAGCAGACGACCTGCGCACAGTCGACGTGGGAGTCCTTCGCCCTGACGGCGAGCCGGATGTCGAAGGTGCCGCCGGGGCCGTAGGCCTGGGCGAGCTCGCCCTCGTTGGGGTCGCCGTCGGGGACGATCCATGTCGAGGCGCCCGCGCCGCCGGAGGTGTCGGCGCCGCCGACGCACGGGCCGGGGATCCGGTCGTCGCCGTTGTCCTTGCACAGGGCGACGTAGATGCCCTTGGTCTCGTCGTAGCCCGCGCCGGTGACCTGGACGGTGTCGCCGTCGGGGCCGAGGTTCGCGGTGGCCGAGACGGTGAGTTCCTGGCCGCCCGGACCGTGCGCGGTCCGCGGGGTGTCCGCGGCCCGGGCGGCGGACCCGGTCGCGATCGAGGCGGTGGCGAGCGCGGCGGCGCCGAGGAGCGCCGCCGGGCCGGTGTGTCTGCTCCGGGTCACTGGAAGGTGATCGGGACGTGGACGTCGTACTTGCGGTCCTCGCTGTCGAAGTGGTCGGCGCGGGTGACCACGGCGCAGGTGACGTCCTCGCCGCAGACGCTGCCGTCGTCGAGGGCCGCCTTCACGTAGATCTGCACACTGAAGGTGCCGCCGGTGCCGAACCTGGAGCTGTTGGCGAAGAGCCCGCCGAAGGTGTTGTTGACCCAGTGCGAGGCGCCCGTGGTGCCGGACTCGTCCTGACCGCCGAGGCAGGGGCTCGGCTTGTTGGCGCCCGGCGTGCCGTCGACCACGCACAGGCCGACGTAGACGCCCTGGCTCGTGTTGTACCCGGAGCCCGTGACGGTGATCGTCCGGCCGGCGGCGGCGGCCGTGTCGGGGGCGCTGAGCGACAGGCTGTAGGTGGTGCCGGCGTCGGTGACCGTGCGGGTCGAGGTGGCGGCGGAGGCGGAGCCGGCCAGGCCCAGGGTGAGGGCTGCGGAGGCGGTGACGGCGAGCGCGGCACGGGCGACGGTACGGGATCTCATGACGGAGGGTGAACCCTTCTCGACGGGAGGTGACTTAGGTAAGGCTTACCTAAATGCAAGGTTCCGTCTTTTGTCAACGCACGGCAAAGAACGTCAACTGCGCACCATGTCAGCGGGGTTGGAGGACGACGCCTTGCTTCCTGGCCGGTGGCCGCCCGGACGCGTAACGTGGCGCACCATGAAGATCCTCATCAGCGCCGACATGGAGGGCGCCACCGGGGTGACCTGGCCCGGCGACGTACTGCCCGGAACGCCGCAGTGGGAGCGGTGCAGGTCGATGTTCACCTCCGACGTCAACGCCGCCGTCCTCGGCTTCCTCGACGGCGGTGCCGACGAGGTCGTCATCAACGAGGCCCACTGGAGCATGCGCAACCTGCTCCTGGAGCAGCTCGACGAGCGCGCCGAGATGATCACCGGCCGCCACAAGACCCTCTCCATGGTCGAGGGCGTCCAGCACGGCGACGTCGACGGCATCGCCTTCGTCGGCTACCACACCGGAGCCGGCATGGAGGGCGTCCTCGCCCACACCTACCTCGCCAACTCCATCACCGGCGTCTGGCTCAACGACGTCCGCGCCAGCGAGGGCCTGCTCAACGCGCACGTCGTCGCCGAGTACGGCGTCCCCGTCGTCCTCGTCACCGGCGACGACCTGGCCTGCGAGGACGCCCTCGGCTACGCGCCCGAGGCGCTCAAGGTCGCCGTCAAGGACCACGTGTCCAGGTACGCGGCCAAGTGCCGCACGCCCGCCAGGACCGCCGCCGACATCCGCGCCGCCGCCAAGGACGCGGCCGGGCTCGCGGTGCGGCACGAACCCGTGACCGGCGGGCCGTTCACCGTCGCCCTGGAGTTCGACGCCGAGCACCTCGCCCTCTCCGCCACCGTCGTCCCGGGCGTGGAGCGGACCGGCGAGCGGAAGGTGGCGTACACCGAGGGGACCATGTACGACGCCATCCGCACCTTCAAGGCGGTCACCACGATCGTCTCGGCAGCCGTGGAGGAGCAGTATGGCTGACCAGCAGGCGCTGGACGAGGTCGTCCGGTTCACCTCCGAGCTGATCAGGATCGACACCAGCAACTTCGGCGGCGGTGACTGCCGCGAGCGGCCCGCCGCCGAGTACGCGGCGGAACAGCTGGCGGGAGCGGGTCTGGAGCCGATCCTCCTGGAGCGGACCGAGGGCCGCACCAACGTCGTCGCCCGGATCGAGGGGACGGACGCGACGGCGGACGCGCTCCTCGTCCACGGGCACCTGGACGTGGTGCCCGCGCAGGCCGCCGACTGGAGCGTCGCCCCCTTCTCCGGGGAGATCCGCGACGGGGTCGTGTGGGGCCGGGGCGCCGTCGACATGAAGAACATGGACGCGATGATCCTGGCCGTGATGCGGGCCTGGGCCCGGGAGGGGGTGCGGCCGCGCCGGGACATCGTCGTCGCGTTCACCGCCGACGAGGAGGCCAGCGCCGAGGACGGCTCCGGCTTCCTCGCCGGCCACCACCCCGAGCTGTTCGAGGGCTGCACCGAGGGCGTCAGCGAGTCGGGCGCCTTCACCTTCCACGACGGCACCGGGCGGCAGCTCTACCCCATCGCGGCGGGGGAGCGCGGCACCGGCTGGCTGAAGCTCACCGCGCGCGGCCGGGCCGGACACGGCTCCAAGGTCAACAAGGAGAACGCGGTCACCCGGCTGGCCGCCGCCGTCACGCGCATCGGCGAGCACACCTGGCCGACCCGGCTCACCCCGACGGTCACCGCCGCCCTCACCGAACTCGCTGTCCTCTACGGCATCGAGCCCGACCTGGACGAGGTCGACCTGCTCCTCGACAAGCTCGGCCCGGCCGCCAAGCTGGTCGAGGCCACCGTCCGCAACAGCGCCAACCCGACCATGCTGAACGCCGGTTACAAGGTCAACGTCATTCCCGGCGAGGCCGTCGCCTTCATCGACGGACGCCATCTGTACGGCACCGAGGACGAGTTCCGCGCCACCCTGGACCGGCTCACCGGGCCCGACATCGACTGGGAGTTCCACCACCGCGAGGTCGCCCTCCAGGCACCGCTCGACTCACCGACGTACGCCCGGATGCGCGCCGCCGTCGAGGAGTTCGCGCCCGAAGGGCATGTGGTGCCGTACTGCATGTCGGGCGGCACCGACGCCAAGCAGTTCTCCCGGCTCGGCATCACCGGCTACGGTTTCACACCGCTCCGGCTGCCCGAGGGCTACGACTACCAGGCCATGTTCCACGGCGTCGACGAACGCGTCCCCGTCGAGGCCCTGCACTTCGGCGTCCGGGTCCTGGACCGCTTCCTGCGCACGGCATAGGAGACATCGTGGAGACGAAGCCGTACGGCTCCTGGCCCTCGCCCATCGACGCGGCGCTGGCCGCCGCGCACGACGGCAGCCCCGACTGGGTGGGCTTCGTCGGCGACGAGACCTGGTGGACCGAACCCCGCCCGCGGGAGGGCGGGCGCCGGACCCTGGTGCGGGGCAGCACCCGGGAGTCGGTGCTGCCCGCGCCGTGGAACGTCCGCAGCCGGGTCATCGAGTACGGCGGACAGCCCTGGGCCGGTGCGGTGCCCGCCGGCGGCGAACCGCTGCTGGTCTTCGTCCACTTCGACGACCAGCGGCTGTACCGGTACGAGCCGGGCGCCGAGCCCCGCCCGCTGACCCCGCCCGGACTCCGCTGGGCCGACCCGCGGTTGCTGCTCGACCGGGGTGAGGTCTGGTGCGTCCTTGAGGAGTTCACCGGGGACGGCCCCGGCGATGTGCGGCGGGTGCTCGCCGCCGTACCGCTGGACGGCTCGGCCGCCGAGGACCGGGCCGCCGTACGCGAACTCACCGGCGAACGGCACCGGTTCGTGACCGGGCCGCGTCTCTCGCACGACGGGCGGCGGGCCGCCTGGCTCGCCTGGGACCATCCGCGGATGCCGTGGGACGGCACGGAACTGCTGGTCGGCGAGGTCGGTGACGACGGTGTGCTGCACGAGGTCCGTACGGTCGCGGGCGGGCCCGAGGAGTCCATCGCCCAGGTCGAATGGTCGAAGGACGGCCGCCTCCTGTACGCGAGCGACCGCAGCGGCTGGTGGAACCTCTACCGCGACGGCACCCCCCTGTGCCCGCGCGAGGAGGAGTTCGCCGGGCCGCTCTGGAGGCTCGGCCAGCGCTGGTTCGCACCGCTGGACAACGGGCTGATCGCCGTCGTCCACGGCCGCGGGGCGACCGCACTCGGGATACTCGACCCGGAGTCCGGTGAACTCGTCGACGCCGCCGGACACTGGACCGAGTTCGCCCCCACCCTCGCGGCGCACGGCACCCGCGTCGCCGGGGTCGGCGCCGGCCCGCGCACCGCGGGTGAGGTGATCGAACTCGACACCGCGAGCGGCCGCGCCCGGGTCGTCGGCACCCCCCACCGCGACCCGGTCGACCCCGCCTACTACCCCGAGCCGCGGGCCCGCACCTTCACCGGCCCGGACGGCCGCGAGGTGCACGCCCACATCTACCCGCCCCACCACCCCGGCCACACCGCCCCCGACGGCGAGCTGCCGCCGTACGTCGTCTGGGCACACGGCGGCCCCACCAGCCGGGCGTCCCTCGTCCTCGACCTGGCGATCGGCTACTTCACCTCCCGGGGCATCGGGGTCGCCGAGGTCAACTACGGCGGCTCCACCGGGTACGGGCGGGAGTACCGCAACCGGCTGCGCGAGCAGTGGGGCGTGGTCGACGTCGAGGACTGCGCGGCCGTCGCCCTCGCCCTCGCCGAGGAGGGCACCGCCGACCGCGCCCGGCTCGCGATCCGGGGCGGCAGCGCCGGCGGCTGGACCGCCGCCGCCTCGCTGACCAGTACCGACGTCTACGCCTGCGGCACCATCGCCTATCCCGTCCTCGACCTCACCACCTGGGGCTCGGGAGAGACCCACGACTTCGAGTCCCGGTACCTGGAGTCACTGATCGGACCGCTGGCCGAGGTGCCCGAGCGATACCTGGAACGCTCGCCCAGCGAGCACGCCGACCGGCTCGCCGCGCCCTTCCTGCTGCTCCAGGGCCTGGACGACGTGATCTGCCCGCCCGCGCAGTGCGAACGCTTCCTCGCCCACCTCGACGGACGGCGCGTGCCGCACGCCTACCTCACCTTCGCGGGCGAGGGCCACGGCTTCCGTCGCGCCGAGACCATGGTTCGCGCCCTGGAGGCCGAACTCGCCCTGTATGCGCAGGTGTTCGGGCTGACCGTGCCCGGCATCCCCGAGTTGGAGCTGGTGAAGTGACAGAGCTGGTACGGCCGTCGAGGCTCGCCCCCGGAGCGCGGGTCGCCGTGGTGGCGCCGAGCGGACCGGTGGTGGAGGAGCGGCTCCAGGCGGGCCTCGACATCCTGCGCGGCTGGGACCTCGACCCGGTGCTGACACCCCATGTGCTCGCCAGGGACGGGAAGCTGGGCTACCTCGCGGGCTCCGACGCCGACCGGGCCGCCGACCTCCAGCGGGCCTGGTGCGACCCGTCCGTGTCCGCCGTGCTCTGCGCGCGCGGCGGCTACGGCGCCCAGCGCCTGGTCGACCTGCTCGACTGGGAGGCGATGCGGGCCGCCGGGCCGAAGGCCTTCGTCGGCTTCAGCGACGGGACCGTACTGCACGACGCGTTCGCCACCCGGCTCGGGCTCGCCACCCTGTACGGGCCGGTGGCCGCAGGCGCCGACTTCGTCAAGAGCACCGAGGCCCAGGAGCACCTGCGGGCCACCCTGTTCGCCCCGGAGACGGTGCGCACGATCACCGGCCGAGGCAGGGCGCTGGTGCCGGGCCGGGCCCGGGGCGTCACGGTCGGCGGCTGCCTGCGCCTGCTCGCGACCGGCATCGGCACCCCGCACACCCACCCCGGCGCGCGCGGCGGGCTGCTCCTGCTGGAGGACGTGGGCGAGCAGCCGTACAGCCTCGACCGGAGCATCACCCAGCTGCTGCGGTCCGGCTGGCTCGACGGGGTCGCCGGGATCCTGCTCGGGTCCTGGGACCGGTGCGGGCCGTACGAGGGCGTGCGGGCGGTGCTCGCCGACCGGCTCGGCGGGCTCGGGGTACCGGTGGTGGAGGAGTTCGGCTTCGGGCACTGCGAGTCGGCCCTGACCATCCCGCTCGGCGTCGCGGCGGAGCTGGACGCCGACGCGGGCACGCTCACCCTGCTGGAACCGGCGCTGCGCTGAGACCGCACGGCCGGTCGCGCTCGCCGTGCGGGGCACGTTTCGTGAAACGCCGTGGCCGGCTTTGCGTAGGGTGGCCGAATGCCGCACATCGCTTCCCGCTATCTCGCCGAGGGCCCTCGCGTGGGCATCCGCCACTTCAGCTACGAGGACGGCGCCGAGTTCATCGCCCGGGCCCGGGAGAGCAAGGACCTCCACCAGCCCTGGCTGTTCCCGCCCACCACGGACGCGGCCTACGCCGGCTACGCGGGCCGCCTGATCGAGGACCGCAGCAAGGCCGGGTTCCTGGTCTGCGCGAAGGACGGCGGAGAGCACGGTGGGGCGATCGCCGGGTTCATCAACATCAACAACATCGTCGAGGGCGGCTTCCAGTGCGGTGCCCTCGGTTACGGGGTGTTCGCGCACGCCGCCGGGCGCGGACTGATGCGGGAGGCGATGGGGCTGGTCGTGGACCACGCCTTCGGGCCGATGCGGCTGCACCGGCTGGAGATCAACGCCCAGCCCGGCAACGCCGCGTCCATCGCGCTCGCGCGCGGCGCCGGGTTCCGCCTGGAGGGCTTCTCGCCGAACATGATCTACATCGACGGGGCCTGGCGGGACCACGAGCGGTGGGCGATCACGGCGGAGATGCGCTGATTCCGGCAGGTGTCCGGCCTTTGCGGAATCCTGACCGGCAGCTCCCCTGGTCAGCTCGTCCCGCGCCGGGTTCCATGGCGATCGTGACGAGGATCCGACGTGAGGTACTGACCCTGCCCGCGGCGGAGCTGGGCCCGGACAACCCGCTGCCCCCGCTCCGCCCCCTCGACGAGGTTCACCGCGTCGACGAGCGCGACCGGGACGAACTGCCCGCCGACATGGCCCGGCAGCTCGGCTACGAGCCGCTCCGCAGCCTCCTCCCGGTACGGATCCGCGACGGCTACGGCAGAACCCGCGAGCCCCGCGCCCTCGACGCGCTCGTGATCGAGAACGACCGGCTGCGCGCCACCGTCCTGCCCGGCCTCGGCGGCCGTGTCGCCTCCCTCGTCCACCTGCCCACCGGCCGTGAACTCCTCTACCGCAACCCGGTGTTCCAGCCCGCCGACTTCGCCCTCAACGGCGCCTGGTACGCCGGTGGCATCGAATGGAACATCGGTGCCACCGGCCACACCACCCTGTCCTGCGCCCCGCTGCACGCGGCCCGCGTCCCCGCCCCCGACGGCGGGGAGATGCTCCGGCTGTGGGAGTGGGAACGGCTGCGCGACCTGCCCTTCCAGGTCGACCTGTGGCTGCCGGACGGCTCCGACTTCCTGTACGTCGGCGTCCGCGTCCGCAATCCGCACGAACGCCCGGTGCCGCTCTACTGGTGGTCCAACACGGCCGTCCCCGAGGACCGCCGGGTCGTGGTACCGGCCGCGGAGGCCTGGGAGTTCGGGCCCGAACGGCGGCTGCGCCGGGTGCCCGTTCCGCCGTACGACACCCAACACGACTACGCCACCGACTACTTCTACGACGTGCCGGACGGCCGGCGCCCCTGGATCGCCGCGCTGGACGCGGACGGGCACGGGCTGGTGCAGACCTCGACCGACGGACTGCGCGGCCGGAAGCTGTTCGTGTGGGGCTCGGGTCCCGGTGGCCGGCGCTGGCAGGAATGGCTCGGCGGACCCGGCACCGGCGGCTATCGCGAGATCCAGGCCGGGCTCGCCCGCACCCAGTTGGAGCACGTCCGGCTGGAGGCGGAGAGCGAGGTCTCCTGGCTGGAGGCGTACGGGCCGCTGCCCGTGTCGGCGGAGACGGCGCCGGAGTGGGCGCCGGAGACCGTCGAGGAGCGGCTGGCGGCCGCCCTGCCCCGCACCGCGCTCGATGCCGCGTACGCGGCCTGGCAGCCCTGCGCCGACACCGCACCCGGCGAGATCCTCGCCACCGGCTCCGGCTGGGGCGCCCTCGAAGTCCTGCGCACGGACTGGAAACTGCCCGGCACGCCGTTCGCCGAGTCGACGCTGGGCGAGGAGCAGGCGCCCTGGGTGGCACTGCTGCGCACCGGCACGCTGCCCGAACCCCGCCGGGTCCGGCCGCCGGGACCCACCCTGGTCGCCCCGATCTGGCGGGACATGCTGGAGACGGCCCCCGCGACCCCGCACACCGAGTACCACCTCGGCGTCGCCCAGTGGCACGCCGGCGACCGTGCCCAGGCCGTCCGCAGCTGGGAGCGGGCCCTCCAGCTCGCGCCGTCCCTGTGGCCGTTGCTGCGCTGTCTCGCCGTCGCCGACCAGGAGTACGGGCACCACGAGCGGGCCGCCGAGCGGTACGCCGACGCATTCGACGACCTGTGCCGGGAACGCCGCGACGACGGTGCGGCCTGGACGGCGGCCGGTGCCGCGCTGGGCCGCGAGGCCCTCGAAGCGCTGCTGCGGGTCCGGCGGGTCGCGGACGCCCGCACCGTCTGGGAGGCGCTGCCGCCGGCCACCCGGGAACGCGGCCGGTTCCGGCTCCTGGCGGCCGAGTTGCTGCTCGCCGAGGGGCGGCGGGAAGCGGCCCGGGCCGTGTTCGAGGACGGGTTCGAGGTCGCCGACCTGCGGGAAGGGGCCGATCCCGTCGGCGTGTTGTGGGCGCGGCTCGGTGACGAGCCGCTGCCCGGTCGGTACGACTTCCGGATGCGGCCGCGGAACCCCTGATCAGGCCGGGTGCTGATCGACGTACTCGAACACCGAGCCGTCCGGGTGCATCGCGAGCAGGTTGCGGCCGGCGGGGGTGGGTACCGGCCCCGCGAGGATGTGGGCGCCGAGGTCGTCCAGCAACCGGTGGGCCGCGTCGACGTCCTGTACCGCGATCGTCGCGGTCACCTTGCGCAGCACCTCCAGCTCCGCCTCCGGGCCGCTCATCAGAAGGAAGGAGCCGACCGCGGCGACCTGGACGCCCCCGCGTTCGAAGCGGAGGGCTCTGCCGCCGGAGAGGCGTTCGTAGAACGGGATCGCGCTTTCGAGGTCGTCGACGCAGATGCGCAGGGAGGCGCCCAGAATCTCCATGCGACGAGCCTAGTTGGCCCCGGACGGGAAGACGCCACCTCCGGTGATCTCCTGTTACGGCTTTTCGCGTCCGGGTACCCGGCCCGCATGGCACATCTGGATCATCTCGAACATCTGGACAAGGATCTCGTCGACGAACTGGCGCAGGTCGCCCGCGAGACCGTACGGGATGAGCTGCGCGAGCAGGGCCGGAAACGCCGACGGGCCGCCCTGCTGTACGGCGCCTCCGGTGCGGTCGCCCTGTACGCCGGGGCGGCGGTGGCGGCGGCCGTGGGCCTGGCGCTGGCGATCGTGCTGCCGGGGTGGGCCGCGGCACTGCTCACCGCGGTGATCCTGGGTGCGGTCGCCGGCCTGCTGCGGGAGGCCGGCCGGCCCAGGAGGCCGCACGCTCCCCACCGGGGCATCGGCGAACCGGCGCCCGCGGGGCCGCCCGGCGGGCTGCCGTATCCGCCCATGCCGTCCGAGCCGCCGGTCCCGCCCGTCACTCCGGTCACGCCCCTGACGCCCGACGCCGGCCAGGAGGCACCGCACGATCGGGCCTGAGGCGGACACCCGCCGTGCCGTCGGCCGCCCGCGCGTGTGCGGCCGGTCGCACGGTGCCGCGTTCGCAGGGCGGGGCGCCTTCGGCGGGCGGCGTTTGGCCGGTCCGCCTACGGTTACCTGGGAAGCCTCGGAACCCAGACGCATGCCCGGAGGCGCACCGTGAGCCGTCGACCCCGGATCGTGACCGTCGGCGCCGGTTTCGCCGGGTGTCGCGCGGTCTCCATCCTTGCGCGGCCGGCCCGGCACCGGGCCGCCGTCACTCTGTCCGACCCCGCCGACCACTTTCCGTTTCCGCCCTCGTCGAGGCTCGCACCGTCCTCGCCGGGGCCGCTGGACACGGACTCGCCGGCAGCTGCCTGAAGGCCCCCGGAACCGCTACGGACACTCCCTCCGAAGGAGTCTCATGAACACCGCCGAACTCGTCGAGCTCGCCCAGCAGTTGCGTGTGGACAGCGTGCGGGCGGCGGCCGCGGCCGAGTCCGGGCATCCGACCTCGTCGATGTCCGCCGCCGATCTGATGGCCGTCCTGCTCGCCCGCCATCTGCGCTACGACTTCGACCGGCCCGCCCACCCCGGCAACGACCGTCTCATCCTCTCCAAGGGCCACGCCTCGCCCCTGCTGTACGCCGCCTACAAGGCGGCCGGCGCCATCGACGACGCCGAACTGCTCACCTTCCGCAAGCTCGGCTCCCATCTGGAGGGTCACCCCACCCCGCGCCGGCTGCCCTGGGTCGAGACCGCCACCGGCTCCCTCGGCCAGGGTCTGCCGGTCGGCGTCGGCATCGCGCTGTCCGGGAAGCGGCTGGAGCACGGCCGGTACCGGACCTGGGTGCTGTGCGGGGACAGCGAGCTGGCCGAGGGTTCCGTGTGGGAAGCCGCCGAACACGCCGGGTACGAGCATCTCGACAACCTCACCGCGATCGTCGACGTCAACCGGCTCGGCCAGCGCGGCCCCACCCGGCACGGCCACGACCTGGACGCCTACGCCCGTCGCTTCCAGGCCTTCGGCTGGCACACCGTACAGATCGACGGCCATGACGTGGACGCCGTCGACCGCGCCTGCACCGAGGCCGCGGCCACCGCGGGGCAGCCCACCGTGATCCTCGCCCGCACCCGCAAGGGCCGGGGCGTCGCCGCCGTCGAGGACCGCGAGGGCATGCACGGCAAGCCGCTGCCGGACCCCGAGGAGGCCGTCGCCGAACTGGGCGGCGTCCGGAACCTCCACGTCCATGTGAAGGAGCCGCCGGCGGCCCGTGCCCTGCACTCCGTGCCCACCGGTGCGCTCGAACTCCCGCGCTACGACAAAGGGGACGAGGTCCCCACCCGTGACGCGTTCGGCAAGGCGCTGGTCGCGCTCGGCACCGCCCGTGCCGACATCGTCGCGCTGGACGGCGAGGTCGGCGACTCCACCCGTACCGAGCTCTTCGGCAAGGAACACCCCGACCGGTACTTCGAGTTCTACATCGCCGAACAGCAACTCGTCGCGGGTGCCGTCGGGATGGCCGCGCGCGGCTGGGTGCCGTACGCCGTCACCTTCGCCGCCTTCCTCAGCCGGGCCCACGACTTCGTCCGCATGGCCTCGGTCAGCGGCAGCGGGATCAACCTGGTCGGCTCGCACGCCGGTGTCGCGATCGGGCAGGACGGGCCCTCCCAGATGGGCCTGGAGGACCTGGCGATGTTCCGTTCCCTGTACGGCTCGACCGTGCTGTACCCCTGCGACGCCAACCAGACCGCCAAGCTTGTCGCGGCCATGGCCGGGCTGGACGGCATCCGCTATCTGCGCACCTCGCGCGGTGCGAGCCCGGTGATCTACGGGCCTGACGAGGAGTTCCCGGTGGGCGGCAGCAAGGTGCTGCGCTCCTCCGACGCGGACCGGCTGACCGTGATCGCCGCCGGCGTCACCCTGCACGAGGCGCTGAAGGCCGCCGACGCGCTCGCCGAGGACGGCATCCGGATCCGGGTGGTCGACCTGTACTCCGTCAAGCCTGTCGACCGGGGGACCCTGCACCGGGCCGCCGAGGAGACCGGCTGCCTGCTCACCGTCGAGGACCATCACGAGGAGGGCGGGCTCGGCGACGCGGTCGCCGAGGCGTTCGCCGACGGCCGGCCGGTACCGCGCCTGGTGCGGCTCGCCGTGCGGACCATGCCGGGCTCGGCCGCCCCCGACCAGCAGCTGCACGCGGCGGGCATCGACGCCGAGGCGATCGCGGCGGCCGGGCGGCTGCTGGTCGAGGAAGCGATCGTGCGATGAGCGGCGACGACGACGGTGACGAGGCGGTCGTGCGATGAGCGGTGGCGGGGTGCGGGAGCCGGTGGTGGCTCTGGCGGCCGGACGTGGACGGTGGCAGGAGGCGGACCCATGAGCGGACAGGCCGGACTCCGGTACGTGTACGCAGTCTGCCGCCCCTTCGAGGCGGCCCTGCAGGCCCAGCTCACCGGCGTGGCCGGCGTCCCGCCCGGGCTGCTCAGGCACCACGGGCTGGTCGCCGTCGTCAGCACGGTCCCGGAGGGTGACTTCGCCGAGGCGCCCCTGCGGGACCATCTGGAGGACCCGGACTGGCTGGCCGCGACCGCCCGCGCCCATCAGGGCGTGGTCGACGCGCTCACCACGGTCACCACCCCGCTGCCGCTGGGGGTGGCCACGGTCTTCCGGGACGACAGCGGCGTACGGACCATGATGGAGGCCCGAGAGGCCGACTTCCTGCACACCCTCGACCGGCTCGACGGCCGGGTCGAGTGGGGCGTCATGCTGTACGCCGACCCGTCCGAGAAAGAGCCGGCGCCCGCCGAGGAATTCGCCCGCACCCTGCACGAGCGGCTTTCCCGGTACGCCGAGGATTCCCGGCTGCACCCGCCACCGAAAGCGCCGCCCACCGGAGCGCCGGAACGGAATCTGTTCTGCGCCGCCTATCTGGTGGCGCGCGCGAATTGCGAGGAATTCGTGGAACTGGTGGACCGTACGAAGGACGAGAGGCCGGGAATACGGGTGGAACTCGCCGGCCCATGGGCGGCCTACTCGTTCACCGACTACATCGCCCTGCAGGAGCATCCCGATCTGCTGGACCTCTGCACGCGGCCCGGCTCCGGGACCGTGACGGGCAGCGGCCCGAGGACCTGAATCCGGACCTCGGACCGCTGGGGCCGCTGTTGCCGCTGTTACCGCGCGAGTGAACCGGCCACCGGAGGCGGCTCTACCACCGGTACCAGCGGCCCCTGCCACCGGTGCCGGTCGTGCCGCGTACCAGGAATCCGAGAAGCCACAGCACGAGCACGACGAGCGCGATCCACCAGAGCAGTTTCACCGCGAATCCGGCACCGAAAAGTATCAGCACCAGAAGCAGAACCAGCAGAATGGGAACCATAGTCTGACCTCCTGCGATCCGGGTTTCCCGAATGGCTTGGATCAGGCTCACTTACGGCAGAGAATTTCTCCGTGCAGGACGGCGAACCAGCCGTCGTCCGATGCCGCCCATTCCCGCCAGGCCCCCGCGATCGCCCGCAGTTCCGCGGTGGTCGCGTGACCCCCCTCGGTGGCCTGCTCGGCGTACGACGAGGCGACCGTGCGGTCCGCCCACAGCCCGCCCCACCACGCCCGCTCCTCGGCCGTGCTGTACGTCCAGGTGCCGGAGGTCGCGGTGATGTCGGTCAGTCCAGCCGCCAGCGCCCAGGACTTCAGCCGCCGCCCGGCGTCCGGCTCGCCCCCGTTGGCCCGGGCCACCCGCCGGTACAGCTCCAGCCAGTCGTCCAGGCCCGGCACGGCCGGGTACCAGGTCATCGCCGCGTAGTCCGAGTCCCGTACGGCGATGAAGCCGCCGGGCTTGGTGACCCGGCGCATCTCGCGCAGCGCCTGCACCGGGTCGCCCACGTGCTGGAGCACCTGGTGGGCGTGGACCACGCAGAAGGTGTCGTCCGGGTAGTCCAGGGCGTGCACGTCGGCGACCGTGAAGTCCACGTTCGTCAGTCCGCGCCCGGCGACGGTCTCCCGGGCCTGCTCCAGGATGCCCGGCGCGTGGTCGGCGCCGGTGACTCGGCCGTCGGGGACCAGTTCCGCCAGGTCGGCGGTGATGGTGCCGGGGCCGCAGCCGATGTCCAGGATCCGCATGTGGGGCTTCAGTGAACCGAGCAGATAGGCCGCGGAGTTGGCGGCGGTGCGCCAGGTGTGGGAACGCAGCACCGACTCGTGGTGCCCGTGCGTGTAGACGGCGGTCTCCTGCGGTTTCGACATGGCTCAGCCCCTTCGCTTCACACCAGGCGGACGGGGCCGGACGACCCCGTCCCGCGGTATCCGCAACGCTACGCCCGCATGCCGAATGATGAGACCCGCGTTTTATGATGTGGACTGACGCTCTGTCAGAGCGGCCGGTAGACGGTCAGCGCCTCCGGCAGCTTGTCCACCGTCACCTCGCCCTGCACGTCGGTGACTTCCCCGTCGTACGCGAGCGGGGTACCGGTCTTGAGGCCGGTGAGCCGCAGCCGGCTCACCCGCACCTCCGCGTGTGCGGGGGAGCGGGTCAACGGGCCCGCGAGGGCGGCGGTGAGCAGGCGCAGCGCGGGATGCCTGCCGCCGTGCACCACCCGTACGTCCAGCTGGCCGTCCGCCAGGTCGGTACGCCGGCCCGGTGTCAGGCCCATCCGGTGGTAGACGCAGTTGCCGACGAACAGCAGCCACAACGGGTGGGCGGAGCCGCCGAGTTCGACCTCCAGCGGATGCCGGTCGGTGCGCAGCACGCGCAGCGCCGCGAGCACCTCGGCGGGCCGGCCGCCGATGCGGTGCGCCCAGCGCTCCCGCTCGCGCACCAGCTCCGGATACACACCGAGGCTCAGCGTGTTGAGGAAGACGCCCTCCTGGCCGTCACTGGCGAAGCGGCCGACGTCCACCCGGACCGCCTCGCCGTCGCGCACCGCGCGGCCCAGGCCGCGGCCGCCCTCCACGGTCAGGTCGTAGGCGAAGTGGTTGAGGGTGCCGCCGGGCAGCACCGCGAGCGGCAGGCCGTGCCGCAGGGCGATCCGGGCGGCCGCGTTCACGGTGCCGTCGCCGCCGCACACCCCTAGCGCCCGCGCCCGCAGCGCCGCCTTCTCCAACTCGGCCTGCACCTCTGCCGGTTCGCACTCCACCAGCTCGGCCATCGGCAGCTCGTCGTGGAGCGCCCGGACCCGGTCGGAGCTGCCCGAGGCCTGGTTGGCCACCACCACCAGACCCTCCCCGTCCGGCAGCGCCGGGACCTTGGCGCGCGGCCGGGGCGGCGGGCCGATCTGGCCCCGGGTCGGCACCAGCCGGCGTATCGCGAACGCGGCGCCCACGCCCAGAGCCGCACCCGCGAGCACGTCGCTCGGGAAGTGCACGCCCGTGTAGACCCGGGACATCGCGACCGAGAACGCCACCGGTGCCACCACCGCGCCCCACCCCGGGGACTCCAGGGCGACCCCCGCCGCGAACGCCGCCGCCGACGCGGCATGACCGGAGGGGAACGAGGTGGTGATCGGCTGCCGCTTCAGATGCCGCACCGCCGGCACCGGGTCCAGGACCGGCCGGGGCCGGCGCACCGAGCGCTTGCCGAGGGTGTTGATGGTCAGGGAGGCCAGGCTGAGCGAGGCCAGGCCGCGGGCGGCGGCCCGGCGGGCCCGGGGAGTGCGGGACGCCGCCACCGCGGCGGCCGCCGCGAACCACAGCACGCCGTGGTTGGCGCCGCGGCTCAGCCGGGGCAGCACCGGTTCGGCGAACGGCCAGTTCCGCTCGGCCGCCACCTCGAACAGCCTCAGGTCGAGAGCGAGCAGCCGGTCGCGCAGCGCGTGCCGGCCGGGCTTCAGGACGGTCAGGTCAACATCTGGGCTCATGCGGGTCCGGGTACCCTGAAGTGGCTGTTTCCTGCCGGTACGCGGTGTGGTCGAGTGAGAGGAACCCCTGGATGCGCCTGCTCCTCATACGTCATGGGCAGACCCCCACCAACGTGGACTTCCTGCTCGACACGGGCGTACCGGGCCCCGGTCTGACCGCGCTCGGCGAGCGGCAGGCGGCGGCCCTGCCCGAGGCCCTCGCCGGCGAGGACGTCGAGGTGCTCTACGTCTCCACGCTGACCCGCACCCAGCTCACCGCCGCGCCGCTGGCCGCCGCCCGCGGTCTCGTCCCGATCGTGCGTGACGGCATCCGCGAGGTCTCCGCCGGCGACCTGGAGCTGCTGCCCGGCCACTCCGAGCGGGGCCAGGAGTACATGCGGACCGTGTTCGCCTGGGCGGCCGGGGACACCGGGCTGCGCATGCCCGGCGGGGAGACCGGGGACGAGACCCTGGCCCGCTACGACGCGGTGATCGCCGAGGCCGCGGCGAGCGGTGCCGGGACGGTCGCCGTGATCAGCCACGGTGCCGCGATCCGCCTGTGGACGGCGGCCCGCGCCGACAACGTCGACGTCCCCTTCGCCGCCGCCCGTCCCCTCGACAACACCGGCGTGGTCGTCCTGGAGGGCTCCCCGGCCGACGGCTGGAAGGCGGTGTCCTGGGAGGGTGCGGTGGTGGAGCCGGCGGGGGAGAGCGGGCCGACGGGGGAGCCGCTGGAGTCCGCCGCGGAGTGACTGCGTCACGGGGCTGCCGACGTGTTCGGGTGCGGGCCGGTGGGGGCTGGTCGCGCCCACGCGGCGGCAGCCGCATATCGATACAGCCCCGCGCCCCTTTCAGGGGCGTCCACTTGGCGCCCCTTCAGGGGCGCGAGCAACCACGACGCGTCCGCGGCCGAAGGCATCGGGCCGATAACGGTTTGCCCTATCTCGGCGGTGCCGCGCAGAATCCCTGACCATGGGACACCTGGAAGCCGCGCATCTCGAGTACTACCTCCCCGACGGGAGGGCCCTGCTCGGCGATGTGTCGTTCCGGGTCGGTGAGGGGGCCGCCGTCGCGCTGGTCGGCCCCAATGGCGCCGGCAAGACCACCCTGCTGCGGCTGATCTCCGGCGAGCTGAAGCCGCACGGCGGCACCGTGACCGTGAGCGGCGGCCTCGGCGTGATGCGCCAGTTCGTGGGCTCTGTACGGGACGAGACCACCGTGCGTGATCTGCTGGTGTCGGTGGCGCCGCCCGGGATCCGGGAGGCCGCGCAGGCCGTGGACCGGGCCGAGCACGGCATCATGACCGTCGACGACGAAGCCGCCCAGCTCCGCTACGCGCAGGCACTCGCCGACTGGGCCGAGGTGCGCGGCTACGAGCACGAGACGCTCTGGGACATGTGCACGATGGCCGCGCTCGGCGTGCCGTACGACAAGGCCCAGTGGCGGCAGGTGCGCACCCTCTCCGGCGGCGAGCAGAAGCGGCTGGTGCTGGAGGCCCTGTTCCGCGGCACCGACGAGGTGCTGCTCCTCGACGAGCCGGACAACTACCTCGACGTCCCCGGCAAGCGCTGGCTGGAGGCGCAGCTGGGGGAGACCCGCAAGACGGTCCTGTTCGTCTCCCACGACCGGGAGCTCCTCGCCCGCGCCGCCGAGAAGATCGTCTCCGTGGAACCCTCGCCGACCGGCGCCGACGCCTGGGTGCACGGCGGCGGCTTCGCCACCTACCACGACGCCCGGCGTGAACGCTTCGCCCGCTTCGAGGAACTGCGCCGCCGCTGGGACGAGAAGCACGCCCAGCTGAAGAAGCTGGTGCTGAACCTCCGCCAGGCCGCCGCCGTCTCCCACGAGATGGCCTCCCGGTACGCGGCCGCGCAGACCCGGCTGCGCAAGTTCGAGGAGGCCGGGCCGCCCCCGGAGCCGCCGCGCGACCAGGACATCAGGATGCGGCTGCGCGGCGGCCGGACCGGCGTGCGTGCCGTCACCTGCGCGGGACTCGAACTCACCAGCCTGATGAAACCCTTCGACCTGGAGGTCTTCTACGGCGAACGGGTCGCCGTCCTCGGCTCCAACGGCTCCGGCAAGTCGCACTTCCTGCGGCTGCTGGCCGGGGAGGAGGTGGCGCACACGGGACAGTGGAAGCTGGGCGCACGGGTGGTGCCCGGGCACTTCGCCCAGACCCACGCCCACCCCGAGCTGCAGGGCCGTACCCTCCTCGACATCCTGTGGACGGAACACTCCCAGGACCGGGGCGCCGCGATGTCCCGGCTGCGCCGCTACGAGCTGACCCACCAGGCCGAACAGACCTTCGAGCGGCTCTCCGGCGGCCAGCAGGCCCGGTTCCAGATCCTCTTGCTGGAGCTACAGGGTGTAACGGCACTGCTGCTCGACGAGCCGACCGACAACCTCGACCTGGAGTCCGCCGAAGCCCTCCAGGAGGGCCTGGAGGCCTTCGACGGCACGGTGCTCGCCGTCACCCACGACCGCTGGTTCGCCCGTGCCTTCGACCGCTACCTGGTCTTCGGCACCGACGGCCGGGTCCGCGAGACCCCGGAGCCGGTGTGGGACGAGCGCCGGGTGGAGCGCGCCCGCTAGACAGGCCCGGCAGCCCGGACCTTCGTACAGTGGATGCAGGGATCCGGACCGCCGGGACGGACACGACGAGCGGGGTACCACCATGACCGGAGTCGACCCCAGCCGGCTGGACGACCAGCAGCTCATGAAGGAGCTGGAGACCATCCACCGGACGCGCCACGACACCCTGCTGTACGGCTCCAACGACGCGCTGCGCGCCCACAACGAGCGCATGGCCCAGCTGGAGGGCGAGTACCTGCGCCGCAACCCGCGCCGCATCGTCGCCGCCGGCCGCACCCGGGAGGGCGCCAGGGAGCGCAGCTGCTCGGAGACGGCGACACCGCGCGCCTCCGCGAGCTGAGACCGGCGCCCTGCTCGGGCTCAGGCCTCGCGGAGCGCGTCGAGGAAGGCCTCGCAGAAGGCCTTCAGGTCGTCCGGCTTACGACTGGTGACCAGCGTGTTGGGACCGGCCCCGCAGACCTGGGCCTGCTCGTCGACCCAGGTGCCGCCGGCGTTGCGGATGTCGGTCCGCAGGCTCGGCCAGGACGTCAGGGTCCGGCCCCGCACGACATCGGCCTCGATCAGCGTCCAGGGCGCGTGACAGATCGCCGCGACCGGCCGGCCCGCCTCGAAGAAGCCCTTCACGAACGCCACGGCCCGCTCGTCCGTCCGCAGAATGTCCGGATTGGCGACCCCGCCGGGCAGCACCAGCGCACCGAACGAGTCCGCCGAGGCGTCGCCGACCACCTCGTCCACGGGGAACGTGTCCGCCTTGTCGAGATGGTCGAAGCCTTGGACCCGCCCCGGCTGCGTCGACACCAGCACCGGCTCGTGCCCGGCGTCGGAGACCGCCTTCCACGGCTCGGTCAGCTCCACCTGCTCCACGCCCTCGGGCGCGGTCAGAAACGCGATACGCATGATGTCCACTCCTTGCTTCCTGGGCTTGCCCGCCGGCGTCCCGGCCCGGACCTGAGCAGCTCGTGGTTCACCTCGTCGTCCCGGTGAACGCTCAGCCGGTCACTGCCGCGCTGCACATCTCCCCCAGATGCTTCGGGGAGTGCGGGACGCGTACCCGGTGACAAGGGGCCGACACGCCGAACCGGCCCGTCAGGTCACCCGAAAGGGCGGGCGTGTCCCGCGAATGGGGGTCGGCCGCGCGCGGCACGGCGTGGGGCGGGCTGTGATGGCTGCGGGGGCACCAGCCGCGTGTCCCCGGAGTCGTACGTTCCGAGGAGCCACCCCATGCGCCGTACCGCTCGCGCTCTGTCCGTCGCCGTCCTGGCGGGTGCCGCCTTCGGCGTCGCCGGTACGACCGCCGCGGCCGGCCCCGCCGCCGAAGCCGGCCCCGGCGCCGCGCCGCCCGGCGCTTCCGTCTCTGTCACCTGCGGGACGGCCGACGGGACCTGCCCGGCGGCGGGCGGGGTGCAGGGGCCGCCCTGGAGCACACCCCTCACGGTCGCCGGGAGCCAGGGGAGCGCCGTCGGGAGTGGGGGGAGCGCCCTCCGGAATGAGGGGAGCGCCGTGCCCCCGGCCGACGGTGGCGCGGTCCCGGGCGGGGACAGCGGGGTGCCGCACGGGGACGCCGGCGCGGTACCCGGCGGAGACAGCGGGGTCGCTCACGGGGATGACGGCACGGTCTCTCGGGGGGACGACGGCACGGTCCCGCACGGCGACGATGCCACGGCTCCTTGGGGCGACAGCGACAGCGACAGCGGCAGCGGCACGGGCGCTCGGGGCGACAGCGGCACGGGTGCGCGGAGTGACAGCGGCACGGGTGCTTGGGGAGACGACGGCGGCACGGCTGCTCGGGGTGACGCAGGCACAGGCGGTCGGGGTGACGATGCCACGGGTTCCCGCGGGGACGTCGGGGGCGGCACGGCGACCGGGGGCAGTGGCGAGCGGCCCTGTTCCGCGGGGCAGAAGTCGTGCGGCGAGGGCGGACACGAGTGTGCCTCCTCCGGTTCCTCCCATTCCTTCGGCTCCTCTTCCTCCGGTTCCTCCGGTTCCGGCGGAGCCGGTTTCTCCGGTTCCTCCGGCCCCTGCGCGGACGACCAAGCGTGTGACGAGCCGCGCGGCGGTGACGCCTCCTGTGATCCGCCGACCGTCGAGCACGGCGTGGAGGCCGGGGCGGGCGGCGCCTTCACGGACTCGGTTCCCGCACTGGTCGCGGGCGGCATGCTGATCGCGGCCGCGTGCGGCGGTGCGGTGTACCGGCTGGCCGGCGGGAGGTCCCGCGCGGACGGATGAGACGGCCGCCACCGGGTAACCCCTGGGGCGACCACTCCGGCACCGTACGCATCACCACCCGACGGAGCGCGCGGCCCGGACCGGACGGCACACGGCACCACGGACTGCGCGGAGGCGGACATGCGGCAGACGGATCCCGAGGATCAGCGGCCGCTCCGGGACACGCCCGCGCGGGGCCACGGACCCGTCCGGTACGGGCCGCCGCTGCCCGACGACGGGCTGCCCGTCCTGCCCGAACTCTCCGCCGCGCTGGCCGCCGCCGCGAGCCGGGGCGGCGAGGAACCCGTCGGCGGCGGTCCGGCGCTGCTCGACGCGGCCCGCGGCTACTGGGAGCGCCGCGGGCTGACCGCCACGCCCGGCCGGGTGACCGCGGGCCCCGGCGCCCCCGCCCTCCTGCTGGCGCTCACCGCCGCGCTCGGCGGCGACGTCCTGGTGCCGCGCCCCTGCGCCGCCTGGTGGGCGCCGTACGCCCGACTCCTCGGCCGGCCCGTCTTCCACGTGGCCACCCCCGCCGAGTCCGGGGGCGTGCCCGACCCCTACGCGCTGCTGGAGACCGTGCGCCGGGTCCGGGACGAGGGCGGCGACCCCCGGCTGCTGGTCCTCTCCGTCGCCGACGACCCGACCGCCACCGTCGCCCCGCCCGAACTGCTGCACGCGACCGTCGAGGCGGCCACCGGCGAGGGACTCCACCTGGTCAGCGACGAGACCTGGCGCGACACCCTGCACGCGCCGCACGCCACGGTGCTGCTCAGTCCCGCCGAGATGCTCCCGGACCGGGTCACCGTCGTCACCGACCTGGCCGGCGCCCTGCTGCCGGCCGGCTGGCCCGCCGCCGTCGCCCGGTTCCCCGAGGGCGACACCGCTTCGGCCCTGCACGCGCGCGTGCTCGACGTCCTCACCGCGCTCGGCGCCCGCCTCGCCGGACCGGTCGCGGTCGCCGCCGCCCACGCGCTCGACGAGCCCGAGCCCGTCACCACCCGCCGGGCGGACGCCGTACGCCTGCACGCGCGCCTGGCCGCCGCCGTGCACACCGCGGTGGTCGAGGGCGGCGGCGTGGCCCGGCCCCCGCAGGCCGGCCGTCACCTGTACGCCGACCTGGAATCGCTGCGCGCCGCGCTCGGCGCTCAGGGGGTCGGCGACGCACAGGAGTTGGAGGAGTTCCTCACCGCCCGGCTCGGCATGCCCGCGCCCGGCGGCCACCGCTTCGGCGACGACCTCCAGGCGCTGCGCGTCCGGCTCGCCACCGGGCCACTGCTGGGCGGAACCGACGAGGAACGCCTGGAATGCCTCACGTCCCCCGCACCGTTGGAACTGCCACACGTGCAACGCGCGTTGATGTCCTTGAGGTCGGTACTCGACGATCTCCGCGACGACGCTCAGCGATGGGAGCCTCCTCGATGACGCAGCAGACGCAGCAGACGCATGAGTCAGGATCCACCACGACGACTGCCACCACGACGACTGCCCCGGCGACGACTGCCGACCCGCCTGCCACGACGCCCCGGGACGCCACCACTCCCACCGTCACGACCCCCACCTCCCCCACCCCCAGCGCTCCGACTCCTTACGCGCCTCCGTTCCCGCCGCTCGCCGACCCCCGTCCGCTGGGCGAAGTCCGGTTCTGGCCGCGGACCTTCCACGACCGGCTGACCGCACCCCTGCCCGGCCTCAAGGCCATGGCCCGCTTCGCCCGCGAGGGCTCCGTCCGCCCAGGGCGCGAGGGCCTCGCCGACATCCCCCGGCTGCCCTACGAGCCGGGCCCGCTGCCCCGCGTCGACACCGACACGGTCGCCGTCACCTGGGCGGGGCACGCCAGTTGGGTCGTCCGGATCGGCGGCCTGACCGTCCTCACCGACCCCGTCTGGTCCCGCCGCATCATCGGCACCCCGGCCCGGGTCACCCCGGTCGGCGTCGACTGGGAGACGCTGCCGCGCGTCGACGCGGTCGTCATCAGCCACAACCACTACGACCACCTGGACGCCCCCACCCTGCGCCGCCTCCCGCGCGACACCCCGGTGTTCGCACCGGCCGGCCTCGGCCGCTGGTTCCGGCGCCGCCGCTTCACCACCGTCACCGAGCTGGACTGGTGGGAGGCGGCGGAACTGCCCGGTGTCCGTTTCGACTTCGTCCCCGCCCACCACTGGTCCAAGCGCACCCTCACCGACACCTGTCACAGCCTCTGGGGCGGCTGGGTCCTCACCGCCGCCGACGGGCAGCGCGTCTACTTCGCCGGCGACACGGGATACGGCCACTGGTTCTCCCGCATCGGCGGCCGCTACCCGGGCATCGACCTGGCCCTGATGCCCATCGGCGCCTACGACCCCCGCTGGTGGCTGAGCGACGTCCACCTCGACCCCGAGGAGGCGGTCCGGGCGACCGAGGACCTGGGGGCGAGGCGGATGGCCCCCATGCACTGGGGGACCTTCATCCTCTCGGCAGAGCCGGTACTGGAGCCGTTGCGGCGGGTACGGGCGGCCTGGAAGAAGGCGGGGCTGGACCGGGAGAACCTGTGGGATCTGCCGGTCGGGGGGTCGAAGGTGCTGGAGTTCAGCGCCCCATAGGGGCGCGGCGCCCGCGGTCAGCCACGCACCGCACCACCCCGAACTCGCCGCACCACACCCGGCATCGCGCTGATCACCACGGTCAGCGCGACCGCCAGCACAACCCCCTCCCACGGCTCCGGGAACAACGACCCGCCCAGAATCCCGATCAACTGATAAGTCGCGGCCCACGCCACACAGGCCGGCGCGTTCCCCCGGGCGAACCGCCGCAACGGCCAGTCGGCCAGCAGACACGCCAGCATCACCGGGATGCGGCCGGCCGGCACCAGCCGTGACAACACCAGTACGGCAACCCCGTGCTCGGCCAACCTCGCCTGCGCCTGCTCCAGCCGGTCCTCCGGCGCCCGGGCCCGGATCGCCGCCAGCCACCGCGACCCGTTCTTCGACCCCATCCCGCGCCGCCCCAGCCAGTACAGCGCCGCGTCCCCCAGGAAGGCGGCCAGCGACGCCGTCACCAAGACCAGCGCCAGCGCGAACGGCGCCGTCTGGTGAAAGGCCACCACCGCCGCCGAACTCACCAGCGCCCCCGTCGGCACCACCGGCACCAGCGCCCCCACCAACACCAGCAGAAACAGCGTCGGATAGCCGATCGCCTGCTGCGTGGACTCGGTCGACGAGGGCGACGAGGTGGCTGCCGTGGCGCCGGCGGCCGCCATCACCACCAGCAGTCTCACCGTGCGACCTCCAGCCGCACGCTCTCCCCGTGACCGAGCTTGTGCACCGCCACCCGCGGCGCGTACTCCGCCGCCAGGCGCACGAACTCGTCGCCCGGCGCATGGAACTCGTGCGGGCGCACCCCGTCCATGCCGATCGGCCAGTACGTGCCGTAGTGCACCGGCACCGCGCTGCGCGGCGCCAGCCGGGCCAGTGCCCGCGCCGCCCGCCCGGCGTCGAGATGCCCCTCTCCGAGGTGGGGCCCCCACCCGCCGACCGGCAGGAGGGCCACGTCCACCGGCCCGACCGCCTCGGCCATCTCGTCGAACAGCCCGGTGTCCCCGGCGAAGTACGTCCGTGCCGCACCCTCGACGACGTACCCGAGGGCGGGGGAGCGGTGCGGGCCGACCGGCAGCCGGCGCCCGTCGTGACGTGCGGGCACGACGCGTACGACGAGCGGGCCGACGGATATCTCGTCCCCGACACCGACCTCGGTGATCCGCAGCTGCCGGAGCCGACGGAGCGTGGGCACCGCCCGTGGTGCGCCCCGGGGCACAAGCAGGCGCGTGCCCGGGGCGAGCCCGGCCAGCGAGGGGACGTGCAGATGGTCGGCGTGCAGGTGGGAGACGAGCGCGAGGTCCGCACGACGGGCCTCGGGCGGCGGCGGGGCGCCACGGCGGCGGCGCAGGTGCGCGAGCCTGCGAGCGAACAGAGGATCGGTCAGCAGTCGTACGCCCGAATCCTCGATCGTGCAGGTGGCGTGACCCCACCAGGTGATCTCCACCGGCACCTCTTTGCCTCCTTCGCGCGACTCCCCGAAGCCTACGTGCAGGAGTAGGGTCGGCGGCGAAACCCGGAGGTGAGGGGGGACGCCATGGGACAGGTGCGGGGTGCCTACGGCGGGCTCGCGCCGGTGCGGGTGACCGCCATCGCGAGTCTGACGCCCCTGGAGGAACTGGAGATCGACCCCTTCCTGGTCGACTCCCGCAGCCAGCACGCGATGTGCGCGCGCTGGGCACTGGAGCACGGGTACGTCATCGCCCGGGAACTCCTGGTCCGCGGGCTGCGCCACGACCACAGCGCCCTGTGGGCGGGTGTCCGGCCCGGCCTGGACGTCTTCGTCGCACCGAGCAGCCGGGTGCTGGAGAGCGCGCTGTCGTCGGTCGAGGACTTCACGGCGGAGTGCGTGAGACGCGGGGTGCGGGTGGAGACGGTGGGGCGGGCCGAGCCCCGCTACGACGCCCAGATGAAGGCGAGGGTCCACCGGCGGCTGTCGATGCCGACGGCGGGGTACGACGGCAGGTGAGCCCGCTCGCGCCCATGGCCGTGTGACAGTGTGGGCGGCAGCAGACCCGCGGCGGACGCGGGTCGCGGACGTGAGGTCGGTGGGGCGTGCGGTGGCGGCGGGTCGTCAGTCAGATCGGGCGGAGCGTCGTGGTGTGGGCGGTGTCCACCGTGACCATGCTGGTCCTCGCCGGGATCCTGCCCGACTTCCAGCTCCAGTCCGCCGACGGTGACAGCGCCACCCGTATCGCCGTGACCGCGGCCCTCGGCGCCGGCGCCTTCGGTGTGCTGTCGGCCGTCGTATGGCCCCTTCTGGTACGACTGCTGCTGCTGGTGCCCGCGCTCGTCCTCGGCCTGCTGGTCTTCGCCCTCAACGGCTCCCTCCTCCTCGTCGCCCTGCGTATCAACCCCTCCGGACAGAGCGAGGCCGCCCCGGAGACCGCCGTGATCGTGGCCGCCGTGATGTCCGCCGTCGCCTCCGCCACCGGCGGTGCCCTCGCCGTCCGCGACGACGACGCCTACCGGCGCCGGCTCTCCCGCCTCGCCACCCGCCGCCGCGGCTCCCGCCCGCCCTGCCCGGCCACCCCCGGCACCGTCTTCCTCCAGCTCGACGGCGTCGGCCACGACGTCCTCACCGACGCCGTCGCCAAGGGACTGATGCCGACGGTCGCCGCCTGGCTGGACGCCACCCACCGGCTCACCTGCTGGCGCACCGACTGGTCCAGCCAGACCGGCGCCAGCCAGCTGGGCATCCTGCACGGCTCCACCTTCGACGTCCCGGCCTTCCGCTGGTACGAGAAGGACAGCCGGGAGGTGATGGTCTGCAACCGGCCGACCAGCGCCGCCGAACTCCAGCGCCGTGCCGTCGAGCGCACCGCCGACGGGGGACTGCTCACCCTGGACGGCGCCAGCCGCGGCAACCTCTTCAGCGGCGGCGCCGACGAACAGGCGCTCGTGCTGTCCATAGCCACCCGCCGACGAGGCCGGGAGAACCGTTCCCGCGCCGGTTACTTCGCCTACTTCTCCGACCCGGCCAACGCCGTCCGCACCGCGCTCTCCTTCTTCGCCGAGGTCGGCCGCGAGATCGGCCAGTCCGCCACGGCCCGGACGCGCAAGCAGCGGCCCCGCGTCAAGCGCGGCGGCCTCTACCCCTTCGTCCGCGCCTTCGCCACCGTCGTCGAACGGGACGTCGTCGTCGCCGCGGTCATGGGCGACCTGCTCGCCGGCCGCACCGCCGTCTACGCCGACCTCGTCGCCTACGACGAGGTCGCCCACCACTCGGGGCCGCACAGCCGGGACGCCGAGAAGGTGCTGCAACGCCTGGACCGCGCCCTCGCGCTGATCGAGAAGGTCGCCGAGCACGCGCCGCGGCAGTACCGGATCGTCGTCCTCTCCGACCACGGGCAGAGCCCCGGCGAGACCTTCCACTCCCGGTACGGCCTCACCCTCGGTGACCTGGTCCGGGCCGGCTGCGGGCTGCACGTGCCGCGCCGCGCCGAGCGGACGCACAGCGGCGCCGAGGCCCGGGCCGCCGTCCGCGCGGCCCTGCGCAGGCCGGTCGAGGAGGGCGGTGAGAAGCACCGGCCCACCCGGCGCTCGGAACCGGTCGTGCTCGCCTCCGGCAACCTCGGCCTGGTCTCCTTCCCGGACGTGCCGCACCGCATGACCAAGGAGGAGATCGACGCCCGGTACCCGGCGCTGCTCACCACCCTCGCCAACCACCCCGGCATCGGGTTCCTGCTGGTGCGCAGCGAGGAGCACGGCGGGGTGGTGCTCGGGGCGTACGGCGCGGAGATACCGCTGGACCGGCTCGACGGCGTCGCGGGGCCGCTCGCCGTGTTCGGGCCGGGCGCTGCTGATGCCGTGCGGCGGACCCACTCCTTCCCGCACACCGCCGACATCATGGTGAACTCGTCGTTCGATCCGGAGTCCGGGGAGGTGCTCGCCTTCGAGGAGCAGATCGGGTCGCACGGGGGGCTCGGCGGGGCCCAGGGGAGGCCGTTCCTGCTGTCGCCGGTCTGCGTCTCGGAGCCGGCTGAGGAGTCGGAGGAGCTCGTGGGCGCGGAGGCCGTGCACGGAGTGCTGCGGCGGTGGCTTCGGGAGGCGGACGGGCCGCAGGTGCCGGTGCCTGCGGAAGGGGAGAGGGCCGCGTGAGGGTGCGGGCCGGTGGGGGTTGTTCGCGCAGTTCCCCGCGCCCCTGACGGGGCGCTCCAGTCCAGCCCGGATAAATCAGCTGCGTTCCTCTCGCTCCCGGCACACACTGATTCGAGTCGCAAGTCTCTCGAACACTCCTCAGGAGCCGTCCCTTTGCAGGCAGCCGTTACCGTCACCCCCGCCCGTCTCCCCGAGCTCCTGCTCGGCCTTGCCACCGTGCGGCCCGTGTTCATCTGGGGGGCGCCCGGGATCGGGAAGTCCTCGCTGGTGCGGGCGTTCGCCGAGTCCCTGGGGCTGGAGTGTGTGAGTCTGCTCGGTACGCAGCTCGCGCCCGAGGACCTGATCGGCGTTCCGCAGATCCGTGACGGGCGGTCGGTGTTCTGCCCGCCCGAGGTGATCGCCCGGGACGAGCCGTACTGCCTCTTCCTCGACGAGCTGAACGCGGCCACCCCGGATGTGCAGAAGGCGTTCTACTCGCTGATTCTCGACCGCCGGATCGGCAGCTACGAGCTGCCGAAGGGGTCGATCGTCATCGGCGCCGGCAACCGTGCCACCGACAACGCCCTCGCCCGGCCCATCGCCTCCGCGCTCGTCAACCGGCTCGCCCACGTCCACCTGACGGCCTCGGCCCACGACTGGCTCGCCTGGGCCGCCGGCAACGGCATCCACCCGTGGATCCTGGACCACCTCACCGACCGGCCCGACCATCTGTGGTCCAAGCCGCCGAAGACCGAGGAGCCGTTCTCCACCCCGCGCTCCTGGCACATGCTCTCCGACGCCCTGCACTCCTTCGGGCGCGACCTCGACGAGGAGACCCTGAAGGTCCTCGCGCACGGCACGCTCACCCCGGCCCACGCGACCGCCTTCTGCGGATACGTCAAGATCGTGCGCAGCCGGTTCGGGATCGAGGCGATCCTCAAGGGCGACGCCGGCTGGCCGCACCGGATCGAGGACCGCGACCTGCTGTACTACCTCGCCGAGTCGTTCCGCGGGCGGCTCGTCAAGGAACTGCCCGTCGACAAGGAGCACATGTCGGCGAACGGCCGGCAGACCGCGTACCGCGCCAAGTCGCTGCTCGTGCAGCTCGCCGAGATCTCCGTCGAGGTCGCCCAGACCGTCATCGCCTCCGACGCCGACGGCAACCCCGTGCTGCCCGCCTGGTTCCTGATCGAGGCGGCCCGGGACATGCCCCGGCTGGTGGAGGCCCGCCGGTGAGCCGGGCCGCCGCCCGCAAGGAGCAGCAGAAGAAGAAGGACCCCGCCGCGGAGAACTTCGCGGCCGGCGTCGAGCTGCTGCGCGCCAACCCGGCCCTGCGGGCAGTGGAGTTCACCATCTGCCGGCACGAGAAGTGCGAACTGGCACCCCACGAGGGGCTGGTACGGGCCGACTCCGACGGCGTCCTGCACGCCCACGCCACCCGGCGCGCCGAACCGGCCGAGTGGGCCTGGGCGCTGGCCCACTGCACCATCCATCTCGGCTTCGGCCACCTGCCCGCCGCGACCGGGCCGCGCACCCAGCCCGACCGCTACGACCTCGCCGCCCGCTGCACCGTCGTCAACCGCTTCCTGGAGACCTTTCCGGTCGGCGAGGCACCGGACCACCTGCCCGCGTCCTATCCGGAGGGTGACGAGGAACGGCTCGCCGCCGGCTGGCGCCGCGTCGGCTCCATCCCGGCCGCGTACGAGCGGGGCGGCACCAGCGGCGGCGAACCGGACCAGCTGCTCCTCTCCTGGAACAAGTGGGCCGGCCAAGTCCCCGACTGGCAGGTCGGGTTCGCGCACGCACTGACCCGCACCATGTCCCGGGCGATGGACCTGGCCGGCGGCCGCCGCACCTCCATGACCGGGCCGCCGACCCCGCTGCGCCCCTGGGAACAGGCGCTGAGCTGGTTCGTATCCTCCTATCCGCTGCTCGGCGGGATCGCGGCCGGCATCAAGCTGGTCGCCGACGCCGAACTGGCCCGCGCCCACGACATCGCGATCGCCGCCGTCAACCCCGAGGCCGGCGAGATCTACGTCAACCCGCTGCGCACCCTGGACGACGAGGAGTGGCGGTTCGTCCTCGCCCACGAGATGCTGCACGCCGCCCTGCGCCACGGCGGCCGCCTCGGCGGCCGCGACCCCTACCTCTTCAACGTCGCCTGCGACTACGTCATCAACGGCTGGCTGGTCGAGATGCGGGTCGGCACCATGCCCGAGGGGCTCCTGCACGACCCGGAGCTGAAGGACCTGTCGGCGGAGGAGGTGTACGACCGGATCGCCGTCGACCTGCGCCGGATGCGGCGCCTGGCCACCCTGCGCGGCAAAGGGCGCGGCGATGTCCTGGGCGCGCCGCTCGGCCCGCCCGGCGCCTGTGTCGACCTCGACGAGTTCTACCGCCGGGGTCTCGGCCAGGGTCTCGACCTGCACCAGACGCAGGGCCGCGGCTTCCTGCCCGGCGGCCTGGTCGAGGAGATCCGCGCGCTCAGCCATCCGCCGCTGCCCTGGGACGCCCAGCTCGCCCGCTGGTTCGACGAGTTCGTGCCCCGGCCGGAAGCCGTCCGGTCCTACGCCCGGCCCTCCCGCCGGCAGTCGTCCACCCCGGACATCCCGCGCGCGGGCCGCTACTTCCCGCCCGAGGAGGTCGCCCGCTGCACCTTCGGCGTGGTCCTGGACACCTCCGGCTCCATGGACCGCACCCTGCTCGGCAAGGCCCTCGGCGCGATCGCCTCCTACGCCGAGGCCCGTGACGTACCGGCGGCCCGTGTGGTGTTCTGCGACGCCGCGCCGCACGACGCCGGGTACCTGCCGACGACCGAGATCGCCGGGCGGGTCCGGGTGCACGGCCGCGGCGGAACCGTCCTCCAGCCCGGGATCGACCTGTTGCAGCGCGCGGACGACTTCCCGCCGACCGCACCGGTCCTGGTGATCACCGACGGCTGGTGCGACGTCCTGCGGGTGCGGCGCGAGCACGCCTACCTCGTCCCCGACGGCCGTCGCCTGCCGTTCACTCCCCGTGGGCCGGTCTTCCGCGTGCGGTGAGCCCGGATGTGATCGGATGGGAGGCAGCGAAACCGGTTCATTCGCCTTCGTACGCCGAAAGGAACAACCGTGGCCACCACGCGCACCGCACACACCGTTTGGGAAGGCAACCTCCTGGAGGGCAACGGTGTCATCACCTTCGACTCCTCCGGTATCGGCCAGCAGCCGGTCACGTGGGCCTCGCGTTCCCAGGATGCGAACGGCAAGACCAGCCCGGAGGAGCTGATCGCCGGCGCCCACTCCAGCTGCTTCTCCATGGCCCTCTCGCACGCCCTGGCCGGCGCCGGCACCCCGCCCACCAGGCTGGTGACCAACGCCGACGTCAAGTTTCAGCCGGGTGAGGGCATCACCGGGATCCACCTGACCGTCGAGGGCACGGTGCCCGGCCTGGACGAGGCGGGCTTCGCCGCCGCCGCCGAGGACGCCAAGAAGAACTGCCCGGTCAGCCAGGCCCTGGCCGGCACCACCATCACCCTGGACGCGAAGCTCGCCTGACCGTCGTACCCCTTCGGATGCCGCGTCCCCGTGCTGGGGCGCGGCATCGTCGTTCACGGGGCTCCCGGCATTGACAACGGCTCGCTCAAGTTTTGTGCTGGAGTCGGGGAAGTGCCCCGGGCGGAAGGGGACGGACATGACACGTGCGGTCGGGATCGACCTCGGTACGACGAACTCGGTGGTGGCCGTCCTGGAGGGCGGTGAGCCCACCGTCGTCGCCAACGCCGAGGGGGCGCGCACCACCCCGTCGGTGGTGGCCTTCGCGAAGAACGGCGATGTGCTGGTCGGAGAGGTCGCCAAGCGGCAGGCGGTGACCAATGTGGACCGCACCGCGCGCTCGGTGAAGCGGCACATGGGCGACGGTGCCTGGCGGTTCCCGGAGAGCGGGAGCGTCGACGGCACGCGGTACCGGGCCCAGGAGCTGTCGGCGCGGGTGCTGCAGAAGCTGAAGCGGGACGCCGAGGCGTACCTCGGCGAGGACGTCACCGACGCGGTGATCACCGTACCCGCGTATTTCGACGACTCGCAGCGGCAGGCCACCAAGGAGGCCGGGGAGATCGCCGGCCTGAAGGTGCTGCGGATCATCAACGAGCCGACCGCCGCGGCGCTCGCCTACGGCCTCGACCGGGGCGAGGAGCAGACGGTCCTCGTCTTCGACCTCGGGGGCGGAACTTTCGACGTTTCCCTCCTTGAGATCGGCGACGGTGTGATCGAGGTCAAGGCCACCAACGGCGACACGCACCTCGGTGGCGACGACTGGGACCAGCGGGTCGTCGAGCATCTGGTCAAGCGCTTCAAGGGGCAGTACGGCATCGACCTGGGCAACGACAAGATGGCACTGCAACGGCTGCGCGAGGGTGCCGAGAAGGCGAAGATCGAGCTGTCCTCGTCCACGGAGACGTCGGTCAACCTGCCGTACATCACGGCATCCGCCGAGGGCCCGCTGCATCTGGAGGAGAAGCTGACGCGGGCTCAGTTCCAGCAGCTGACCGCGGACTTGCTGGACCGCTGCAAGAAGCCGTTCCATCAGGCCGTCAAGGACGCGGGTGTGGCGCTGTCCGCGATCGACCATGTGATCCTGGTCGGCGGCTCGACCCGGATGCCCGCCGTCACCGACCTGGTCAAGGAACTCACCGGCAAGGACCCGCACAAGGGCGTCAACCCGGACGAGGTGGTGGCGGTCGGCGCCGCCCTCCAGGCAGGCGTGATCCGCGGCGACGTCAAGGACGTCCTGCTCCTGGACGTCACCCCGCTGTCCCTGGGCATCGAGACCAAGGGCGGCATCATGACGAAGCTGATCGAGCGCAACACCACGATCCCGACCCGGCGTTCGGAGATCTTCACGACCGCCGCCGACAACCAACCCTCGGTGGGCATCCAGGTCTACCAGGGCGAACGGGAGATCGCGGCCTACAACAAGAAGCTCGGTGTCTTCGACCTCACCGGCCTGCCGCCGGCACCGCGCGGTGTGCCACAGATCGAGGTCGCCTTCGACATCGACGCGAACGGGATCATGCACGTCTCGGCGAAGGACCTGGCGACCGGGCGTGAGCAGAAGATGACCGTGACCGGCGGCTCCGCCCTTCCCAAGGACGACATCGACCGCATGATGCGGGAGGCCGAGCAGTACGCCGAGGAGGACCGCAAACGCCGCGAGGCCGCCGAGACCCGCAACCAGGCCGAGCAACTCGTCTACCAGACCGAGAAGTTCGTCCGCGACAACGAGGACCGCGTGCCGGCCGACACGAAGACCGACGTGGAATCGGCGATCACCGAGCTCAAGACCCTGCTGGACCGCGACGCGGACACCGCGGAGCTGCGCCAGGGCGTGGAGAAACTGGCGACTGTCAGCCAGCGGATGGGCCAGGCCATGTACGCGTCTGCCTCCGGCGGTTCGGCCGAAGAACAGCGCCCGCCCGAGGCCGACGAAGAGGGAGTGGTGGACGCGGAGATCGTGGACGACGAGAGGGGCGCGGCCGGGTGAGGAACCGCCGGAATCCGTCGTCGTGGCTGATCACCGTCGCGGCGGAGAGAGGGTGAGCGGCGGCAAGAAGGGTGCGTGCGGCAAGAAGGGTGCGTGCGGCCGGAAGGGAGCGGCTGGGGGTCAGCGGCGGGTTGTCTCCCAGCCTCGGCGTTCCGGGCGGGGGCCCAGTTGGTGGGGGTCTCGGCTGCGGTAGATCACGTAGGGGCGGAAGAGGTACTGGAGAGGGGCGCTGAACATGTGGACCAGGCGGGTGTAGGGGACCAGGGCGATCAGGGCCATGCCGATGACCGCGTGGATCTGGTAGAGGAGCGGGACGTCCGCCATGAGCGCCGTCTTCGGCTGGAGGGTGAAGAGGCTGCGGGCCCAGGGGGCGATCGTCTCGCGGTAGTGGTAGCCGTCGCCGGAGGTGCGGCTGAGTTTGGCGGTCATGCCCATGAGGAGCGCGGCCGCCAGAAACAGGTACATCACCTTGTCGTTGGCCGTCGTGGCGCGGAAGACCGGTGCCCGGGTGCGGCGGCGGAAGACCAGCAAGGCCAGGCCGGCCACCGCGAGGACGCCCGCGAACGTGCCGCCGTACAGGGAGAACAGGTGGTACGTGTGCTCGCTCACGCCGATCGCGTGCGTCCAGGACATCGGGATGAACAGGCCGATGAGATGGCCGGCCAGGACGAACAGGATGCCGTAGTGGAAGACGGGCGAGGCGATGTTGAGGAGCTTCGACTCGTAGACCTGGGAGGAGCGGGTCGTCCAGCCGTACTTGTCGTAGCGGTACCGCCAGACCAGGCCGGCGACGAGCAGCGCGAACGCGACGTAGGGCAGGGCGCCCCACAGGAGGATGCTCATCGGCGGGCTCCGGTGCGTGCGGTCGGCAGGGCCGCACAGACCGCGTCCAGCACACACGCGTACGGAGTGCCGAAGTCGGCGAGCCTGCGCCGGAGTTCCGACAGGCAGTCACGGTGCTCGGTGAGCAGGTCCGTGTTTCCGGTGCGCGCCGTGAACTCCAGGACCGCGGGCAGGAAGTCCGGCAGTTCCTCGCCGGTGAACTCCATGCCGTACGCCTTGTAGACGTCCTTGAAGCGGACCAGGGACATGCCCCGGCGGCGGGTGTCGCCGTCGTGCCACCAGCTGAGATAGAGGCTGTGCCGGTTCTTGAAGTCGAAGACCTGCACATAGTGCGCGGCCAGCTCCTGCGGCGGGGTCACCGCCGCATGGTCGGTGAACTCCCGCAGTTGCGGGGCTGCTTCGCGCAGCAGCGGCAGCCGGGCGATGAAGTCGTCGTCCGGGTAGGTGAGGCAGAGCGCCGCCGCCTGGTAGAACACCGCGTCCGTGGACATCAGGCCTCCTTAGCCTCGTCCGGGGTGTCGGCGGTCTGCCGTCTGCGCAGCAGGTGGAAGTTCTCCACCGACACCAGGGGGAGCAGTTTCCGGCCCGAGTCCTGGCCGAAGGGTCCGTCGCCGCCCATGCCCGGGCCGCCGTCGTAGTCGAGGCTGCACCCGTCCGGGAGCGCGGACTCCTCCAGCCGGCGTGCGTCGCCGACCGCCGCGGTCGGGATCACATACCGGTCCTCGTACTTGGCGATCGCCAGCAGCCGGTACATCGTCTCGAGCTCCGCCGCGGTCATGCCCACCTCGGCGCAGATCCGCGCGTCCGGCTCCTCGCCGAGGTTGAGCGCCCGCATGTGGGAGCGCATGGCGGCCAGCTTCTCCAGGGACGCCCGCACCGGCGCGGTGTCGCCCGCCGTGAACAGCTCGGCCAGGTAGGCGAGCGGGATGCGCAGGGTGTCGATCGCGGCGAAGAGGTTCTGGGCGTCCTCGCCGTCGTGGCCCGTCTCGGACAGGGCCTCCACGACGGGGGACAGGGGCGGGATGTACCAGACCATCGGCATCGTGCGGTACTCCGGGTGCAGGGGCAGGGCCACCCGGTAGGTGTGGATCAGCCGGTACACGGGGGAGCGGCGGGCCGCCTCCAGCCAGTCGTACGGGATGCCCGCCTCCTCGCAGGCCTGCCGCACCGCCGGATCCTCCGGGTCCAGGAAGACGCCCAACTGGGCCTCGTACAGGGCCTTCTCGTCCTTGGTCTCGGCCGCCGCGGTCACCCGGTCGGCGTCGTAGAGGATCACCCCGAGATAGCGCAGCCGGCCCACGCAGGTCTCCGAGCAGACCGTCGGCAGCCCCACCTCCAGGCGCGGATAGCACATAGTGCACTTCTCGGCCTTGCCGGTGGCGTGGTTGAAGTAGACCTTCTTGTACGGGCATCCGGTCACGCACATCCGCCAGCCCCGGCACCGGTCCTGGTCGACGAGGACGATGCCGTCCTCGGCCCGCTTGTACATCGCCCCGGACGGGCAGGAGGCCACGCACGACGGATTGAGGCAGTGTTCGCAGATACGCGGCAGATAGAACATGAAGGTCTGCTCGAACTCGAACCGCACCTTGTCCGAGGCCTGTTGCCGGGTCCGCTCGACCATCGGGTCCAGGTCGCCGTAGGCGGGGGCGCCGGCCAGGTTGTCGTCCCAGTTCGACGACCACTCGATCTTCATCGGCTTGCCGTCGAGCTGGGAGACCGGGCGGGCGACCGGGTAGTCGTCGCCGAGCGGGGCGTCGGTGAGGTTCTTGTAGTCGTACGTCCAGGGCTCGTAGTAGTCCTTGATCTCCGGGAGCCTGGGGTTGGAGAAGATCCCGGCGAGCTTGTGCAGCCGGCCGCCCGCCTTGAGCTTCAGCGCGCCGCGCCGGTTCAGCTCCCAGCCGCCGCGCCAGGTCTCCTGGTCCTCGTAACGGCGTGGATAGCCCTGGCCGGGCCGGGTCTCGACGTTGTTGAACCAGACGTACTCCATGCCCCGCCGGTTGGTCCATGCCTGCTTGCAGGTGACCGAACAGGTGTGGCAGCCGATGCACTTGTCGAGGTTCATGACCATCGCGATCTGGGCCATGGGACGCATCAGTATTCGACCTCCTGGCCGCGGCGGCGGATCACCGTCACCTCGTCGCGCTGGTTGCCCGTCGGACCCAGGTAGTTGAAGGCCCAGGAGAGCTGCGCGTATCCGCCGATCAGATGGGACGGCTTGAGGATCAGCCGGGTGAGCGTGTTGTGGGTGCCGCCGCGCATGCCGGTGGCCTCCGTCTTGGGGACGGCCACCGTGCGTTCCTGGGCGTGGTGCATGTAGACCGTGCCGGGCGGCATCCGGTGCGAGACGACCGCGCGGGCCACGACCACGCCGTTGCGGTTGACCGCCTCGATCCAGTCGTTGTCCGACACCCCGATCGCGTCCGCGTCCTGCGGGGACATCCAGATGTTCTGGCCGCCCCGGGAGAGCGCGAGCATGAACAGGTTGTCCTGGTACTCGGAGTGGATCGACCACTTGTTGTGCGGGGTGAGGTATCGGACCGTCACCTCCCGCTGTCCGTCCGGGCCGAGGCGCGGCTCGCCGAAGAGCCGGTTCATGTCCAGCGGCGGCCGGTAGACCGGGAGCGCCTCGCCCAGTTCGTGGATCCAGTCGTGGTCGAGGAAGAAGTGCTGGCGGCCGGTGAGCGTGTGCCAGGGCTTGAGGTGCTCGGTGTTGAGGGTGAACGCCGTGTAGCGGCGGCCGCCGGACTCGCTGCCCGACCACTCCGGAGAGGTGATCACCGGGACCGGCGCCGCCTGGGTGTCGGCGTAGGTGACCCGCTTGCCCTCGTGCTCGGCGGCGAGGTGGGCCATCTCCTGCCCGGTGCGCTGCTCCAGGGTGCGGAAGCCCTGGGTGGCGAGCCGCCCGTTGGTGGTGCCGGACAGCGCCAGGATGGTGTTCGCCGCCTTGACCGCGGTGTCGAGGGAGGGGCGGCCTTCGAAGCCGGTGCCGTTCAACTCCTTCAGATACGCGACCTCTTGGTCCGGTCTGAGGGCGATGCCCTTGGCGGGCAGACCCAGTTGCTCCACCAGGGGTCCGAGTGCCGCGAATCTTCCGCCGATCGCGGTGTAGTCCCGTTCGACCACGACCAGGTTCGGCATGGTCCGCCCGGGCACCGGCTCGCACTCCCCGCGCTTCCAGTCCCGCACCACCCCGCCGGGCTGGGCGATCTCGTCCGGGGTGTCGTGCTGGAGCGGCGCGGCCACCAGGTCCCTGCGTACCCCGAGATGGCGCACGGCCAGCTCGCTCAGCCGCTCGGCCAGTGCCTTGAAGGTGTCGAAGTCGGTGCGCGCCTGCCAGGGCGGGTCCACGGCCGGGGTGAACGAGTGCACATAGGGGTGCATGTCGGTGGACGACAGGTCGTGCTTCTCGTACCAGGTGGCGGCCGGCAGGACGACGTCCGACAGCAGGGTGGAGGAGGTCTGCCGGAAGTCCAGCGAGAGCAGCAGGTCCAGCTTGCCCTCGGGCGCCTCCTCCCGCCAGGTCACGTCCCGGGGCCGCTCGTCCGGGGCCGCCTCCTCGGCGCGCAGCGAGGAGTGGGTGCCCAGCAGGTGCTTGGTGAAGTACTCGGCGCCCTTCGCCGACGAGCCCAGCAGGTTGGCCCGCCACAGGGTCAGGACCCGCGGCCAGTTCTCCGGGGCGTCCGGGTCCTCGCACGCGAACTTCAGTGTCCCCGCGCGGAGTTCGTCCACCGCCTTGGCCACCGGGTCGCCGAACGCACCGCCCAGTTCGAGGGGGTTGCGGTCGAAGGTCGGGTACGACGGCATCCAGCCCGAACGGGCCGACAGCGCCAGGCAGTCGGCGCCCGTCATTCCGGCGAACCTGCCCTCACCGAGGGGCGAGGCCAGGACGTCGGCGCCGAAACGGTCGTAGCGCCACTGGTCGGTGTGGAGGAACCAGTAGGCCGTGCCGATCATCTGGCGCGGCGGCCGGGACCAGTCGCCCGCGGAGGCCAGAGTGGCCCAGCCGGTGACCGGGCGGCACTTCTCCTGGCCGACGTAGTGCGCCCAGCCGCCGCCGTTGCGGCCCTGGCAGCCGGTCAGCTGGAGCAGGGCCAGGAAGGTGCGGTAGATGGTCTCCGAGTGGAACCAGTGGTTGGTGCCCGCGCCCATCAGGATCATGCAGCGGCCCTTGGAACGCTCCGCGGTGCGCGCGAACTCCCGGGCGATCTTTATGCACTTGGCGGCCGGGACCGAGGTGTGCTGCTCCTGCCAGGCGGGGGTGCCCGGGGAGCGCGCGTCCTCGTAGCTCGCGGGCCAGCTCCCCGGCAGACCGTGCCGCCACACCCCGTACTGCGCCACCAGCAGGTCGAACACCGTCGTCACGAGTGGGCCGTCGGTCCCGCCCAGCCGCGTCGCCGGCACCCCGCGCCGCAGCACTTCCCCGCGGCCCTGTCCGTGCTCGCCGCCGTCCGTGTCGAAGCGCGGGAGCAGCACCTCGACCCCGCTCGCCACCTCACTGCCGTACAGGCTCAACACCGGCTCGATGTCCCCGAGTTCGAGGTTCCAGAGGCCCTTGCCGGTGTCGGTCCAGCGGAAGCCCAGGGAGCCGTTCGGGACGACCGCGCGGCCGGACGCCGCGTCCAGGACGACCGTCTTCCACTCGGCGCCCTCGCCCCGGTGCCCGATATCGGTGGCGCGCAGGAACTTGCCCGGCACGTACGCGCCGTCCCGTTCGGTGAGGGTGACCAGGAAGGGCAGGTCGGTGAACTTCTTTACGTAGTCCGCGAAGAACGGGGTCTCCCGGTCGACGAAGAACTCCTTCAGGACGACGTGGCCCATCGCCAGGGCCAGCGCGCCGTCGGTGCCGGGGTGCGGATGCAGCCACTCGTCGGCGAACTTGGCGTTGTCCGCGTAGTCGGGGGCGACGACCACCACCTTCTGGCCGCGGTAGCGGGCCTCCGCCATCCAGTGCGCGTCCGGGGTGCGGGTCACCGGGACGTTCGAGCCCCACATCATCAGATAGGCCGCGTCCCACCAGTCGCCCGACTCGGGGACGTCCGTCTGGTCGCCGAAGACCTGCGGCGAGGCCACCGGGAGGTCGGCGTACCAGTCGTAGAACGACAGCATCGGGGCGCCGATGAGGGAGTGGTAGCGGGCGCCGGCCGCGTGGGACACCATCGACATCGCCGGGACGGGGGAGAAGCCGGCGATCCGGTCCGGGCCGTAGGCCGCGATGGTGTGCACCTGGGCGGCGGCGACGATCTCCACCGCCTCGTCCCAAGTGGCCCGCACCAGACCGCCCTTGCCCCGCGCCCGCTGGTAACGGCGGCGCCGCTCGGGGTCGTTCTGGATGTCCGCCCAGGCGGCCACCGGATCCCGCAGCCGGCTCTTCGCCTCCCGGTACATCTCCAGCAGCACGCCCCGGACGTACGGGTACCGCACCCGGGTCGGCGAGTACGTGTACCAGGAGAACGCGGCACCGCGCGGGCAGCCGCGCGGCTCGTACTCGGGGCGGTCGGGGCCGACCGACGGGTAGTCCGTCTCCTGGGTCTCCCAGGTGATGATCCCGTCCTTGACGTACACCTTCCAGCGGCAGGAGCCGGTGCAGTTCACGCCGTGCGTGGAGTGCACGACCTTGTCGTGGCTCCAGCGGTCCCGGTAGAAGGCGTCCGCCTCCCGGCCGCCGGTCAGGGCCACACTGTGCAGATCGGGCGCGGGCGTGCCGGGGCGGAAGAACCGGGCGGCACCGAGCAGCGCCGCACCGGGCTCCCTGGGAGGTGTCTGCGTGTCGGTCACCTGCGCTCCCTTGCTCACCCGTCGCTTCGACGCTAGGGGCGGGCGCGGGAACGCACCTGTCCAGACGATCCGAACGGGTCACCCGGCCGAGCCGTACGACCGGGTCGTCGGTCCGGAGCGACCGAACGGCTCAGGCCTTGCGGGCCACCCCTCCGTACACCGGCACGATGCCCTCCTGCTGGAGGGCCACGTCCTCGGGGTCCGGGCGCCAGCCGGAGACCGGGATCACCCCGGGGCCGAGCAGTTCCAGTCCGTCGAAGAAGCGGTGGAAGCCGGTCAGCGGGCGCGGGTGGAAGGGCGTCCCGCTGCGCCGGAAGTGCGCGGCCGCCTGCGCCACGGCCTCGGGGCTCAGGTCCGGGGTGACCTGGGACAGGATCAGATGGCTGCCCGGGGCGAGCGCGTCGACGTACCTCTTCAGCAGGCCGTGGACGTCGTCGCCGTCCGGGTCGTCGTCGAGGTAGTGGGTCAGCGCCACCAGCGACAGGGCGATCGGCTCCGCGAAGTCCAGGGTGTCGGCGGCGCGGGCCAGCAGGGTGTCGGGGTCGCGGACGTCGGCGTGGACATAGGCGGTGCTGCCCTCGGGCGTGCCGCGCAGCAGGGCCTCCGCGTGCCGCAGCACGATCGGGTCGTTGTCCGCGTACACCACCCTCGACTCCGCCGCGACGCCCTGCGCCACCTGGTGCAGATTCGGTTCCGTGGGGATGCCCGTGCCGATGTCCAGGAACTGACGGGTCCCGGACTCGGCGACGACGCGCACCGCCCGCTGCATGAACCGGCGGTTGGCGCGCGCACCGCGCAGCACCGTGCCGTCCACGGCGAGGATCTTCCGGGCGAGCTCCTCGTCCACCGGGTAGTTGTCCTTGCCGCCCAGCCACCAGTCGTACACCCGCGCCGGATGCGGCCGGCTGGTGTCGACGGCGGTGGGTGCTGCGGGCTCGGATGCGGTCACGGTCGCTGCTCCTCAGAGGTTGTGACGGTACTCCCGCAGCAGTTCCTCGGTCCGCTGCGCCGAGGCGGCCCGGGCCGTCATGTGGTCCAGCACCTCCAGATGGGCGCCGACCTCGTCACGGGAGTCCAGATACAGGGCGCCGGTCAGATACTCGGTGAAGACCATGTCGGGCAGCTCGGGTTCGGCGAACCGGAACAGCGTGAACGGCGCGTACGTCCCCGGGTGGGGGCCGCTCGCGAACTCGGCGATCTGGAGCGTGATCCGGTCCCGTTCGACGAAGGCGAGAAGCTTGTCGACCTGGTCGCGCATCACCCCGCAGTCGGTGCTGACCGGGCGCCGCAGCACCGTCTCGTCCATGATCACCCACAGGTGGGGCGGATCGTCCTGCTCCAGCAGCCGCTGCCGGGTCAGGCGCAGCGACACATGCCGTTCCACGGCCGTGGGGTCGCTGTGGCCTATCGTCCCGGCCTCCAGCACGGCCCGCGCATACGCCTCGGTCTGCAACAGGCCGGGCAGGAAGTGCGGTTCGTAGGAGCGGATGACCCGGGCCGCGCCCTCCAGGCTCACGTACAGGCTGAACCAGTCCGGCAGCACGTCGTGGAACCGCTGCCACCAGCCCGGCTGGTTGGCCTCCTCGGCCAGCCGCACGAACGCGGCGTGCTCCTCCTCGGGCACCCCGTACGTCTCCAGCAGCACCTGGACGTACGGGATCTTCAGCGCGACCTCGGCCATCTCCATCCGCCGTACGGTCGCCTGGGCCACCCGCAACACCCGCGCCGCCTCGTCCCGGCCGAGGCCCGAGGCCTCCCGCAGTTCCTGCAACCGCTTGCCGAGCACGACCTGCCCTACGGTGGGCGCAGCACGCCGCTCACTCACGCCACGCCTCCCCTACGTGCACAAGTACGGGGAGCAGTGTGCCACGCGATGCTGCCTCGCACACCTGGTCGAGACAACCTCTTGGGTCAACTTGCCAGTGAGTGCAGGTACTTGCTCGTCGCCGGATCCGCGGGCAAGAACGTCTCGATGGCCAGCTCGGCGACCGTCACGTCCATCGGGGTGTTGAACGTCGAGATCGACGACACGAACGACAGCACCCGCCCCTGGTGCTCGATCCGCATCGGCAGCGCGAACCAGGCGACGGGCTCGGCGGGTCGGACGTCGTCCACGCCCGCCGGGGCCGGATAGCCGGCGACCTCCTCGTACAACTCCCGCAGCGCGTCCGAGCGGTGCAGCGCGATCTGCCGTTGCATCTGCTCCAGCAGGTGCCCGCGCCACTCGCGCAGGTTGCGGATGCGCGGTGCCAGGCCCTCCGGATGCAGGGTCAGCCGCATCGCGTTCGGCGCGGGCGCGAGCAGCGACTCCGGTACGCCCTCCAGCAGCATCGCGATGCCCCGGTTGGCGGCGACCACGGTGTACGTGGCGTCCACGACCAGCGCCGGATACGGCTCGTAGCCCTGGATCAGCCGCTCCATGCCGTCGCGCAGCGCGTCCAGCGCCGGGTCGTCCAGCGGGGTCTCCGGGTAGTGCGGGGCGTAACCGGCCGCCAGCAGCAGCGCGTTGCGCTCCCGCACCGGCACGTCCAGGTGCTCGGCCAGCCGCAGCACCATCTCCTCGCTGGGCCGCGAGCGGCCGGTCTCGACGAAGCTGATGTGCCGGGCCGAGGAGTCGGCGCGCAGGGCCAGCTCCAGCTGGCTGACCCGCTGCCGCTCCCGCCAGGCGCGCAGCAGCGGGCCGACACCCTTGCCGTCGGGGGCGGGCGGGGAGGCGGCGGGGCCGGGGGCGACAGCGGTCATGCGGACGACGGTAGTCGAGGAGGGGGCCGCCCTCCGGGCCGAGAGGGCGGCTCCCGTCGAGGGCGCGGGCCGCGCGGCGACGCGCACCGCCGTGCGTCCGCGCCCGCAAGGCCCGGTCGTGGCAGGCTGAACCCACGTACGCCCCCGGGCATCTCAGGGAAGGAAGCCGCACCATGGCCGTCGAACCGCTGGCGCAGCAGGAGATCGAGGACCGGCTGGCCGAGCTGCCGGGCTGGTCGGTGGACGGCGACCGGCTCGTCCGCGTCTACCGTCTCGACTCGCACTTCGCCGCCGCCGCACTCGTCGTGCACATCGCCCGGATCCAGGACGAGCTCGACCACCACTCCGACCTCACCCTCGGCTACCACACGGTCACCCTCGCCGTGAACACCCACAGCGTGGGCGGCGCCGTCACCGGCCTGGACTTCGAACTCGCCCGCAGAGTGGAGGACATCACCCCAGGTCACGGCGCACACTGAGCCATGTGCTCGACACCGACCCGCGGCCCGGCCGGTTCACGGTGCTACGGCCGTCGAACCCGGCGGACGGCTGAAGTCCATCGTCCAGTTGGTCACCCAGGTCTCCCCGCCGTCCACCGAGAACGCCTGCTCCCAGCGCGCGCCGGCGGGAGAGACCCCCGACCACACGAACCGGACCCGCACGTCCTTGCCGTCGTACGTGTCGTCGCCGTAGAACTCCCCGCGGTTCCCGTCGAACCGCCCGACGACCGGCGGGAAGAGCGTCCCGCTCCGGCTCGCCGCCCAGTTCAGTGACCACTGGCCGGTCTCCCGGTCGAAGAGCCGCAGGGTGGCGCCCTTCGCCCGCAGATGCGGCATGTCGATCTCGTCGACGTTCGCGGCGCCGTCGAACAGCGGCCAGCAGCGGTTGGTGGCGGGGAACTCCTCCCAGGCGCTGTCCGGGTCGAGGAAGTCGGTACGGCGTCGGTTGCGGACCTGCCACTCGCCGTGGAAGAAGTCGAAGTCGTGCGAGCTGCTCATGCGCGGTCTCCTGTGGTTCCCTCGGGCAGCGAGTCGGCCAAGTAGGCGGCCAGGTCGGGGAGTTCGGGCGCGAGGAGGTGCCGTACCCAGGCGTCCCGTTCGTGCTGGATCGGCGGCAGTTCCCAGACGCAGCCGATCCACGGCAGATCGGGCTTGATGAAGTGGGCCGGGTCCTCGTCCGGACAGCCGAGCACCGGCTGGCCCGCCGAGGCGCCCCGGAAGTGCAGCACGTTGTCCCACACCCAGCTGTACGCGTTGAGGTAGGCGCCGGTGTCGCCGCCCTTGTGCAGGACCACGAAGGTCGCGGGCGGGGTGCCGTCCGGCTCGGGCAGCAGCTCGGGCAGGATCTCGTACGCCGCCTTCTCGATGGCGGGCGCGATGCCGGTGGGGTCGGCGGTCACGTGGTAGCGCTTGACGTGCCGGCCGGCGACCTCGATCGGTGGCGGCACGGTCAGCAGTTTCTCCCTGAAGCTCATGGCCGGTGACGCTAGGCCCGCTCCACTGACATCTGCTGTCAGTGGAGACTGGGATTCTGGGGTGGTGAAGTCCAGCCGACTCGTCTCGATCCTGCTCCTGCTCCAGACCCGGGGCCGGATGACCGCCGCCCAGCTCGCCGCTGAGCTGGAGGTGTCCGTCCGCACGGTCTACCGGGACGTCGAGGCCCTCTCCGTGGCCGGCGTCCCGCTGTACGGCGACGCGGGCCACGCCGGCGGCTACCGCCTCCTAGACGGCTGGCGCACCCGCCTCACCGGCCTCACCACGGGGGAGGCCGAGGCCCTCTTCCTGGCCGGTGCCCCCGGTCCCGCCGCCGACCTCGGCCTGGGCCCGGTCCTGGCCGCCGCCCAGCTCAAGGTGCGCGCCGCCCTCCCGCCGGACCTGCGCGCCCACGCCGACCGGATCAGCGGCCGCTTCCACCTCGACGCTCCCGGCTGGTACACGGACGCCGTCGAGGCCCCGTACCTTCCCGCGGTGGCCGAAGCCGTCTGGAGCGGCCGAGCCCTGGACGTCCGGTACCGGCGCTGGCGCGAACCCACCGATGTACGGCGGCGCCTGGAGCCGTACGGACTGGTCCTGAAGGCGGGCCGCTGGTATGTCGTGGCGGCCCCGGGCCCGCGCACCTACCGTGTCGACCAGATCCTCGAACTGACCCTCCTGGAGGAGGAGTTCGACCGCCCGCCGGACTTCGACCTGGCCGCCCACTGGACCGCCTACCAACGCGACTTCCACGCCCGGTTGTACGGCGGCGGGGGCGAGGCCCTGGTCCGGCTGGCGCCCGGAGCGACGCTCCCCAGAGGAGCGAAGGCCGACGCCGCGCAGGACGCCGACGCCTGGACCGTGGCCCGGGTCCCCATCGAGTCGGTCGACCACGCCGTTGCCGAATTCCTGCGCCTGGGCGCGGACATCGAGGTCCTGGACCCGCCCGAGCTGCGTGAACGCATCGCCCGTACGGTCGCCGAACTGGCCGAAAGATACGGCAACTCCGGGACGGACGGCGCCGACTGACGGAGGACCCCGTCCGTCTCCCGGAAGGCATGTCCCGTGCAGCACCCGCATCGCAGCCGCCGCTCCGCCGTCCTGGCAGCGCTCACCACCACGGCCGCCCTGGTCGGCGCCGGCCTGACCGCCCTCTCCGCGGGCAGCGCCCAGGCGGCCACCGCCCGCCAGGCCGAGGCCCTCGACCGGGGCGTGGTCAGCGTCCACACCGACGCCGGCAACCTGGTCAGCTGGCGCTGGCTGGGCACCGACCCCGACAACGTCTCCTTCAACCTCTACCGCGCCGGTACGAAGGTCAACTCCACCCCCGTCACCGGCTCCACGAACTACTTCCACGCCGGTGCCCCGGCCCAGGCCGACTACACGGTCCGCGCGATCGTGAACGGTGTCGAACAGGCCGACTCGGTCCACGCGATCCAGTTCCGCACCGGCTACAAGGACGTCCCGATCACCCCGCCCGCGGGCGGCACCACCCCCGACGGGGTGTCCTACACCTACGAGGCGAACGACGCCTCCGTCGGCGACCTCGACGGCGACGGCCAACTGGACTTCGTCCTCAAATGGCAGCCGACCAACGCCAAGGACAACTCCCAGTCCGGCTACACCGGCGACACGATCCTCGACGGCATCAAGCTCGACGGCACCCGCCTGTGGCGCATCGACCTCGGCCGCAACATCCGCTCCGGCGCCCACTACACCCAGTTCCAGGTCTACGACTACGACGGCGACGGCAAGGCCGAGGTCGCCATGAAGACGGCGGACGGCACGGTCGACGGCACCGGCACCGTGATCGGCAGCGCGTCCGCCGACTACCGCAACTCCAGCGGATACGTCCTCTCCGGACCCGAGTACCTGACCATGTTCAACGGGCAGACCGGCAAGGCGATGGGCACGGTGGACTACGTCCCGGCCCGCGGCACGGTGTCGTCATGGGGCGACTCCTACGGCAACCGCGTCGACCGCTTCCTCGCCGGCACCGCCTACCTGGACGGCTCCCGCCCCTCCCTGATCGAGGCCCGCGGCTACTACACCCGCACGGTCATCGCCGCCTGGGACTGGCGCAACGGCGCCTTCACCCGCCGCTGGACCTTCGACACCAACTCCTCCACCAACACCGGCAAGGGCTACGACGCCCAGGGCAACCACCAGTTGTCCGTCGCGGACGTCGACGGGGACGGCAGGGACGAGATCGTCTACGGCTCGATGGCCGTCGACGACAACGGCAACGGCCTGTGGACGACGAAGAACGGCCACGGCGACGCCATGCACGTCGGCGACCTCGACCCGTCCCGCCCCGGCCTGGAGGAGTTCAAGGTCGACGAGGACAGCTCCAAGCCCTCCTCCTGGATGGCGGACGCCAGGACCGGCGAGATCATCTGGTCCACGCCCGCCAACGGCGACAACGGCCGGGGTGTCTCCGGCGACATCTGGGCGGGCAGCGCGGGCGCCGAGTCCTGGTCGTCACGCGCGGACGGGGTGCGCGACCCGAAGGGCACGGTGGTCGCGAGCCGCAAGCCCTCCAGCATCAACTTCCTCTCCTGGTGGGACGGCGACCCGGTCCGCGAACTCCTGGACGACACCCACATAGACAAGTACGGCACGGCATCCGACACCCGTCTCCTGACCGGCGCCGGCGTCCACTCCGACAACAGCACCAAGGCGACCCCGGCCCTCTCCGGAGACATCCTCGGCGACTGGCGCGAGGAGGCCGTCTGGCCGACGACGGACAACACGGCCCTGCGCGTCTACTCCACGCCGTACGAGACCAGTACGAAGATCACCACGCTCCTCCACGACACCCAGTACCGCACGGCCCTGGCCTGGCAGAACACCGCCTACAACCAACCCCCGCACCCGAGCTTCTTCATCGGCGACGGGATGGGCACGGCACCTCGTCCGACGGTCTACACACCCTGAGCGGCAGCGGGCGCGTGCCGGAGACGGCACGCGCCCGCGCTCGATGACGTGCGCGTCGCCGCGTGGCACCGGTTGCGGTCGGTCACTCGGCGCGCGCTCCGTCGCGTGCACGGAACGGAATGCTTGACTTACCCGAGGAATTGGACATTCAGTAACCACTCCACATCAAGGTGCGAAATCGTGCAGACGATCATGACCGAACCCCCGAACCTCCGATCCGACGCGTTCGAGGCGTTGATCCGTGGCATCGTCGGGCCGCTCGCCGACGAGGTGGACCGGGCCGGCCGCTTCCCGCGGGAGGGGATCCGGGCGCTGGGCGAGGCCGGGCTGCTGGGGTTGCTCAGCGCGCGGGAGAACGGTGGAGCGGGCGCGGGACTGCGTGAGGCCGCCCAGGTGATCGAAGGGCTCGCGGGTGCGTGCGGGTCGACGGCCATGGTGCTGCTCATGCACTACTCGGCGGTCACCGCCCTCGACCGGCACGCACCCGAGGACGTCCGGCGCGAGATCGCCGCCGGCCGCCATCTGACCACCCTGGCGTTCTCCGAGCGCGGCTCCCGCAGCCACTTCTGGGCCCCGGTGAGCACCGCCGAGCCCCAGGGCGCCGACGCGGTGCGCCTGGACGCGCAGAAGTCCTGGGTCACCGCGGCCGGCGAGGCCGACAGCTACGTCTGGTCCAGCAGGCCGCTGCGGGCGGACGGCCCGATGTCGCTGTGGCTGGTGCCCGCCGGCAGCGCCGGACTCGAAGTACACGGCGACTACGACGGGTTCGGGCTGCGCGGCAACGCGTCCAGCCCCGTGTCGGCGACGGCCGTCGCCGTGCCCCGGTCCGCGCTGCTCGGTGCCGACGGGGAAGGACTGAGCACCGCTCTCGAAGTGGTGCTGCCGTGCTTCCTCGTGCTGAGCGCGGCCTTCTCGCTCGGCGTGACCGAAGCACTGCTCGGCCTCACTGCCGCGCACCTTCGCAACACCCGCCTGGCGCACCTGGACCAGACACTGGCCCAGCAGCCGATGACCCGCAACCAGTTCGCGGGGCTGCGACTGCGTGCCGACGCGCTGCGCGCCCTGCTGGAGGAGACGCTCACCGCGACGGAGACCGGACGCCCCGAGGCGACGCTGCGGGTCCTGCAGATCAAGGCCCTCGCCGCGGAGACCGCCGCCGAGGTGGCGGACGGCGCGATGCGCCTGTGCGGCGGCGCCGCCTTCCGCCGTGAGACGGGTGTGGAGCGACGGTTCCGGGACGCCCTCGCGGCCCGGGTGATGGCACCCACCACCGAGGCGCTGCACGACTTCTGCGGCCGTGTGGAACTGGGCCTCCCGCTCTTCGAGGAGGCCTGATGCCAGAGCTGGTCCTCGGTGCCGTCGCCTACGATCCGAAGGTCGTCACCCTCTGGTCCGGCTTCCGGTCCTGGCTCCTCGCGCAGGGTCTGCCCTTCGACTTCGTGCTCTACGCCCACTACGAGCGGCAGGCACAGGACCTGGTCGACGGGCGGATCGACGCGGCCTGGCACTCGCCGCTGGCCTGGCTGCGCACCCGCCGGCTGGCCGCCGCCGCGGGTGCGGAGGTGGCGCCGCTCGTGATGCGGGACACCGACCGCGACCTGACCTCCGTGGTGGTGGTCCGGGCGGACGGCGAGATCCGCTCGACGGCCGATCTGAAAGGCCGGACGGTAGCCGTCGGCGCGGTCGACTCGCCCCAGTCGACCCTGATCCCCCTGCAGCACCTGGCCGATCTCGGCCTGGTCGCGGGCACCGACTTCGAGGTGCGCCGCCATGACACCGGGGTCGGCCTGCACGGCGACCACATCGGCGGCGAACGGGACGCGGCCCGCGCGCTGATGGCCGGGGAGGCGGACGCCGCCTGCATGATCGACGCCGGCCACCTGCTGTTCGGGCAGGAGGGCACCCTGCCGCCCGGCGGCACCCGGCTGCTGTCGCGCACCGAGCCCTACGACCACTGCGTGCTGGCGGCCGGACCGTCCCTGGACAAGGAACTCGGCGACCGGTTCTCGGCGCTGCTGCTCTCCATGTCGTACAGCGATCCCGAGGTGCGCCGACTCCTGGACCTGGAAGGGCTCACCCGGTGGCTGCCCGGCCGGGAGACCGGCTTCGGGCAGCTGACCGCGGCCGTCGACGCCACCGGCTTCTACGACGCGGCCGGCCGGATCACCGCGGCCGGCTACCGGCCGTGACAACCGCCGGCGCGGTCTCGGCCGACCTCGGCACGCTCGGCTTCGAGCAGGGCGCGCGGCTGCTGCTGAGCCGCGCCCTGCGGCAGGCACCGCCCGGCACACGGGTCGACGTGCTCGGGACGGACCCGGCGCTGCTGCCCCATCTGGCCGTCTGGTGCCGCCACGAGGGGCACGAGCTGGAGGCCGCGGAGCCGCGGGCAGCGCCGGTGGTAGCGCGGGTGCGGGCGGGGCCTGTCGCGGGCGCCCGCCTGCACGGGGCGGAACGCGCCGGCGGCGTGTCGGCGGGCGGGGTCGCGGACCGGGCGCCCCTGCACTGGGGACTCGCCGCGCGCGGAGCGCTGGTGGAGGCGGGCGGACCGGACGTGCCCTTCGCCGTCGTCGACAGGGACGTCGCGTGGACCGACCTCGCGCCCCGTCTGTACCGGCAGGCGGTCACCTCGCAGTGGGACCCCTACCGCGCGGTGGAGTGGGACGAGGACTTCACCCTGCCCGACGAGATCGAGACCGCCGTCGTCCAGGTGATGACCTACCTGGTGGAGAACGAGCAGGCCGCCCTGGTGATCCCCGGGCGGCTGCTGGTCCAGGTCCATCCGCACTTCCGCGAGGTGCTCCAACTGCTCGCGGTACAGGCCGCCGACGAGGCCAGGCACGTGGAGGTCTTCACCCGGCGGGCGCTGCTGCGCGGCGGCGAGATGGGCACCTCCTCGGCGGGCGGCCGGGCCTCCCTGGCGACCCTGCTGACCGAACCGGACTTCTCCATCGCGTCCTTCCTGCTGTCCGTGCTCGGGGAGGGCAGCTTCCTCAACCTCCTGTCCTTCCTGGAGCGGCACGCCCCCGACCCGGTCACCCGCCGCATCAGCCGTCTGGTCCGCCAGGACGAGGCACGGCACGTGGCGTTCGGCGTCGGGCATCTGGAGCACCGGGCCACGGTCGACCCGCTGCTGCACGGCCGGCTGCGTGCCGCGGTGGAGCGGCGGCACGACGCGCTGACCGGCACCGCGGGACTCAACCAGGACGTCTTCGACTCCCTGGTGCTGCTCGCCGCGGGCTCCTGGGCGCCGCGGGACATCGCCCGCGGCTGGCAGGCGGTGCGGCAACTCCAGAAGGAGATGGACGAAGGACGCCGCCACCGCCTGGCCCGCCTGGGATTCCCCGACGACGAGGCGGCGGCCCTGTCGGCACTGCACACCCGCAACTTCATGTGACATCCACGGGCGTCACAGCCGCAGGCCGCACCCAGGAACCCGGCTCCGCGAACCCGGCTCCGCGAACCCGGCTCCGTCCGCGAACGAACGAATGCGCAGGGACCATGACGAACACGCCGGAGCCCCCCGGCCAGGACGACGCTCCGATCTACCTGGACCACAACGCCACCACCCCCGTCGATCCCCGGGTGGTGGAGGCGATGCTGCCCTTCCTGGCCGACGGCTTCGGCAACCCGTCCAGCGCACACGCCTATGGGCGGGCGCCGCGCACCGCGCTGGCCCGGGCCCGACGGCAGATCGGCGCACTCGTCGGAGCCGAGCCGCGGGAGATCGTGCTCACCGGCTCCGGATCCGAGGCGAACAACCTCGCGCTGCGCGGCGCCGTCCTCGCCTCCGCCGCCGGCAGACGGCGAGTGATCACGCAGGTCACCGAGCACCCGGCCGTGCTGGAGACCTGCCGTGCCCTGCACCGGCTGCACGGCGTGGACGTGACGTACCTGCCCGTCGACGGGCAGGGCCTGGTCGATCCCGCCGACCTGGCCGCGACGCTGGACGAGCGCACCGCGGTGGTCTCCGTCATGGCCGCCAACAACGAGACCGGCGCCCTGCAGCCGGTCGCCGAACTGGCCCGGCTCGCCCACGACCACGGCGCGCTGTTCCACTGCGACGCCGCCCAGGCCGCCGGCAAGATCCCGGTGGACGTACGCACGCTCGGCGCCGACCTGCTGACCGTCGTGGGCCACAAGATGTACGCCCCGAAGGGCGTCGCCGCGCTGCGCGTACGGGCCGGCGTCCGCCTCGAACCCCTGGTCCACGGCGGCGGCCAGGAGGGCGGGCTCCGCGCCGGTACCGAGAACGTCGCCCTCGCCGTGGCGCTGGGCACCGCCGCCGAACTCGCCGCCACCGAACTCGCCGAGGGCGGTGCCCGGCGCGTCGAGGCACTGCGCGACCGCCTGCACCGCTGGCTCACCGCCGCGCTCCCCGGCCGGGTGCGCCTGAACGGCAGCGCCCGTCGCCTGCCCGGCACCCTGAACGTCAGCGTCGACGGCACCACGGGCCACGAACTCCTGGCCGCCGTGCCGCACCTCGCCGCCTCCACCGGCTCGGCGTGCCACAGCGGGACGCACACGCCGTCGCCGGTACTGCGCGCGATGGGCCTGGACGACACCCGGGCGCTGGCCGCCGTGCGGCTGTCCCTGGGCCGCTGGACGACACCGGCGGACGTGGACCGGGCGGCCGGGATGCTGGCCGACGCCGCACGCTCGCTCACCACCGCGGGCCGGGCCGGGCCCCGGTCCGCGGTGCCCTGAACTTGCCGCGGCCCGCCCCGCGGGTAGCGTGGGAACGAGGCCGGGGGCCCTGACGCGAAGGAGCGGGCGGATGGGCGTGAAGCGGTGGGCGGACCTGTGGCCGGTGTACCGGCAGATCACCGGAGCCGACCGGCTGGGCCGGGGCCGGGCGGTCCAGTCGAAGCGGTCGAGGACCCTCACGCCCCACACCGAGGACGCCGACCAGGTCGTGCACTCGGTGTGCCCCTACTGTGCCGTCGGCTGCGCCCAGAACGTCTACGTCCAGGACGAGCAGGTCACCCAGATCGAGGGCAACCCGGACAGCCCGGTCTCCCGCGGCCGCCTGTGCCCCAAGGGCTCCTCCAGCAAGCAGCTGGTCACCGGACCGCAGCGCGAGGACAAGGTGCGCTACCGGGCCCCGTACGCCACCGAATGGCAGGACCTGGACCTGGAGACGGCCCTCGACATGGTGGCCGACCGGGTCCTCGCCGCCCGCCGCCGGGGCTGGCAGGACACCGACGAGCACGGCAACCCGCTCCGCCGCACCATGGGCTTCGCGAGCCTCGGCGGCGCGGCGCTGGACAACGAGGAGAACTACCTCATCAAGAAGCTGTTCACCGCCCTGGGCGCCCTGCAGATCGAGAACCAGGCGCGCATTTGACACTCCGCCACGGTTCCCGGTCTGGGAACCTCGCTCGGCCGTGGCGGTGCCACGGACACCCCGGAGAGCCTGACGGACGCCGACTGCATCGTCATCATGGGCTCCAACATGGCCGAGGCCCATCCGGTCGCCTTCCAGTGGGTCATCGAGGCGAAGAAGCTCGGTGCCCGGGTGGTCCACATCGACCCCCGGTTCACCCGCACCAGCGCGCACGCCGACCAGCACGTGCGGATCAGGGTGGGCAGCGACATCGCCTTCCTCGGCGGCGTCGTCAACCACATCCTCGCCAACGACCTGCACTTCGAGGAGTACGTACGGGCCTACACCAACGCCACGTTCCTGGTGCGCGAGGACTTCCGGGACACCGAGGACCTGGACGGCCTGTTCAGCGGCTACAACCCGGAGACCGGCAAGTACGACAGCAGCAGCTGGGCGTACGAGTGCGTCGGCGGCGAAGGCGACGGCAGGCAGGGCAGCACGCTCATCTCCGCCACCCCCGCCCAGTCGGCCGGCGGTCACGAGGACCTGCCCGGCCCCGCCGGCCGGATCGCGACGGACCCCACGATGCGGCACCCGCGCTGTGTGCTCCAGATCCTCAAGCGGCACTTCTCCCGGTACACCCCGGAGATGGTGGAGCGGGTCTGCGGCATCACCCGGCGGCAGTTCCTCGACGTGTGCCGCGCCTGGACCGAGAACTCCGGCCGGGAACGCACCACTTCGCTCGTCTACAGCGTGGGCTGGACACAGCACTCCGTCGGCGCCCAGTACATCCGGGCCGGCGCCATCGTCCAGCTCCTCCTGGGCAACATGGGACGGCCCGGCGGGAGCATCCTGGCGCTGCGCGGCCACGCCAGCATCCAGGGCTCCACGGACATCCCGACCCTGTACAACCTGCTGCCCGGCTACCTGCCGATGCCCAACGTCACCCACACCAGCCTGACCAGGTTCGTGGACGACGTACGCCATGTGATGCGCAAGGGGTACTTCGCGAACGCCAGGACGTACATGGTCTCCCTGCTCAAGGAGTACTGGGGCGACGCGGCCACCCAGGAGAACGACTTCCGCTACGACTGGCTGCCACGCATCAACGGCGACCACGGCACCTACCGCACCGCGATGGACATGATCGCCGGCACGGTCTACGGCTTCTTCCTGGTCGGGCAGAACCCGGCGGTGGGGTCGGCCCACGGACGGCTCCAGCGGCTCGGCATCGCCAACCTGGAGTGGCTGGTCGTCCGCGACCTCGCGATGATCGAGAGCGCGACGGTCTGGAAGGACGCGCCCGAGATCGAGACGGGCGAGATCTCCACCGGGACCTGCAAGACCGAGGTGTTCTTCTTCCCCGCCGCCTCGCACGTCGAGAAGTCCGGCACGTTCACCCAGACCCAGCGCATGGTCCAGTGGCGCGACCAGGCGCTCGAACCGATCGGCGACCGCCGCTCCGACCTGTGGTTCTTCTACCACCTCGGGCGGATCGTCCGGGAGAAGCTGGCGGGGTCGCGGGACGAACGCGACCGACCGGTCCTCGATCTGGCCTGGGACTACGCGATGGAGCAGGGGGACGAACCGTCCGCCGAGGACGTCCTGCGCCACATCAACGGCATCGACCTCACCACCGGACGCACCGTCAACTCCTACGAGGAGCTCAAGGACGACGGGACCACCGCGTGCGGCTGCTGGATCTACAGCGGCGTCTTCGCGAACGAGACGAACCAGGCCCGGCGCCGCACCTCGCGGTTCGAGCACCCGATCACGGACAACCAGTGGGGATTCGTGTGGCCGCTCAACCGCAGGGTCCTCTACAACCGGGCGTCCGCGGACCCCGACGGCAGGCCGTGGAGCGCGCGCAAGGCTCTCGTCTGGTGGGACGGCGACCGCGGCGAGTGGACCGGCCACGACGTCCCCGACTTCCAGCGGCACAAGCCTCCGCACCACCGGCCGCCGCCGGAAGCCACCGGTACGGACGCGCTGGCCGGGGACGACGCGTTCATCATGATGGGCGACGGGAAGGCGGCGCTGTTCGCACCGACCGGCCTGGTCGACGGGCCGCTGCCCACCCACTACGAACCCGAAGAGTCCCCGGTGCGCAACGCGCTCTACACGCAGCAGTCCAACCCGACCCGGCTGACCTACGCGCGCGCCGACAACCCGTACAACCCCTCGCCTCCCGAGCCCCACACCGAGGTGTTCCCGTACGTGTTCACCGCCTCCCGGTACACCGAGCACCACACGGCCGGCGCGATGAGCCGCCAGCTCCCCTACCTCTCGGAGCTCCAGCCCGGACTGACGGTGGAGGTCTCCCCGGAACTCGCCGCCGAGCGCGGACTGCACCACATGGGCTGGGCGCACGTGATCACCAGCCGGACTGCGGTGGAGGCCAAGGTGGCCGTCACCGACCGGCTGGCCCCGCTGCGGCTCGACGGCCACACGGTCCACCAGATCTGGATGCCCTACCACTGGGGCAGTCGCGGCATCACCACCGGTGACGTCGTCAACGACCTGATCGGCGTGGTGGCCGACGCCAACGTGCTGATCCAGGAGAGCAAGGTGCTCACCTGCGACATCCGGCCCGGGCGGCGCCCGCGCGGCCCCGCACTCCGCGCGTACGTCGAGGACTACCGGCGCCGGGCGGGGATCACCACCGGGACCGGCACCAGCGAGGTGACGGCCCACGGCCACCGGACGGACGGGCCCCCTGACGACGGCCGCCGTCCAGCGCCGGACGGACCGGAGGACTCCGGCCGCCCGGCCACCTCTGAAGGGCCGGAGGAACCCAGATGAGCGAGCACGAGAACAGCTTCTTCGGCCCGCTGGCGGACCCGGCCGGCGACGCCGGCCACCCCGAGGACCACCCGCCCCGGGTCGGCTTCTTCACCGACACCTCCGTCTGCATCGGCTGCAAGGCGTGCGAGGTGGCCTGCAAGGAGTGGAACGACGTCCCGGCGGACGGCTTCGACCTGCTCGGCATGTCCTACGACAACACCGGCTCGCTCGGCGCGAGCACCTGGCGGCACGTCGCCTTCATCGAGCAGGACCTGCGGCTCGGCGACCAGGACTCCGGCCTGGTCGGCCTGCCCACCGGACCGTCCGGGACGGAGACCACCCGCGAGGTGGTCGCGGAGGCGCTGCACGACGCGGGCCACCGGGCCGGCGCCGAACTAGGCACGGAACCGGTCGACCTGGGCTTCCCCAGCTTCGACCTGCCCGGCGCCGGGAGCGGCGCGGAGACCCGCACCGACTTCCGCTGGCTGATGTCGTCGGACGTGTGCAAGCACTGCACCCATGCCGCATGCCTGGACGTCTGCCCCACCGGGGCGCTCTTCCGTACCGAGTTCGGCACCGTCGTCGTCCAGCCCGACATCTGCAACGGCTGCGGCTACTGCGTCTCCGCCTGCCCCTACGGCGTCATCGACCGCCGCCCCGACGACGGCCGGGCCTGGAAGTGCACCATGTGCTACGACCGGCTCAAGGGCGGGCTGGAACCGGCCTGCGCCAAGGCCTGCCCGACCGACTCCATCCAGTTCGGCGTGCTCGACGAACTGCGCGAGCGCGCCGACGCCCGCCTGGAACAACTCCACGAGGCAGGCGTGCCCGAGGCCCGGCTGTACGGCCGCGACCCCGACGACGGAGTCGGCGGCGACGGCGCGTTCTTCCTGCTCCTCGACGAGCCGGAGGTCTACGGGCTGCCGCCGGACCCGGTCGTCACCACCCGTGACCTGGGATCCATGTGGAAGCACGCGGCCGTGGCGGCCGGGATGATGGTGGCCGCGTCCGCAGCGGTGTTCGTCAAGGGAGGCCGTCGATGACCGGGCGCGGCGGGGGCGGGAAGCACCGCGGGGGCGGCGGTGGCGAGGAGCCGATGGTCCCGCGCGCGGAGTTCCGCTCCTACTACGGTCGTCCGGTGCTGAAGCCGCCGGTCTGGGAGTGGAAGGTCCCCGCCTACCTCCTCACCGGCGGACTCTCGGCGGGCGCCGCCCTGCTGGCCGTCGGCGCCGACCTGACCGGGCGGCCCGAGATGCGCAGGTCCTGCCGCGTCGGCAGCTTCGGGGCGCTGCTCGCCAGCAGTTACCTCCTCATCGGCGACCTCGGCCGGCCGCTGCGCTTCCACCACATGATGCGGGTGGCGAAGCCGAGTTCCCCGATGTCGATGGGCACCTGGATCCTGATGTCGTACGGCCCCGGCTGCTCCCTGGCCGGCATCGCCGAGCTCGTGCCGAAGCCCTGGCTGGACCGGGCCGGGCTCACCACCGCCGTGCAGTGGGCCGCCCGCCTCGGCGGCGTCTCCGCGGCCGCGATCGCCCCCGCGCTCGCCTCGTACACGGCGGTTCTGCTCTCCCAGACGGCCGTGCCGGCCTGGCACGAGGCCCACAAGGAGCTGCCGTTCGTCTTCACGGGGTCCGCCGCGGCGAGCGGCGCCGGTCTGGCGATGATCTGCGCCCCGCCGGCGGAGGCGGGACCGGCCCGCCGGCTGGCTCTCCTCGGGGCCGCGACCGAGATCGTGGCGTCCCGCCTCATCGACCGCAAGCCGCAGTTCGAGACCTCGGCGTTCACCCACGGCGCCGCCCACCGGATGCGCAGGGCGTCGGAGTACCTGACCATCGGCGGGGCGTGCGCCGCACTGACCTTCGCCCGACGCAGCCGGGTCGCCGCCGCGCTCGGCGGCCTCGCGCTCCTGGCGGGCAGCGGGTTCCAGCGGTTCGGGACCTTCGAGGCGGGCGTGGCGTCCACGAAGGACCCCGCGTACGTGGTGAAGCCGCAGCGCGAACGCCTCGACGCCCGGCGCGAGGCCGAGGGCGGTACGTGACCCCGTCACACTCCGCACGAGGCCCGCGCACCGGGCCCTGAGCCGCGCCGGTCCGACCCGGACCCCGCACGGTGCGGCGCGGGCTCCGGGAGCGGCCGCCGACCTAGCCTGGCAGGGATGCCGTCAGCAGGGCCGGAGCGGAGGTGCACGAGATGGCGCGCGACCACGCCGGCGCGGCGGGCGCCGCCCCGCCCGTCGACGAACGGCGGCGGCTGCCGCGCACCGATGTGCTGCTGGCCGATCCCCGGCTGACCGCGGCGGCACGGCGGCTCGGACGGGAGCTGGTCAAGGACGTGGTCGCGGAAGTGCAGTCCCGGGCCCGGGCGGGCGAGGTACCCGCCGACGAGATCGCCGACCGCGCTGTGGCCGCCCTCCCCGCCACCGCCTGCGCCCTGCGCCCGGTCGTCAACGCCACCGGCGTACTGCTCCACACCAACCTGGGCCGGGCCGCCCTCTCGCAGGCCGCCCGGGACGCCGTGCTGTCCGCGTCCGGCACCACGGACGTCGAACTCGACCTCACCACCGGCACCCGGTCCGGGCGCGGGCGGGCCGCGCTCGACGCCCTGCTGCGCGCCGTGCCGGCCGCCGAGGCCGCCCATGTGGTCAACAACGGCGCGGCGGCCCTCGTCCTGGCCGCGACCGCGCTCGCCCAGGGACGGGAGATCGTCGTCAGCCGGGGCGAGATGGTGGAGATCGGGGACGGCTTCCGCCTGCCCGACCTGCTCGTCTCCACCGGCGCCCGGTTGCGCGAGGTCGGCACCACCAACCGCACCACCCCCGCCGACTACGCCGCGGCCGTGGGCCCGGACACCGGTTTCGTCCTGAAGGTCCACCCCTCCAACTTCCGTGTCACCGGCTTCACCCGGGAGGCGTCGGTCGCCGAACTGGCCCCGCTGGGCGTGCCCGTGGTGGCCGACATCGGCTCGGGCCTGCTCACCCCGGAGCCCGCACTGCCCGGCGAGCCCGACGCGACGACCTGGCTGCGGGCCGGGGCGTCCCTGGTCACCGCCAGCGGCGACAAGCTGCTCGGCGGACCGCAGTGCGGGCTCCTGCTGGGCGACGCGGAACTGGTACGGCGGCTGGCCCGGCACCCGCTGGCCCGTGCCCTGCGCGTGGACAAGCTGACCCTGGCCGCCCTGGAGGCGACCGTGCGCGGCCCCGTCCCGCCGACCGTCACCGCGCTGCGCGCCGACCCCGTACGGCTGCGGGAACGCGCCCGGGACCTCGCCGCGGGCCTCGGCGCGGACGGGATCGACAGCCAAGCCGTCGACACCGAGGCGGTGGTGGGCGGTGGCGGTGCGCCGGGCGTGACGCTGCCGAGCGCCGCCGTCTCGCTGCCCGCCGCCTACGCGGCCCCGCTGCGCGCCACCGACCCCGCCGTCATGGCCCGCGTCGAGGACGGCCGCTGCCTGCTGGACCTGCGGGCGCTGCCGCCGGAGGCCGACGCGCTCCTGGCACGGGCGGTGCGCCTGGCCGAGGTCCCGCCCGGGGCGGCCGGGCCGGGAACCGGGAACTGACCCGTGCACGTCGTCGCCACCGCGGGACACGTCGACCACGGCAAGTCCGCGCTGCTGCGCGCCCTGACGGGGATGGAGCCCGACCGCTGGGCGGAGGAACGCCGCCGGGGCATGACACTGGACCTGGGTTTCGTGTGGACGCGGCTGCCCGGTGCGGGTGACGTGGCCTTCGTGGACGTACCGGGGCACGAACGCCTCGTCGGCAACATGCTGGCCGGGGTCGGCCCGGTCCCCGCCGTCCTCTTCGTCGTCGCCGCCGACCAGGGCTGGCAACCGCAGTCCGAGGAACACCTGTCCGTCCTGGACGCGCTCGGGGTACGGCACGGCATCCTCGCCGTCACCCGCTGCGACCTGGCCGGACCGGACGCGGTCCGCGCCGAGGCGCTCGCCCGGATCGCCCGCTCGTCCCTGGGCGACGTACCGAGTGTGGCCGTCAGCGCGGTGACGGGTACCGGCCTCGACGCGCTGCGCGCCGCCCTGGTCCGGATGAGCGGCGGCCTGCCCGCCCCGGACCTGGCCGCGGACGTACGGCTGTGGGTGGACCGGGCGTTCACGGTGCGCGGCCACGGCACGGTCGTCACCGGCACCCTCGGCGCGGGGACCGTGCGCGTCGGCGACCGGCTCCAGCACGCGCACGACGGGCGGACGCTGCGGGTACGCGGGCTGGAGTGCCTCAAGGAGCCGTGCCAGGAGGCCGGGGCGGTCGCACGGGTGGCGGTCAACGTGACGGGACCGGGCGCGGGGGACCTGCGTCGCGGGCACGCGCTGCTTACCCCGGACCGCTGGCTGACCACCGACCTCGTGGACGTACGGCTGCGCGGCGACGCGGCCCGTGATCTGCCGCGCGACCTCACCCTGCACGCGGGCTCCGCGGCGGTGCCGGTGACGGTTCGTCCGCTCGGCGCGGACACCGCGCGCCTGCGGCTGGCCGTACCGCTGCCGCTGCGCGTCGGCGACCGCGCGCTGCTGCGCGACCCCGGACGGCACCGCGTCCCGGCGGGCATCACCGTGCTCGACGTCCGCCCGCCGCGGCTGACCCGGCGCGGTGCGGCGGCGGCCCGGGCCCGGGAACTGGCGGTGGCGCCGGGACCCGCCGACGGAGCCGGGGAACTGCGCCGACGCGGCCTGATCCGCCGCTCGGAACTGCTCGCCATGGGCGTGGAACCGCCGGTGGAGCCGGTCGCGGGGGAGTGGCTGGCGGACCCGGCCCACTGGGCGGCGCTGCGCGAGCGCCTGGCCGAGGCGGTCGAGGAGCACGCCGCCGGTAACCCCCTCGAACCCGGCATGCCCCTGGAGACGGCCCGCCAGACGCTCGGACTGCCGGACCGCGGCCTCGTCGACGCGCTCCGGGCACGGTCGCCCGGCCTGCGCTACAGCGACGGCCGGCTCTACGGCAGCCACGGCGGCCCCACGCTGCCGCCCGCGATCGAGGCCGCGCTGGAAGCCGTACGCGCGGACCTCGCCCGTGCGCCCTTCCACGCCCCGGACGCCGACCGGCTGCACCAACTCGGCCTCACACCCAAGCTGCTGGCCGCCGCCGAGGCCGCGGGCGTCCTGCTGCGGATCGGCCCGGGGATCGTGCTGCTGCCGGACGCGGACGTACGGGCCGCCGCCGTCCTCGCCCGGCTGGAGCAGCCGTTCACCACCAGTCAGGCACGCCGGGCGCTGGACACCACGCGCCGGGTCGCCGTCCCGCTGCTGGAATACCTGGACCGGCACGGCCACACCGTACGGGTGGACGCCGCGCTGCGCCGCTGCCCCGCCACAGTCCTGGACGGCCGGTGACGCGGCCGGCACGCGCCGATCGGCGGAGACGGACGGGAATCGAACCCGCCTGCCCGAGTTGCTCGGACACCTCGGTTTTGAAGACCGGGAGGGCCACCAGGCACCCTTACGCCTCCTCGCAGGGTCATCGAACCGTCGCATTCCCGGGCAAGTCAACGCGCCACACGGCGCTCCCCGTCACCCGCAAGGATTGATGCAGCCATGACTGGCACACGAACCGGCATCCATGAGCCACCACGGCAGGGGACCGTGCGGCTCACGCAGTACGCCCACGGCGGCGGCTGCGCCTGCAAGATTCCCCCCGGCGAACTGGAGGAGATCGTCGCCGGACTGACGGCCCCGGGGACGCCCGGCGTCGCCACGGGCGACCTGCTCGTGGGCCTCGAAGCCGGCGACGACGCGGCGGTCATCCGGCTGCCGGGCCACGCCGGCGCGACCGCCGCCGTCGCCACGGCGGACTTCTTCACGCCGGTGGTCGACGACCCCTACGACTGGGGCCGCATCGCCGCCGCCAACGCGCTCTCCGACGTCTACGCCATGGGCGGCACCCCGCTGGTGGCGGTCAACCTCCTGTGCTGGCCCCGCGACGTGCTGCCGTTCGATCTGGCGCGAGAAGTACTGCGCGGCGGAATGGACATCGCCGCGGCGGCGGGCTGCGTCGTGGCGGGCGGCCACAGCGTCGACGACCCGGAACCCAAGTACGGCATGGCGGTGACCGGCACCGTCGACCCGGACCACCTCCTGCGCAACGACGCGGGACGGCCGGGGACGCCACTGTCCCTGACCAAGCCGCTGGGCCTGGGAGTCCTCAACAACCTGCACAAGACGACCGGCGAGGTCTTCCCGCACGCGATCGAGACGATGGTGGCGCTCAACCGCGACGCGGCGCGCGCCGCGGTGGCCGCGGGGGCGGTCTGCGCCACCGACGTCACCGGCTTCGGCCTGCTCGGCCACCTGTACAAGCTCGCCCGCGCGTCGGACGTGACCGCCGTCGTCGACTCCGCCGCGGTGCCGTTCCTCGACGGCGCCCGGGAGGCCGCCCGCACCGGGCACATCAGCGGCGGCACCCGTCGCAACCTCGCGTGGGTCACCCCGCACACCGACTTCGGCGGCGCCGACGAGCTGACCCGGCTCCTCCTCGCCGACGCCCAGACCTCCGGCGGCCTCCTCGTCGCCGGCGAGGTCCCGGGCGCCCCGGTCATCGGCGAACTGGTCCCGGCGGGACCGCACCGACTGGTCGTGCGCTGACCGGACCCGTCGCGCGGCCGAGAGGGCGCGTGCCCGGTGCGGCACGCGCCCTCGGCCGGTCAGGCGACCGTGCAGGTCTGGTCGCCCAGTTTGAAGGACGTGGGTTTGGTGTTCGCCCCCGTCCAGGTGCCCGTGAAGCCGAAGGACACCGAGGAGCCGGCCGCGACCGTGCCGTTCCAGCTGACGTTCTTCGCCGTCACCGAGGCGCCGGACTGGGTCCAGTCGGCGTTCCAGAGCTGACCGACGGTCTGGCCGCTCGGGAAGGACCAGGCCAGGGACCAGCCGGTCCAGGACGCGGAACCGGTGTTGGTGAGCCGGACGTCCGCCTGGAAGCCGCCCGTCCACTGGTTGGTGATGCCGTAGGCGACCGTGCAGGCGCCGGTCGGGGTGGGATCCGTGCCGCCTCCGCCGTCGTCACCGCCTCCGGCCGTGTCGCCGTAGATCACGCCCCGGCCGTTCGTGGAGACGTACACCCGGCCGTACACCCGCGGATCCCCCGTGATCGCCGCGCCGGTCCAACCCCACTGGTGGGCATCGTCGTTGATGCGCGTCCAGGTCGTGCCCTTGTCGATGGAGCGGAAGATGCCGCGTACTCCGCCGATCTTCGCGCTGGTGTAGAGGGTCTGGTACGAGGCGCCGGTCGCCGCCTTGCCGAAGCCGATCGTGTCGGCCTGGTCGACGTTCGAGAGCTTGGCGAAGCTCGCGCCGCCGTCCGTGGAGTGCCACAGCCCGTACGCGCCGTCCGTGGCGCCGCCGGCCAGCCACACATCGCCCTTCGTCCCGGGCAGCGCCTTGAAACGCACGCTGTCGCCGCTCGGGAGGCCGCTCGCGGCGGACGCGGTGAAGCTCGCGCCGCCGTCCGTACTGACGTAGAACTTGCCTGACTTGAAGCCGTAGAAGGTCTTCGGGTCGACGCGGTCCGACTCGACGGCCGCCCCGGCCGGGATCCCGCTCGACGCCGACCAGGACGAGCCGAAGCCCGTCGTGTACTGGACGCCGGTGCCCGCCGGGCTCCAGACGAACCGGCTGCCGTCGGCGGCCGCGGCGACCGTACCGCCGCCGCTCACCCCCGAAGGGTCCGTCCCGGCGAACCAGTTGGCGCCGTTGTCCGTCGAGAACGCGACGTGCGGGCCGGAGTCGAGATTGCCCACCCTGACCACGGTGTTGGGGTTCGTCTCCGCGAAGTCCAGGCTCGTCGTGGTGGTGAAGGTGGGGGACGTGTACATCAGCGAGGGGACCTTGGTCAGGTCCGTGTGGCGGAAGCCGCCGATGTCACCGAGCGCGCTGAAGAGCTGGGCCCCGCCGGACGGGGGCGCGGCCAGGTCGTCGACCGCCGTCTCCTCCAGGCCCTGCACCATCGGCTTGACCGTGAACTGGCCGCCGGAGTCCCAGTTGCCCAGGTTCTCGGTGCCGTAGAGCGTCGCTCCCGTCCCGTACATCATCCGGTTCGAGTTGAACGGGTCGATCTCCAGCGCCTCCGTCATCCAGCCCAGTTTCGGGGCCTGTTCGGGCGGAGAGGGGTTCGCTCCGAAGGTGAGCCAGGGGGAGGACGAGACGTCCATCGTGTAGCGGTTCGAGCGGTTGGGGTACGACGTGTAGTCCCACGCCTTCGTCCAGGTCGCACCGCTGTCCGTGGAGCGGAAGAGCTGGGTGTCCGGCCACCAGGAGCTGTACGCCGTCGCCATCACCGTGCCGGGGTGCTGCCGGTCGACCGTCAGTCCCGAGAAGCCGTAGTACGTGTCGGTCTCCGCCACCGGGCTGATGTCCGTCCAGGTGCCGGTCGCGGTCGTGTACCGCCACAGCCGGCCCTTGCCGCCGTCGTACGGGCCGCCCTTGTCGCTGTAGGAGAGATACAGATAGCCGTTGACGGCGTCCAGCACACCCTTGTGCGCCAGATACCCCGTCGGCTGTCCGGCGAGCCGGGTCCAGGTGGCACCCGCGTCCGTCGAGCGGTACACCGAGTTCTGCAGGTCGGCGACCCCGACGTAGATCGTCTTCGTCGCCGTGCCGGCCGTCCCGGTCGACTCGTCGAAGGTGACCCAGGTGATGCCCTGGTTGTCGGAGGCGTAGCCGCTGGTGTCGGCCGGATCCTGCACGTAGTTGCCGACGTTGGGGAAGCCGGCCACCTGCGCCCAGGTCACCCCGGAGTCCGTCGACCGCCACAGCCCCTTGCCGCTGGGGGCGCCCAGATACAGCACACTGTCCTTGTTCGGGTCGACCGCCAGCCGCTCGCCCATGCCCCGGCCGGGCATGTTGCCGCCCAGCTTGAACGGCAGATCGGTCTTCTGCCAGCTGGCACCACGGTCCGCGGAGCGCAGCACGGCCCCGTTCGTCGGGTCCCAGCCGTTGGTGTACGTCCCGACGGCCGCGTACACCCTGTTCGGATCGACCGGGTCCGAGGCCAGACTGACCACGCCCGTGTGGCCCCACTCGTCCCAGCCGACCGAGTCGAGCAACGGCGTCCAGGTCTTCGACGACTCCTGCCAGCGGTAGGCGCCGCCGATGTCGGTACGGGCGTAGGCGAGGTTCTTCTCGCTGCGGTTGAAGACGATCCCGGGGACGAAGCCACCCCCGTCGATCCGGGCGTTGTGCCAGGTGTACGTGTCGGCTGCGAGCGTGACCTGCGCGGTCTCATGGACGGCGAGCGCGGGCGGGGTGCCGACGAGTAAGCCGGCTGCGAGGGCGAGGACGGCGGTGAGGATGCGGGTTCTTTGCACGGAGGCTCCTTCCAAGAATGAGTGGAGTAAGCGCTTTCCGTCTGGTGTGAGAGGTGCCGGGCCGCCCCCAGTGCGGGTGAGGACGGCCCGGCTGCAGCGCCCCGTAAGGGGCGCGGGGCTGTATCGATATGCGGCTCCGCCGCGTGGGCGCGACCAGCCACGACGAAACCCGCGGCCGACCACGGCAATCACCGGAACTACTCAAGAAGCTCCGCATACGACCCCATGGCCAGCGCGATGTCCGCCTGAGCCCAGAACCGGTGATAGCTGAACGACGGCGCGGCCCCGCCCGCCAGATAGCTCTCGATCTTCGACCACGCCGGGTCGTCCTGATAGAAGGACCGCAGCGAGGCGAACGTCGACGACGAGTTGACCGCGTCACCGTTCGGCATCTTCCCGGACCACCCGCTCGGCACGTACACGCTGTCGTCGAAGCGGTTGTAGTCGGCCCGCGTCTCCGGCACCGCGATCCCCAGGCCGTCCTGGTAGTGGGCCCACATGCCGTCGAGCAGCGCCTTGGCCGTCGACTTCGCCGTCGCGTTGCCGGACTTGGCGGCGTAGTACGTCAACGTTTTGGCGTACGCGGCCGCCACGCCCACGTCGTTCGTGTAGTCGGCGACGGTGACGTGAAGTCCGCTGTTGGAGCCGGGACTTGAGGCGTTCCAGGTGTCGGGCTGGCCCGACCACTGGAGCGTCGAGGGGATCTGGTAGGTGCCGTCCGGGTTGATCGTGGTCTTGGACAGCGCCCACGCCACCCACTTGTCGAGGATCGCCTTGGCCGTGGCGTTCCCGGTCTGCTGGTAGTACTCGGCGACCCGCTCCATCGACCAGGCCTGGAAGCCGAACCACTGGTTGGACGGCGGGTCGTGGTAGACGGGCTGCTGGTCGTAGTACATGCCGTAGAACGTGGACGTACCGGCCGGCGGACTCGCGTACCTGCCCTGCCAGCTGTTCGTCGCACCGCCCGCGATGGCGCCCTCGGAGGACTGCAGCCAGCGGTAGAACTCCAGCTGCCGGGTGAGGGACGTGCCCCAGTCCGCCGCGCCCGTGGTCGACTTGGGCTTCAGGTCGGCGTACGAACTCAACGCATAGGCGGCCAGGGGATTCTGATAGCCCCCGTGCACATGGCTGGACCCGATCCGCCACGCCCAGCCCGCACTCGTGTCGGTCGCGCCGCCCCATGCGTAGTACCAGGACAGCAGATAGTCCGAGGCGTCCTTGCCGGTGCCGGCCGCGCAGGTCGACGGGCCGACGCAGTTGCCGATCTTCTTGAAGTACTTGTCGTACATGGCGTAGCGCAGATAGTCGCCCATCTTCGCCGCCTTGCCGACCGTGGCGGAGACATCGGCGCCCTTGCCCTGCGCCTTCGCCCACACGTCCGCCCAGTACGCGGCCTGCACCGCCCGCGCGTCGGCGTCCGGGGCGTCCGTGTACTTCCACTGCTTGGCGTACGACGAGTCGCCGGTGAACAGGTCCAGGTACCCGTTCGTGCCGCCGTACTTGAAGGCGTCGCAGGTCGGCTGCGGGACCGTCTCCCACACCGACTCCTGCGCCCCGCGCTGGAAGGTGTTGATGTAGGACGGCCCGTCGGCCGCCGGGCCCGCCTCGCAGCCGCCGCCCGGAGTGTCGCCGTAGCCGTAGACGTTGTCGACGTCCTGTAGCCAGTGCATGCCGTAGACGTCGTCCGTGCCGTACGCGGTCTTCAGTTCGGCGGCGATCGGGTCCGAGCCCACCGGCACCGAGGTGTCCAGCTTCGCCGGGTACTCGTTCGGGGTGTCCAGCTCCGGTGCGTACGTGGCCGGTTTGGACGCGTTGTAGAAGGAGTTGGTCGGCTGGTCGGCGTGGGTCGGGATCATGTACTTCTCCATGAGGGCCCACGCGCCGTTGAACTTGGACCAGTCACCGGTGACCTTGCCGTACATGGCCTGCAGCCAGAGAAGGTAGCTGTAGGCCTCCGACGTGGTCTCATGCCCCTGGTCCGGCGCCTCGACGATCAGCGTCTCGACCGAGTGGTACGGGATGCCCTCGGGGGAGAAGTAGCCGTTCGCCGGGTTGGTGATCCTCCCGTAGAGGTCCAGGAAGCGCGCGTCGTACGTCTTCGACGCGGCCAGTTCCGTCACGGTGACCGCGGCGCTCGTGTAGCCGGTCGCCGACGCGGTGAAGGTCGCGGTGCCGGTGCCGGCGGAGTCCGCGGCGACGGTCACGTTCTGCGCGGTGTTCCAGTTGGAGGGGGTGAAGGTCAGCGACGATCCGGCGCTCACCGACAGTCCGGTGTTCCCGGCCGTCCGGGCCACCGAGACCGTCACGTTGGCGGTCGGCTGCTTCGACAGGCGCACCCCGAACGTGCCGGTCGCGCCCTGCTGGATGCCCAGCTGGGTGGGCGAGGCGACCACGGCGGGACCGGAGGCGACCGTGATGCCGACCGGGGTCGAGGACGCGGAGGCGCCCAGGCTGTCGTACGCCTTCGCCACCAGCGAGTAGCTGCCCACGGTCAGACCCGTGACCGAGAGCGAGTACGGCGACGAGGTGTCCGTCCCCAGCAGTGTGGTGTCGTCGTAGAACTCCACCTTGCTGATCGTCGCGCCGTCGGCCGCCGCAGCGGTCGCCGCCAGCGGCACCGCGTCGCCCTGCGTGTAGACCGCGCCCGCGCCCGGGCTGGTCAGCACGGTGACCGGCGGCTGGTGCGCGCCGGCGCAGGTCGTGCCGTTGACCGCGAAACCGGTGGGCGCCGCGTTGCTGCCGGTGTACGAGAACTGGGCGCCCGTCGACACCGCCGCGCCCGCCGCGACGGTGCCGTTGTACGACGCGTTCTGCAGGGTGACCGAGGTGCCGGACTGGGACCAGATGCCGTTCCAGCCGTTCGTCAGCTTCTGGTTGCCCGTGTACGCGTAGGTCAGCGTCCAGCCGTTGATCGCGTCGGTACCGCGGTTGGTGAGGGTCAGGTCGGCGGTGAAGCCGGTGCCCCAGTCGTTGGTCCTGTAGTCGACGCTGCACTGGACCGTCGCCGCATGGGCGGGAGTCGTCCCGGTGGCGAGCATCGACAGCGGCAGGGCGAGGGCAGCGACGACGGCCGTCCACAACCGTCGTACGGCTCTGCGTCTCCGCCCGGGGTGCGGGGGGTGTGCGGGATGCATGTGCTGGTTCCTCCTTGCGCTTGCGGCTCGGGAAGAAGTCAAGGCTTGAACCAGTGGGAGCGCTCCCATAGTGGAGACGTGGCATGGTGCGGTCAAGGCAGTTGAAGAGTCGAAAAGATTCGACGGACGCCGCTGAGGAAAAGTCAAGCAACTCCCCTGTTCTTTGCTGTCACTTGGCGCTACCTTCCTTCGCACCAGTGGGAGCGATTCCGTTCAGTCGACGCGTCCGTCACGACGCGCCCGAGCTGCAAGGAGTCGCTCATGCGACACCCCCCGCGTTCAGTTCTTTTAGCCGTCGCCGGTGCGGTCGCCCTCGTCGGGTCCGCGCTGGTGCCGGTGGTGTCGGCGTCCGGAGCAACGCCGGCGTGCACGGTGCAGTACACGGTCACCGGCCAGTGGGACACCGGCTTCCAGGCCTCCGTGACCATCACCAACAACATGGCGGCCATGAGCGGCTGGAGCCTCGGCTTCGGCTTCGCGAACGGCCAGAAGGTCACCCAGGGCTGGAGCGCCAAGTGGTCCCAGTCCGGTACGGCGGTCACCGCCACGAACGAGAGCTGGAACGGCCCGCTGGCCACCGGCGCCAGCGTCAGTGCCGGGTTCCTCGGCTCCTGGTCGGGGAGCAACACCGTGCCGACGGCGTTCAAGCTCAACGGCACGACCTGCAACGTCGATTCTGAACCCACTCCCACTCCCACTCCCACCCCGACCCCGACCGAGCCGCCCGGCACCGGCACGGCGCCCGCCCTGCATGTCTCCGGCACCAAGCTCGTGGACGCCGGCGGCACGGCCCACCGCCTCCTCGGCGTGAACCGCTCCGGCGGCGAGTTCATGTGCGTGCAGGGCTACGGGATCTGGGACGGCCCGGTGGACGACGCGGCGATCAAGGCGATCGCCGACTGGAAGGCGAACGCGGTCCGCATCCCGCTCAACGAGGAGTGCTGGCTGGGCCTGTCCAACGTCAAGCCCGAGTACGGCGGCGCCAACTACATCAACGCGGTCAAGGACCTGGTCGCCCGCGTCGAGTCGTTCGGCATGACGCCGATCCTCGAACTCCACTGGTCCTACGGCCAGTACACCGGTAACTCCGCGGGCTGCTCCGACGTGCACGCCACCTGCCAGAAGCCGATGCCGGACGCGCAGTACACCCCGTCCTTCTGGTCCTCGGTGGCCGGCACCTTCAAGGACGACCCGGCGGCCGTGTTCGACCTGTTCAACGAGCCGTACCCGGACCGGGCGACCTCCACCACCACCCAGGCCTGGCAGTGCTGGCGGGACGGCGGCACCTGCCCGGGCATCGGGTACGAGGTCGCCGGCATGCAGGATCTGGTGGACGGCATCCGGTCGGCGGGCGCCAGGAACGTGATCATGATCGGCGGGCTGGCGTACTCGAACGACCTCAGCCAGTGGCTCGCGTACAAACCCACCGACCCGGCCGGCAATCTCGTCGCCGCCTACCACGTCTACAACTTCAACACCTGCGCCAGTGAGAGCTGCTGGAACTCCACCCTCGCCCCGGTCGCGGCCCAGGTGCCGCTGGTCGCCGGGGAGATCGGCGAGAACACCTGCTCGCACGGCTTCGTCGACCAGGTCATGAAGTGGTTCGACGACCGCGGCCTGTCCTATCTGGGCTGGACCTGGAACACGTGGGACTGCTCCTCCGGCCCGTCCCTGATCTCCGACTACAGCGGTACGCCGACGGCGTACGGCGCCGGTCTGCGCGACCACCTCCAGGTCGTCAACCCGTAAGCACGCCCACCGAAGAAGAAGGAACCCGCACTCATGAGCCGTACCAGAACAGCGGTACTCGCCGCCCTGGCGCTCGTCGCCGGGGTGGCCGGGCCGGCGGTCGCCGTGACCCCCTCCTCGGCGGCGGCCGTCGCCGCGATCCCCTGCACCGTCGACTACAAGATCCAGAACGACTGGGGCGCCGGCTTCACCGCGGCCGTCACCGTCACCAACAACTCGGCGGCGAAGTCGAGTTGGGCGGTGAAATGGTCGTACGCCGGGAACCAGAAGGTGACCAGCTTCTGGAACAGCAGGATCACCCAGAGCGGCACCGCCGTCACCGCGGCCAACGAGACCTACAACGGCACGCTGGCCACCGGCGGTTCGGTCAGCTTCGGCTTCAACGGGTCCTACAGCGGCACCAACGCGCTCCCGACCGCCTTCACCCTCGACGGCGTCACCTGCAACGTCGACGACGGCAGCGGCGGTGGCGGGGACAACGGGGGCGGCTCCGGGACCCGCGTCGACAACCCCTACACCGGCGCCAAGGTGTACGTGAACCCCGAGTGGTCCGCGAAGGCCGCCGCCGAGACCGGTGGCAGCCGGATCTCCAACCAGCCCACCGGCGTCTGGCTGGACCGCATCGCCGCCATCGCGGGCGTGAACGGGGGCATGGGCCTGCGCGCCCACCTGGACGCCGCCCTCGCCCAGAAGGGCAGCGGCGAGGAGGTCGTCCAGCTGGTCGTCTACGACCTGCCCGGACGGGACTGCGCGGCCCTCGCCTCCAACGGCGAACTCGGGCCGACGGAGATCGACAAGTACAAGACGCAGTTCATCGACCCGATCGCGACGATCCTCGCCGACCCCAAGTACGCCTCGCTCAGGATCGTCACCACCATCGAGATCGACTCACTGCCCAACCTGGTCACCAACACCGGCAGCCGCGCCACCGCCACGGCCAACTGCAACACCATGCTGGGCAACGGCAACTACGTGAAGGGCGTCGGTTACGCGCTCGCCAAGCTGGGCGCGATCCCGAACGTCTACAACTACCTCGACGCCGGCCACCACGGCTGGCTCGGCTGGGACGACAACTTCGCCCCGTCGGCCACCCTGTTCAAGCAGGCGGCCACCAGCGAGGGCGCGACCGTCGACGACGTGGCCGGCTTCATCACCAACACGGCCAACTACAGCGCCCTGAAGGAGAACAACTTCACCGTCAACGACACGGTGAACGGCACCTCCGTGCGCCAGTCCAAGTGGGTCGACTGGAACCGCTACGTCGACGAGCTGTCCTTCGCCCAGGCCTTCCGCACCCAGCTGGTCTCGGTCGGCTTCAACTCCGGCATCGGCATGCTGATCGACACCTCCCGCAACGGCTGGGGCGGCAGCGCCCGCCCGGCCGGCCCCGGCGCGACGACCAGCGTGGACACCTACGTCGACGGCGGCCGCTACGACCGCCGGATCCACGTCGGCAACTGGTGCAACCAGTCCGGAGCCGGTCTCGGCGAGCGCCCGCAGGCAAGTCCGGCCACCGGGATCGACGCCTATGTCTGGATGAAGCCCCCGGGCGAGTCCGACGGCTCCAGCACCGCCATCCCGAACGACGAGGGCAAGGGCTTCGACCAGATGTGCGACCCGACGTACACGGGCAACGCCCGCAACGGCAACAGCATGTCCGGCGCCCTGCCGAACGCGCCGCTGTCCGGGCACTGGTTCTCCGCCCAGTTCCAGCAGCTGATGGCGAACGCGTACCCGCCGTTGTCGTAGGACGGTGACCGTCCGCCGGGGTCAGCCCTCAGCAGAGTCCAGGGCGAGGCCCCGGCGGACCGCGAGCTCGACCGGCGAGTAGGTCCCGTCGGGGCGGTCCAGCTCCAGGGGCGCGTTCAGGTACAGCGGCGGCTGGGCCAGGAAGCGCGGACGGGTGCCGTGGTTCGGCTGGGCCGCGTGGACCAGGAACGGGTGGCACAGGTAGACGTCGCCCGGCCGGCCGGTGGCGAGGGCGACCGGGCGGTGCGCGGAGGCCGCCGCCACCAGCGGGCCGAGCTCCTGCAGCGTGGCACCCTCCGCGCCGTACGGCTCCAGGATCCGGGGCACGTCCAGGTGCGAGCCGACCCGGATGCGGGTCGGGGCGTCCGCCTCGGTCACCTCGCTGAACAGGAACAGCATCAGCAGGGCGCGCTCCCTGGACCACACGTTGGCGTACCAGTCGGTGGCGCCCTCCGGCTGGAAACTCGTGTCGATGTGCCAGCCCGCGTCGTCCGGCTCCTCCCGGTGCGGGAACCTGAGCGGGAAGGCGCCCAGCGAATAGCGCGGATCCCAGCGCCGCTCACCGACCAGCAGGTCGAACGCCTCGTGCAGCGCAAGGGAGTTGGGGGCGGCGGCGAAGGGGCCGTCGGCCAGGCCGCCCACCCAGACCACCGGGTCCTTCCAGGTGCCCGGGTCCTCGGGGTCGTATCCCGTCTCCCGCCACAGCCGCCGGGCGCAGCCCTCGGCGACACGGGGCGCGACGGCACCCTCGATCTTCACGAAGCCGTCGGTCAGGAAGCGCTCCACCAACTCGTCGTCCATCCGGCCATCGTGGCCCGCCGGTCTTGCCGTCCGCATCCTGTTTTTTGCCGCACCGGCAACAGGACTGGCCCGCGGGCGGTGCGTCGGCGCACCCTGGCGGCACCCGGACGAGAGGCTGCTCCCATGGCGCACGATCACCACCACCAGCACACCGACACCCACACCCATCCCCACGCGCACACCGACATCGACTGGGCCGAGATGGCCCCGCACCTGGAGTCGCAGGCGGAGCTGTTCGCCCCGCTCTACGAGCACGCCCTGGGCTGGCTCGGCAAGGAGGTCACCGAGCCGGGGCTGATCGTCGACGTGGGCAGCGGGCCCGGTGTGGTGTCGTGTCTGTTCGCCGAGGCCTTCCCGGGTGCGCGGGTGCTGGCCGTGGACGGCAGCGAACCGCTCCTCGACCGGGCCACGGCCCGCGCCGAGCGACTCGGCGTGGGGGACCGGTTCGGCGTCCTCGCCGGTGAACTGCCGGGCGTCCTGGACAGGCTGGACTACCCGGCGGACCTCCTGTGGGCGGGGCACAGCCTGCACCACCTCGGTGACCAGCGGGCCGCGCTCACCGCCTTCGGCGAGCGGCTGGCCCCGGGCGGCACCCTGGCCATCCTCGAAGGCGGCCTGCCCAGCCGCTTCCTGCCCCGTGACCTCGGCATCGGCCGGGCCGGGCTCCAGGCACGGCTGGACGCGCTGCAGGAGGAGTGGTTCGCACAGATGCGCACCGACCTGCCCGGAGCCGTCGCCGAGGCCGAGGACTGGCCCGCGCTGCTCGGCTCCGCCGGGCTCAAGTACGCCCGCAGCCGCAGCTTCCTCATCGACCTGCCCGCCCCGGCCTCCGACCGGGCCCGCGCCTACGTGACCGAGATCCTCTCCCGGCTGCGCGACACCGTCGGCGAGGGGCTCGACGCCGACGACCGCACCACCCTGGACCGCCTCCTCGACCCGGCCGACCCGGCGAGCGTGCACCGCAGGTCCGACGTGTTCGTCCTCGGCGCCCGGACGGTGCACACCGCCGTACGGCCCGTCTAGCAGCGGAGCGCGTACACGCTCACCCGCGCTCCCCGCACCGTCCGCGTCCCGCACTCCTCGAACCGCTCGGCGAGCGTCCTGCGCTTCATGACCTCACCGGGCGCGGTGTCCGGCGGCTGTCCCACCGGATCCCGCAGTACGACGACGCGGTGCGCGGTGAGCAGCCGGGCCCGGATCACGGACGGCCCGGCCTCCGTGTCGTACAGCGTTCCGGAGGCCGCGGGGGTGCGGTCCAGGGCGAGGTCGCGCAGCCCCCGCACGGTGCCCGGGTCGGCGAGCGACCAGACCCGGCGGCGGGCCGGCAGGTAGAGGATCCCGTCGGCGCCCGTGCCCGCCGTACGTACGGCCGCGCCGATGGCGGTGACGTCGTCCAGGCGGCTGCCCGGGGTGCGCAGGTACGCGGTGACGGGAGCAGTGCGGCGACGGCCGCGCCCGCGGCGAGCAGCGCGGCCGCCCGGCGCGGACCGCCGGCCCGGATCAGCCGGTCCAGGGCGGCACCGACCAGCAGTGCGGTGCCCGCCTGGCCGTAGAGGACGTACCGGTCGACGTACAAGGGCTTGGCCAGCGACACCAGCATCAGCAGCCCGGCGGGCAGCACGGTGAGCGGCAGGGCGAGCCGGACCAGCGCCCTCGGCAGCACCGTCGCGCAGGCGCACCCGAGCAGCGCGACCCCGCCGAAGCCCAGCAGCGCCCCGGCCCCGAGCCCGCCGATCCACGCCACCTGCGCCGACTGCCGCATGCTCAGGACGGCGAGGGGTGCCAGCGCGGCGACGACCGGGCACACCGTCCTCAGCCACGCGCGCCGGGCCTCGCGGGGTACGGCCACGGCGTGCGCGGCGAGTACCAGTACCGCGAACTCGTGCAGCAGACAGGCAGTCAGCAGCACGGCGCCGTAGCCGGCCCAGGCCCGGGCGGTGCCGGTGTCCACGGCCCGGACCAGCAGACACGTCGCCCAGACGACGAGGGCGCAGACCAGCGCGTACGACCTGCCCTCCTGCGCGTAGCGCTGGACCGGCGGCAGCACCGCGAACACCAGCCCGGCGAGCAGCCCCGCGCGCGGCCCCGCGTACCGGGCGCCGAGCAGGGTGAGCAGGCCGGCCGTGACGGCGACGGCCAGCACGGAGGGCAGCCGCAGTACGAGCAGCGGGTCGGCCCCGGGGAAGAGCCGGAACAGGGCGTGCAGGAGGAGGTAGTAGAGGCCGTGCACGGCGTCGGCCCGCTCCAACGTCCGTGTCAGATCCGGGAGTTCGCGCCGGGACAGGTCGTAGCTGACCACCTCGTCCCGCCACAGGGCGCCGTCGCGTCCGATCCCCCACAGGCCGAGGGCGAGGGAGAGGACGACCGGGGCGAGGGCGGGCAAGGTTCGGTGCCGTGGCCGGGCCGGAACGGGCGGGGACGCGGTGCGGGTGGCGTGCAGGGTGGCGATGGCGGACTCCGGTGCAGGTCGGCGGCTTGTGCACCGGCGAGTTCAGCGGCCGGGGGATTGATGGGCGGCCCCGAACCGGCTCCCCTGTCAATCCCGGTTAGGTTGCGGAGGGTTGCTGTCGACGGGGGAGACGTGGATGGGGCGCCGGGAGAAGCCGCTGGATCCGGCGGCGGGGGCGGTGGAGCGGTTCGCCTTCGAGCTGCGCAAGCTGCGGGACGAGGCGGGCACGCCGACCTACCGGGCGATGGGGCTGCGGGCCGGTTACTCGGGGCCCACGCTCTCGGCGGTGGCCGCCGGGGAGCGGCTGCCCACACTCCCCGTGGTCACGGCCTACGTCGTCGCGTGCGGCGGCGACCCCGAGGAGTGGGAGCGGCGCTGGCGGACGGCCGCCGCCGAGACCGCCGGCACCCGGCTCGCCGAGGACGACGAGCCCTGTCCCTATCCGGGCCTCGCCCGGTTCGAGGCCGGCGACCGGGACCACTTCCACGGCCGCGACGAACTGATCGCCGAACTGGTCGCACACGCCCGCCGCAACCGCTTCGGAGCGGTGGTCGGCGCCTCGGGAAGCGGCAAGTCGTCCCTCCTGCGGGCCGGGCTAGTCCCCGCCCTGCGGGAGGCCGGGGACCCGGAGCGGCGACCCGCCGTCATCCGGATCCTCACCCCGGGCGTCCACCCCGCCCGCATCCACCCGGCACTCCTCACCCCGCACGACGCCCCCGGCGACACCCTGCTCGTCGTCGACCAGTTCGAGGAGGTTTTCGCGCTCTGCGCCGACCCGGCCGAACGCGAGCTGTTCATCGGCCGGTTGCTGCACCCGGATCCCCGGCTGCGCGTACTGCTCGCCGTACGCGCCGACTTCTACCGGCACTGCGCCGAACATCCCCTGCTCGCCGAGGCGTTGCGGGACTCCACCCTGCTCGTCGGCCCGTTGGCGCCGCAGCGGCTCCGGGAGGCGGTGGTCCGGCCCGCGGCCGCCCGGCAGCACATCGTCGAACGTGCCCTGACCGCCCGGATCGTCGCCGACGTCGCCGGTGAACCCGGCGGGCCGCCGCTCATGGCCCACGCCCTGCGCGAGGTCTGGCGCCGGCGCTCCGCCAAGACCCTGACCCTCGCCGCCTACGAGGCGGTCGGCGGCGTCCGGGGCGCCGTCGCCCACACGGCCGAGGAACTCCACGCCCGCTGCACCCCCGCCGAGGCGGCCGCCGTCCGCGCCCTGCTGCTGCGCCTGGTCACCCCCGGCGACGGCACCGGCGACACCCGGCGCCCCGCACAGCGCGCCGAACTCGGCACCGGCCCCACCACCGCCCGCGTCCTCGAACGCCTGGTCAGGGCCCGTCTGCTGACCGTCGACGGCGACACCGTCGACCTCGCCCACGAGGCCCTGCTCGGTGCCTGGCCCCGGCTGCGCGGCTGGATCGACGCCGACCGCGAACGCCTGCGTGCCCACCGCCGGCTCACCGAGGCGGCGGCCGCCTGGGCCGGGCTGGAGGGGGACGCGGGGGCGCTGTACCGGGGCGCCCGCCTGACCGAAGCGCGGGAGGCCTTCGCCGAAGAGGGGCCCTACCGAGGGGAGTTGAGCCTGCTGGAGCGGGAGTTCCTGGCGGCGAGCGTCGAGTCGTACGAACGCGGGCGGCGGGCCGCCGTGCGGGCCGGGCGCCGGCTGAGGGCGCTGACCGGTGCGCTCGCCGTCCTGCTGTGTCTGGCCCTGACCGCGGGCGCCGTCGCCTGGCGGCAGAGCGCGGTGAGCGCACGGCAGCGGGATCAGGCCGAGGCCCGCCGGGTGGCCGCCCTCGCCGACAGCCTGCGTACCGCCGAGCCGCGCACCGCGATGCGCCTGGCCCTGGCCGCCTGGCGTACCGCCGACCTTCCGGAGACCCGGCAGACGCTGCGCACGGCGGCCGCGCAGAGCGAACAGGACCTGTTCGTCCAGCCCGAGGAGGGCGGCCGGGCCCTGAACGCACCCGTGTGGCTCAGCACGGACGGGCGGATCCTGACGGCGGTGGCACGCGACCGCGCCGTGCAGTGGGACGTCCGCTCCCACCGGCGCATCCACTCCCTCAGCCGACCCGGCCTGTCCGCCGGGGTGATCGCGGTCAGCGACGACGGCCGGCTGATCGCCTCCCGGGCGCCCGGCGGCACCGGCACGGTGATCCGCTCGCTCGCCGACGGCCGCACCCGGCGGCTGGCGACCGGCCCCTGGCGGGACGCCGACTGGGTGTTCGGGCCGAACGGACACACCTTCCTGGTACGACGCCTCGCCCACGACCCGGGAAGCGACCGGGCGACCCTGGACCTGTGGGACACGGCCGACACCGCCGACACCGTCGGCACCGACGACGCGGACCGGCAACGCCCGTTCCACCGGTACGCCCAGGGCGAGGACGACGGCCCGCTGCCCCTGCCGAGCCCGGACGAGCGGTACCTCGCCCTGGTGCGGTACCTGCCCTCCGTGCCGTACCGCGCCGCCTGCGGTGGTTGACATCGAGAGCGCTCGAAGTGATGGACTCCGGTCGATCGCCAACCACAGGGGGAAACCATGAACGACTCTCCGGTCGCGCTCATCACCGGCGGCGGCAGCGGCATCGGCGCCGCCGTCGGGCGCCAACTGCTGGACGCCGGCCACCGGGTGGCCGTCACCGGCCGGAGCGAGCAGCGGCTGCGCGCCTTCGCCCGCGAACTCGGCGACCCGGACGGCCTGTTGACCATCGTGGGCGACACTGCCGAGTACGCCGACGTGCAGGCGGCGGTCGACAGCACGCTCAAGGCGTACGGCCGGCTCGACACCGTCGTCGCCAACGCCGGTTTCGCCACCCACGACACCGTCGCCGACGGTGACCCGGCGGGCTGGGCCGAGATGGTGCTCACCAACGTCCTCGGCCCCGCCCTGCTGATCCGCGCCTCCGTCGACGCCCTGAAGGCGAGCCGGGGGCGGATCGTCCTGGTCGGCAGCGTCGCCGGGTTCGTGAACACGCCCGGCAACCTGTACGGCGCGACCATGGGGGTCCCCCCGCTCGAGTGAATTCGAGAGTGGGGGAGGGCGGTCACCGGGCTCGCGGAGAACACCCGCCGCCAGGTCACCGAGTTCGGCATCGGCGTCACGCTGGTCGCGCCGGGCCGGGTGGAGACCCCGTTCTGGGACGCCAACGGCAGCCTGCCGCCCGGCCTGCTGCTGACCGCCGACCAGATCGCCGACTCGGTGGTGTGGGCGATCCGGCAGCCGGCCGGCGTGGACGTCAACACCCTCGTCGTACGTCCGCTCGGGCAGCCCAACTGATATGCCCGACGGCCCGGTACCGCGTGGTACCGGGCCGCCCGCCCCGGTTCAGTTATTGGCGAGGAACTGCTTCGCCAGCTGGTCGCCGAGGGACACCGCCGCGCTGTGGCTCTCGATGGGGGAGACCGTGGAGTTCTTGAAGAGTATGTAGGTGACGCCGGAGTCGGCACCGCCGGTCTCCGGGTCGGGGTCGATGCCGAGCGCCTTGGCGGTGGCGTACGACGCCTCGCCGATGATCTTCGTGGGGCCGGTGTCGCCGACCACCGCGTACTCGACCTTGTTGTTGTAGATGACGGCGACCACGCCGCCGCCCTTGATGCCGGCGCTGGAGTAGTTCCAGATGCTGCTGGAACTGGGGACCACGACGTACGGCAGCGACTCGGCCTTGAGCGGCTTGCCGTCGGACTGGTGGAACGCGGTGTCGTCCTGGTACCAGGGGTCGCGGTCCTCGTTGCAGTTGGTGGTGCGCTGGCCGTCGCAGTCGATGTCCATGTCGGACTTCCAGAACACCGCGCCGTTCTTGCCGCACACGGGGATCGTGGCCGAGGTCTCGTCGTCGGTCTTGTACTTGCCGCTGGAGATCTGGGAGCAGGAGGTCACCTTGGCGAGCAGGTCGGCCGCGCTGACCGAGCCCTCCTGGGCGGACTTCGGGACGGTGGTGCCGGACGCGCTCGCGGGAAGCACTCCGGCGGCCAGCAGTGCGGCCCCGGAGGCCGCGGCGAGGGTCAGTGTTCGGATGCGCACTGTGGGGGGTCCCCTTCTGTTAGGAAAGTTTCCTGACCGGGTGCCGTACAAGGTGGCCCCGGCTGCATGTCCGCGTCAACCCCTGGGTGTGAACTCGGAGAATTGTCATGCATTGCGGCGATATGGAGCCCGGGGAACACTGGTGGGGCAGGACATTCCGAACATTTATGCAGGAGCCGTGCGGCGGTTGTGCGGTGGCTCCGGTGGCTCCTGGGAGGCGAGGGGTCATGTTCGTACGCACGGTGTACGCCACCGGCGATCCGGCGCAGATCGAGTCCGCCATCCGGGCGCTGAACAGCGAAGGGCGCAGTCTGCTGGAGGAACGTCCCGAGTACCGGGGCTCGGGCGTCTTCGTCGACCGGGAGCTGGGCAAACTGCTCGCGGTGAGCTGGTGGGGTTCCGAGGAGGCCCGGCGCAACAGCGACCAGGTGATGCGCGAGCGGCGCGGGCCGATGCTGGAGCCGTTCGCGGGCACCGTCGCCGTCGAGAACTACGAGGTGGGCGTCCTCCACACGGTGCAGCTGCCGAGGGTGGGCGGCGGGGTGCGGATGACCCGGGTGGAGTTCGACCCGGCCGACACGGACCTGTTCATCGAGACATTCCGGTCCTCGGGCATACCCCGCCTGGACACGCTGCCCGGCTTCGCGCGGTGTGCCCTGCTCGTCGACCGGCAGCTGGGCCGGGGCACGGTCGGTGTGCTCTTCGTCGACCGCGCCTCGATGGCCGCGTCCCGCGGCGGCCAGGCGGCCGCCCGGCGCCAGGACGTCGCCAAGGCGCATGTGACCGTGGTCGCCCTGGAGGAGTTCGAGGTCGTCCACGCGGACGTGCACTCCGACTGACGCGCCCCGCACGGGAGTCGGGGAACGCGAGCGGCCGTTCCGCCGTGTTCACGGCGGAACGGCCGATGTGCACCGGGCCGCTGCTCAGCCCGTGTCGGCTGCTCGGCCCATGCGGGCTCAGCCCATGTCGAAGGTGGCCGGGTCCGGGCCGATGCGGCGGTCCTCGTTGAGTGCGCTGATCGCCGCGAGGTCCTCGGTGTCCAGGCTGAAGTCGAACACCTCGATGTTCTCCTTGATCCGGGACGGCGTGACCGACTTCGGGATCACCACGTTGCCCAGCTGGATGTGCCAGCGCAGCACGACCTGGGCCGGGGTGCGGTTGTGCTTCTGCGCGATGGCGACGATCGCCGGCACCTCCAGCAGGCCCTTGCCCTGGCCGAGCGGGGACCAGGCCTCGGTGGCGATGCCCTGCTCGGCATGGAACTCCCGGGCGGCGCGCTGCTGCAGATGCGGGTGCAGTTCGATCTGGTTGACCGCGGGGATGACCGACGTCTCCTCGATCAGCCGCTCCAGGTGCTCCGGGAGGAAGTTGGAGACGCCGATCGCCTTGACGAGGCCGTCGGTCAGCAGCTGCTCGAACGCCTTGTAGGAGTCGATGTACTTGCCGCGGGCCGGCAGCGGCCAGTGGATGAGGTACAGGTCCAGGTAGTCCAGACCCAGCTTCGCCAGCGACGCGTCGAAGGCGCGCAGCGTGGCGTCGTACCCGTGGTCGGCGTTCCAGAGCTTGGTGGTGACGAAGATGTCCTCGCGAGGCACACCGGAGACGGCGATGGCCTTGCCGGTGCCCTCTTCGTTGCCGTAGATCGCCGCTGTGTCGATGCTGCGGTACCCGGCCTCCAGTGCCGTGGCGACGGCCCGCTCGGCCTCGTCGTCCGGCACCTGCCACACACCGAAGCCCAGCTGGGGCATCTCGACGCCGTTGTTGAGGATTTTCGGGGGGACCTTGCTGCTCACGAGCTCTCGATCCTTAGGTTGTCGACAGGTGGTACCCCCATCGTCAACGATCACCGGCCGTGATGCATTCCTGAGCCCGGAATCCGCCGGAACCGAGCGGTGCGCCGGCTTCCCGGGACGGAGATTGGCCGGAAATGCATCCGACCTCAAGGGCCCGTAACATTGACCGCGGCCCGTTTCTGCCGAGACTCTGGTTCGCATCATCGGACGTATCGCTGAACCTGGTACAGGGATGTGAACCATCCTGTGGGTTTCCCGGCAGATCCCTGTGAACGTGACTCCCCGTCTGTGCTCTGAGACCCCCCAACCTCAGGAATCCAGGTGTGCACCCATGGACGAGACGACACCCGAAGACGGCCAGGCGGAACCCACCATTCTGCAGACATCCGATGAAGAGGTCTGGCGAAGCCCCGGTTATCAGGTCGTGGAGACTGCCCTGGAAGTGACCGGCTACGCCCTCGGCGACCGCTGACCCGCACCATGACTGCCATGAGCGTCCACGCCGGGACGGCCGCCGGCCCCTGGCCGGTCACGGAGTTCACCGAACGGCTGCGCGCCGTCACCGCCGACCGCTACCACGACCGGCACCCCTTCAACCAGCGCATGCACCGGGGCGAACTGACCCCGACCGAACTGCGCCGCTGGATCACCAACCGCTTCCACTACCAGCGGCACCTCCCCGTCAAGGACGCCCTGATCCTCGCCAAACTGGACCGGCCGGCGTTGCGCCGCTCATGGCTGCGCCGCATCCGCGACCACGACGGCACCGCGGAGGGCGAGGGCGGTATCGAACGCTGGCTGCGCCTCGGCGAGGCAGCCGGCCTCACCCGCGACCAGGTGTGGGACAACTCCCGGGTGTTGCCCGGGGTGCGCTTCGCGGTCGAGGGGTACGTCACCTTCTGCCGGGTGCGCCCCGCGCTGGACGCGGTCGCCGCCTCACTCACGGAACTGTCCGCGCCCGGCCTGATGCGCACCCGTATCATCGCGTTCGAACGCCACTACCCGTGGATCGACCCGGCCGGACTCGCCTACTTCCGGACCCGTGTCGACCAGGGCACCCTGGACGGCGAGGAGGCGCTCGCCCTGGTGCTGGGCTGGGCCCGCACCAGAGAGCAGCAGCAGCGCGCCGTCGCCGCGCTCGCCTACAAGTGCGAGGTGCTGTGGGCGCTGCTCGACGCCGTGGACCGTGGGGACACCGGGGGTTGGGGCGGGTCATGACCTGGCGACCCGAACTGGCCCGCGCGGTCGTGCTGCGCCACGACCGGGTGCGCGGGACCGATCTGTTGCTGCTGCCCGAGCGGGTGGTTGTACTGCACGGCCAGGCGGGCGGGGTGCTGCGCCTGTGCGACGGCAGTCGGGCGGTGGCGGAGATCGTCACCGAACTCTCCAGGGCGTTCCCGAACGCCCCGATCGCCACCGAAGTCCCCGAGTTCCTCACGGCGCTACGGAGAGAGGGGTGGCTGAAATGACCACGGCACGCCCGGACAAGGACCCGCCCGTGACGAACACCGCCCGGCCGGCTGGGGGCCGGGCTTCACCGGCTCCCGTCGAGCCGGCTGGAGTGCTGGGCTCGCCCACCCCCGTCGAATCCGGCGAAGGACCGGCCGAACCGACCCCCGTCGCCCCGCCCTGGGCGTTGCTCGCCGAACTCACTCACGCCTGTCCCTTGCGCTGCGGGTACTGCTCCAACCCGGTCCAACTGATCGGTCGGTCAGCTGAGCTGAGGGCCGCGCGGTGGGCGGAGGTGTTTCGGCAGGCAGGTGAGCTGGGCGTGGTGCAGACCCATCTGTCCGGCGGTGAGCCGCTGCTCAGGCGGGATCTGCCCGACCTGGTCGCCGCCGCCGACACCGCCGGCCTCTACACCCAGCTCGTCACCAGCGGGGTCGGGCTGAGCGAACGGCGGCTGGCTGGGCTGGCCGGCGCCGGGCTGCGCAGTGTGCAGCTGTCCGTGCAGCACGCGAAGCCGACGGCCGCCGAACGCATCGCCGGCGCCCGCTCGTTCGCGGCCAAGGAACGCGCGGCCCGGCTGGTCCGGGCGGCGGGCCTGCCCCTCGGTCTCAACGTCGTCCTGCACCGGGGCAACCTGGACGCCGTCGAGGACCTGATCGCGCTCGCTGTGGCCTGGGGCGCGGACCGGATCGAGCTGGCCAACACCCAGTACCACGGCTGGGCGGCCCGCAACCGCGCCGCCCTGCTCCCGCTCCCCGGCCAGGTCGAGCGGGCCCGGGAGACGGTCCTTCGCCGACGCCGACACCGACGCCTGGACGAACCCGAGCTGGTCTGGGTCGCCCCCGATCTGGCGGGCGGCACGGCGAAGCCCTGCATGGGCGGCTGGGGCCGGATCTCGCTCACCGTGGCGCCGGACGGCACGGTCCTGCCCTGCCCGGCCGCGGCCGCCCTGCCCGGCCTGGACCTGCCGAACGTCCGGGAGCATGAACTCGCCTGGATCTGGCGGGAGTCGAAGGCATTCAACGCCTACCGGGGCGAGTCCTGGATGCGCGAGCCGTGCCGCGGCTGCGCCCTGCGTACCGCCGACTTCGGCGGCTGCCGCTGCCAGGCGTACGCGCTCACCGGAGACGCCCGCAACACCGACCCGGCCTGCCGCCACGCACCAGACCACCGTGCCGTACCCCTCCGGCGGACCGCCACGGCCGCCGCCGTCTACCGAGGACCGTCATGAGACCAGAGAACCTGCTGGCCCGTGCCCTGCCTCTGGCCCTTTCCACAGTGCTCGTCGCCCTGCTGCCGGGCACGGTGGTCGCGGTCGGCCTCGACACGGCCGTCGACACCCAGGCCCCCACCCGCCCCGGCCGGCCGTCCTGCTCCGACATCGGGGAGGTCGGGCTCACCCTCCGCTGGGGCGCGGCCACCGACAACGTGGGCGTCACGGCGTACGACCTCAACGAACACGGCAACAAGTTCGTCGAGGTGCCCGGGAGTTCGACGTCGAAGGTGTTGACCGGGCTTGCCCCGAACACCACCTACGACCTCACCGTCATCGCCCGCGACGCGGCGGGGAACACCTCGCCGGCCAGCCCGGTGGCCGACTGCACGACGAAGCCGAGTTCCGACACCACCTCGCCCACCGAACCCGGCACGCTGTCCGCGGCCGGCGTCACGGCGAACACCGTCGACCTCACCTGGGGCGCGTCCACCGACGACCGGGCGGTGACCGCGTACCACATCCGCAGCGGGTCGGCGGTCTACCGGACGGTCACCGGCGCCACGACCAGCACCCTCACCAGCCTCGCCTGCGACAGCCCCTACACCCTGGACGTCGTCGCCCGGGACGCGGCAGGCAACGTCTCCGAGCCGAGCAACAGCGTCACCTTCACCACCAAGGCCTGCACCACCGGCGGCGGTGTCCCCTCCTCCGTCGCCACCCTTTCCTCCGGCTGGACGATCCCCTGGGGCACCTACTGGATGCCCGACGGCAAGACCGCCCTGGTCACCGAGCGGGACGACTTCCGGGTCCGGAAGGTGGCCAAGGACGGTACGAAGACCCAGGTGGGGACCGTCCCGAACGCCGTCACCACCAACGGCGAGGGCGGTCTGCTCGGGGTCGCGGTCGACCCCAAGTGGGAGACGAACCACTACGTCTACTTCATGCACACCGCGTCCGAGGGCAACCGGGTCGTGCGCATGACCTACGACGGCAGCAGGCTCAGCGACTACAAGGTGCTGCTCCAGGGCATCAAGAAGAACCGCTATCACGACGGCGGACGGCTCCTCTTCGGCCCCGACGGCTATCTCTACGTCTCCACCGGTGAGGCCCAGACACCCGATCTCGCCCAGGACAAGAACTCCCTGAACGGCAAGATCCTGCGGACGACGACGGATGGCAAGCCGGCCCCGGGCAACCCGTTCGGGAACTACGTCTACAGCCTCGGCCACCGCAACCCGCAGGGCCTCGCCTTCGACCGCGACGGGCGGCTGTGGGAGGCCGAGTTCGGCAACAACTCCAAGGACGAGCTGAACCTGATCAAGCCGGGCGCCGACTACGGCTGGCCCACCTGCGAGGGCACCTGCTCGGTCGCGGGGATGACCAACCCGAAGGCCACTTGGAACGTCTCGGAGGCCTCGCCGAGCGGTATCGCCATCGTCCGCAACGTCGTCTACATGGCGTCCCTGCGCGGCGAACGGCTCTGGCGCATCCCGATCAACGGCAACGCCGAGAGCGTCGGCACGCCGACGGCGTACTACGTGGGCACGTACGGTCGCCTGCGGACCGTGACCAAGGTGCCGGGCGCCGACCAGCTGTGGCTGTCCACCACCAACTGCGACAACAACGGCAACGAGCCCGACGGATCCGACAAGGTCTTCCGGATCCAGCTCAAGTGACGGGCCGTCAGGCCCGGTAGAGGGCCTCTACCTCGTTGGCGTAGGCGTTCTCGATCGCCTTGCGCTTCAGTTTCAACGACGGGGTCAGCAAGCCGTGTTCCTCGGTGAACGGCTGGGCGAGGATACGGAAGGTACGGATCGACTCGGCCTGGGAGACCAGGGTGTTGGCGGCCACCACCGCGCGCCGCACCTCGGTCTCCAGGTCGGCGTCGCGCACCAGCTGGGCCTCGGACATCCGGGGCTTGCCGCGCATCTGCAGCCAGTGCTCGACGGACTCGGTGTCCAGCGTGACCAGGGCCGCGATGTAGGGGCGGTCGTTGCCGACGACGATGCACTGGTTGACCAGCGGATGGTCGCGCACCCGCTCCTCCAGGACACCGGGGGAGACGCTCTTGCCGCCGGAGGTCACCAGGATCTCCTTCTTGCGGCCGGTGATGGTGAGGTAGCCGTCCTCGTCCAGGGAGCCCAGGTCCCCGGTGGCCAGCCAGCCGTCGTGCAGGGTGGCGTCGGTGGCCTTCTGGTTGTTGAGGTAGCCCTGGAAGACATGGCCGCCGTGCAGCCAGACCTCGCCGTCGTCCGCGATGTGCACGGTGGTGCCCGGGACGGCCTGGCCGACCGTGCCGTAGCGGGTGTGCTCGGGCGGGTTGGCGGTGGCGGCCGCCGTCGACTCGGTCAGGCCGTAACCCTCGTAGATCTGCACGCCAGCGCCGGCGAAGAACAGGCCGAGCCTGCGGTCCATGGCCGAGCCGCCGGACATGGCGTTGCGGATCCGGCCGCCCATCGCCGCCCGCACCTTGGAGTAGACGAGCTTGTCGAAGACCTGGTGCTGCAAGCGCAGCGACGCCGACGGGCCGGGCCCGGTGCCCCATGCCTTCGCCTCGACGGCGTCCGCGTACTTCACGGCGAGCTCCACCGCCTTCTCGAACGGGCCGCCCTTGCCCTCCTTCTCCGCCTTCCGCCGGGCCGCGTTGAACACCTTCTCGAAGATGTACGGCACGGCCAGGATGAACGTCGGCCGGAACGCGGCCAGATCGGGCAGCAGCGCCGCCGCGTTCAGCTGCGGCTGATGGCCGAAGCGGACGCCGTGCCGGATGGCGGCGACCTCCACCATGCGGCCGAAGACGTGCGCGAGCGGCAGGAAGAGCAGGGTGGAGACCTCCTCGCCCTTCTTCGCGCGGAACACCGACTCCCAGCGGCCGACGACCGTGTCCGCCTCGAACATGAAGTTGCCGTGCGAGAGCACACAGCCCTTCGGGCGGCCGGTGGTGCCCGAGGTGTAGATGATCGTGGCGACCGAGTCCGGGGTGACCGCCTGCCGGTGCCGGTGCACGACCTCGTCCTCCAGGTGCGCGCCCGCGTCGTACAGCTCCTGCACCGCGCCGGAGTCCAGCTGCCACAGCTGGCGCAGCTGCGGCAGCCGGTCGATGACGGTGGCGATCGTCATCGCGTGGTCCTCGTGCTCCACGATCGCGGCCGTGCACTCGGCGTCGTAGAGCATCCAGAAGCACTGTTCGGCCGACGACGTGGGGTAGACCGGCACCACCTGGGCACCGATCGTCCACAGGGCGAAGTCGAACAGGGTCCACTCGTAGCGCGTGCGGGACATGATCGCGACCCGGTCGCCGAACCGGATGCCGCGCGCCAGCAGGCCCTTGGCGAGGGCCAGGACCTCGTCACGGAACTCGGCGGAGGTCACGTCACGCCACTGGCCGAGGTCGTCCTTGCGGCCCAGGGCGATGTGCAGCGGGTCCGTCAGGGCATGCTCGAACACACAGTCGGCCAGACCGCCGACCGGCGGTGCCGACGCCAACGGCGGGTTGGTGAACTCGCGCAAACCCCGCTCCCGCTTCTCGCTCCCCAGTCACTCTCCGCACAGCGCCGTGAAAGCTACCCCACCGGCAGACCGTTCGGGAGGGGGTGCGAAAACGAGCATTGCTCTCGTATGCTCCCGCCAGGGCCTGCAAAATACACTCACATGGGGAAGGGTCGGACAGAATCCTTACGGTTCAGTAAGTTCCGCCTCCGTAATCTCCACTGAATCTGTACGACCCGATTACCGCCCCCGGCCGGTTACCGGCCGGTCAGGCCCGCGGCAGTGCCGGGCCCTGAGAGGACTGCGCCGCCGGGGCCGATTCCGTCACCGGGCCGTCCGCGCGCGGGGCCCGCACCAGCACCAGGACCAGTGCGCCCGCCACCACGGCGGCGCCCCCCAGCACCATCAGGGCACCGTTCAGCCCCGAGGCGAAGGCCGTGCGCAGGGTGTGCTCGGCGAAGGTGCCCCGCAGTGCTCCGGCGCCGCCGCCCGCCAGTGTGTGCGCCGCGTCGTGCGGGAGGGTGGCGGTCATCCTGGAGGTCACCACGGTCCCGGAGACGGCGACCCCGAGCGCGTACCCCAGCTGCCGGACCGTGTTCACCGCACCGCCCGCCATCCCGGCCCGCTCGGGCGGCACCGCGGCCAGCGCCGCGCCCGCGACCGTCGGCGACACGAGCCCGGTGCCGACGCCCACCAGCACGAACCCGGGTATCAGCGCCGTCCAGGAGGAGCCCGCGCCCAGCACCGCCTGGCAGAGGTCGCCCGCGCCGATCAGCAGCAGCCCGCCGCCGACCGTCAGCCGGGCCGGCGCCCCGTGCAGCAGCCGTCCCACCAGCACCGCGACCACCATCGCCGCCACCGTCATCGGCAGCAGCGTCAGCCCGCCCCGCACCGGGGTCATCCCGAGCAGGGTCTGCATCCAGATCGACACGTACGGCAGCGCGCCGAAGGCGACCCCGCTGAACGCGAACGCGCCCACCATCACCCCGGTGAACGACCGGCCGCGCAGCAGCGACAGCTCAAGGAGCGGATGCGCGGCCCGCCGTTCCACCAGCACGAACACCAGTAGCCCGAGGGCCGCCGCGGCGAACGCGCCGAGCGCCGCCGGCGCCGTCCAGCCGTCCTCCCCGGCCCGTACGACCCCGTAGGTCACGCCACCGGCGAACAGCGCGAACGCGACCGTACCCGCCCAGTCCACGCGCATCCCCCGCGGACCCCGCGACTCCGGTACGACCCGCAGCGTCAGCCACACCGCCACCACACTGACCGGCAGGTTCACCAGGAAGATCCACCGCCAGCCGGGCCCCGCCGTCAGCAGCCCGCCGACCACAGGCCCGACCGCCGCGGCCCCGCCGCTCACCGCGCCCCACACGCCGAGCGCCGCCGACCGCTGCCGCCCCTGGTAGACCGAGCCGAGCAGCGGCAGCGTCGTCGCGAACATCGCGGCCGCGCCCACTCCCTGCACGGCCCGTGCCGCCACCAGCGTCCCCGGCCCCGGCGCCAGCCCGCACAGCAGGCTCGCGGCGGCGAACAGCACGACACCGGCCACATGCACCCGGCGCCGGCCGAGGATGTCGGCCGCCGCCCCCGCCCCCAGCAGCAGCGCGGCCAGCGCCAGGGCGTAGCCGTCCACCACCCACTGCAGATCGCTCAGGGACGCGTGCAGTGCCGCCGCCATGTCCGGCAGCGCCACCACCACGATCGTCACGTCGAGCAACAACATGAACGTTCCCAGACACACCGCGGTCAGCGGCCCCCACCTGCGCATCTCTTCACTCCTCGGCAGAACGGTCGGCCCAACGGCCTGCTGTCACTCCGTACCATGGGGCCACTCCGGCCGATCAGGGCGGTGGAACAAGCTTGATCGGCGGAATCCGAGGGGAGAGGCCGTGCTGGCACTGGAATCCGACACGTTCGACGAGCTGGACCTGCGGCTGCTCAGTGCGCTGGAGGTCGACGGCCGGGCCTCCTTCAGCCGGATCGGGGCGGTGCTCGGCGTCTCCGACCAGACGATCGCCCGCCGCTACCGCCGACTGTGCGCCGAGGCCGGACTGCGGGTGGTCGCGGTCCGGGACGCCGAACGGCTCGGCCAGGACCAGTGGATGCTCCGGCTGCGCTGCGCGCCCGACGGCGCCACCGTCATCGCCGACGCCCTCGCCAAACGCCCCGACACCGCCTGGATCGGGCTGGCCTCCGGCGGCACCGAGATCGCCTGCATGACCCGGCCGCGCCACCCCGGGGACCACGACGACCTGCTGCTCGGCAAACTGCCGCGCACCCCCAGCGTGGTGGAGATCCGTGCCCAGCAGCTCCTGCACCGCTTCTACGGGGGGCCGTCCGGGTGGATGCGGAAGTTCCGGGCGCTGTCGGACGACCAGGTCGCCGCTCTGCGCCCGCCGGTGACCGGGGGCGACGGGCCGGCCCGCCTGGACCCCGAGGACGCGCCGCTGCTCGCCGCGCTGGAACGGGACGGCCGGGCGACCTACCCGGAGCTGCAGCGGGCGACCGGCCGGTCCGAGTCGGCGGTGAAGCGCCGGCTGGCCGCACTGATCGCCTCCGGGGCGGTGTACATCGACGTCGAGTACCGCTCCGAGGTCCTCGGGTACGGCATGGCCGCGGTGCTGTGGATCACCACCGCGCCGTCCGCGATGCACTCCGTCGGGGAGGCCCTCGCGGAGCACGACGAGGTGGCGTTCGCGGCGGCCACCGCCGGCCCCTCGCACATCGTCGTCACCGCGGTGATGCGGAACACGGCCGGTCTCTACGCCTACCTGAGCGGGCCGCTCGGACGGCTGGAGGGAGTGCAGCACGTGGAGGCCACGCCGTTCCTGCGCACGGTGAAGCAGCTGACGTATCAGGAGGTGTGGTGAGGCGCGCGTCGCCGAGGCCGCGCTGTGACGGTCAGCTCCTTCGGTGCAGGCGCTCCCCGCCCCGGAGGATCGCCGCCGCCAGCGCGTCCGCCGCCGACTGCGCCGGTGAGCGCCGGTGGCCGTGCACCAGTACGAAGTCGATCTTGCCCAGCTCCGGCAGGTCCGCCCGGTCCGGGACGCGGAACAGCCCCGGCGGGACCAGGCCCTTGGAATGGGCCATCACGCCCAGGCCCGCCCGCGCCGCCGCGATCAGGCCGTTGAGACTGCCGCTGGTGCAGACGATGCGCCACTCGCGGCCCTGGCGTTCCAGCGCCTCCAGGGCCAGGGCGCGGGTGATGCCCGGCGGGGGATAGACGATCAGCGGGACCGGGCGGTCGGGGTCCAGACGGATCCGCTCCGCACCGATCCACACCAGGTCGTCGTGCCAGACCAGCTCGCCCAGCGGATCCTCCGCGCGCCGCTTCGCCAGCACCAGGTCCAGCTTCCCGGCGGCCAGCTGCTCGTGCAGGGTGCCCGACAGCTCCACCGTCAGCTCCAGGTCGACCTCGGGGTGGTCGGAGCGGAAGCCCTCCAGGATCTCCGGCAGCCGGGTGAGGACGAAGTCCTCCGACGCGCCGAACCGGAGCCGGCCGCGCACCCTGGTTCCGGTGAAGAAGGCCGCCGCCTGCTCGTGCACCTCCAGGATCCGGCGGGCGAAACCCAGCATCGCCTCGCCGTCCTCGGTCAGTTCCACCGAGTGGGTGTCCCGGGAGAACAGCTGGCGGCCGGCCGCGTCCTCCAGACGGCGTACGTGCTGGCTGACCGTCGACTGGCGCAGTCCCAGGCGGCGGGCCGCCTGGGTGAAGCTGAGCGTCTGGGCCACCGCGAGGAAGGTCCGCAACTGCGAAGGGTCATACACTCGAACATGTTATCGCGGAACGCGATGGCAGTCAGAGTGGTATACCGGATTCCCGATCACCTGCCGGAGGAGGACGATGGAGAGGGCCCTTCCGGCCACCGGCGAGAGCCCGGCGTACGCGCCGGTCCGACACCATTGACCGACCCGCAAGTGGAGCACCGTGAAACGCCTGAGCTGGCCCAGTTGGATGCCGATCGACCCGTACGTCCTGCTGTTGCTCGGGACGGTATGCGTCGCCGCGCTCCTCCCGGCCCGGGACACCGCCGCCGACGTGGCCTCCGGCGCCTCCACGGCCGCGATCGCCTTTCTCTTCTTCCTCTACGGCGCCCGGCTCTCCACCCGCGAGGCCGTCGACGGACTGCGGCACTGGCGGCTCCACGTCACGGTCCTGGTCTGCACCTTCGTGATCTTCCCGGTGCTGGGCCTGGCCGCCCGCGGCCTGGTGCCCGTGCTGCTCACCCATCCGCTCTACCAGGGGTTCCTCTTCCTCACCCTGGTGCCCTCGACCATCCAGTCGTCGATCGCCTTCACCTCGATCGCTCGGGGCAACGTGCCCGCCGCGATCTGCGCCGGGTCCTTCTCCTCGCTGATCGGCATCGTCGTCACCCCGCTGCTGGCCGCCGCGCTGCTCGGCAGCAACGGGGGCGGCTTCTCCGCCGACTCGATCGTCAAGATCGTCCTCCAGCTGCTGGTGCCGTTCGTCGCCGGACAGCTGCTGCGCCGCTGGATCGGCGAGTTCATCGCCCGGCACAAGAGGATCCTCGGCCTGGTCGACCGCGGCTCGATCCTGCTCGTCGTCTACACCGCGTTCAGCGAGGGCATGGTCCGGGGCATCTGGCACCAGGTCAGCGCCGTCCGGCTGGCCGGACTCCTCGCCGTCGAGGCGGTGCTGCTCGCCGTGATGCTCGTCCTGACCTGGTACGGCGCCAAGGCGCTGGGCTTCGGCCGCGGCGACCGCATCGCCATCCAGTTCGCCGGGTCGAAGAAGTCCCTCGCCTCCGGACTGCCCATGGCCAGCGTCCTGTTCGGCGCCCACGCCTCGCTGGCCGTGCTGCCGCTGATGCTCTTCCACCAGATGCAGCTCATGGTGTGCGCGGTCATCGCCAAGCGCCGCGCCCACGACCCGGAGGCCCAGGAGGACCCCGTGCCCCCGGCCGCCCCCGCGGCCAAGTCACGGTCGGCCGTCAGCACCGGGACCGCCGGCCGCTGACCGGCCGGCGAGGGGCGGCCGCTCCGAGGCCGGCCCGGGACCCGGTCACCGGTGTCGTCGGCTGCCGAACGCGACCAGTTCACGGGCCTGTTGATCCGGATTTCCGGTACGGACGGCTGATGACGGCTAACGTTCCGTCATGACCGCACCCCTGGCGCTCGACCCGGCGCGCACCGCTCTCGTCCTCGTCGACCTGATGGACCGCATCGTCGCGCTGCCCCTGGAGCCCCGCAAGGGCACCGACGTCCTGCACACCGCCGAGGAGCTGGCCCACTCCTTCCGCGCGGCCGGCGCACCCGTGGTGCTCCTGCGCGTCGAACGGCCCGCGCTCGCCGAGCAGCCGCCCGGCAGCAGGCTGGTGGCCGGACTCCGCAGAGAAGGGGACATGGAGATCGTCAAGCGCACGATCGGCGGCTTCCAGGGCACGGACCTCGACGCCCGGCTGCGCCGGCTCGGCGTCACCCGTCTGGTGTTCGGCGGCATCGCCACCAACCTCGGCGTCGAGTCCACCGCCCGCGCCGCCGCCGACCTGGGCTACGACCTCGTCTTCGTGGCGGACGCCATGGCCGCCTTCACCGCCGCCGAGCACGAGGCGTCCGTCCGGCTCGACTTCCCGCGCCTGGGCACGGTCGTGACCGCCGCCGACGTACGCCTCACCCCGGCCTGACCGCTCAGACCAGCGACCCGCCTCCGTCCACGACCACCACGGACCCGGTGCTGTACCCCCCACGCATCAGGTACAGGTACGCCTCCGCCACATCCGCCGGCTCGCCGACCCGCCCCACCGGCAGCGACTCGGCGGACGACCGGAAGAGACCGTCCCGGTCCGCCTCCGGCAGCTCCCGCCACAGCTCGGTCCGCACCACTCCCGGCGACACCACGTTGACCCGCAGCGGCGCCAGCTCCACGGCCAGCGCCCGGGTCAGCGACTCCATCGCCCCGCACAGCGCCGACGCGACGCTCGAACCCGGCATCGGCCGCTGCCCCGCCGTGCCCGTGGTCAGCACCACCGACCCGCCCGGGCGGATCGACCCGGCGCCGTACTTCACCGCCGTGTACGCACCGAACAGCCGGGTGTCCAGGAAACGCCGGGCCGCCACGACGCTCGTCTCGGCCACGGTCTCCAGCAGCAGCGACTCACCCGCCGTGAACACCAGGTGGTCGTATCCGCCGATCCGCGCGAAGAAGCCGCGCACCGCGTCCTCGTCCGTGGCGTCCAGCACCTGGCCCTCGGCGTCCTCGGGCAGCACCTTCAGCGCCGCGTCCACGCTCTCCTGCCGGCGCGAGGCGACGACCACCCGCGCGCCCTCCCGCGCCGCGCCCTCGGCGACCGCGAGCCCAATACCCGACGTACCTCCGACGACGACGACACGCTGTCCCTGCAGACCCATGACCGGACCCCTCTCCAAGCTGCTGTTCCGTCCCGTTCGGACGCTTCCAGCCTGCGGCCCGGCGGCATCGGCCGTCCAAGACCTCTTCCGGCGGTGGCGATACCCTGAAGGCATCGCCGTCACTGGCCAGGAGGTGCGGGCATGGACCTGGATCTGCGCAAGATCCGTTACTTCACGGCGGTCGCCGAGCTCCTCCACTTCGGCCGGGCGGCCGAGCTGCTGCACATCGCCCAGCCGGTGCTCAGCCGTCAGATCCGCGCGCTGGAGAAGGACTTGGGCGCCGAGCTGTTCGTACGGGACAGCCACGGCGTCACCTTGACCGACGCCGGACACCAACTCCTCGACGACGCCCACCAGTTGCTGGCCACCGCCGACGGCACCCGGCGCCGCGTCCTGCGGGCGGCACGCGGCCGGCGGCGGCTCGTCGTCGGCTTCCGCGCCGGTGTCGTCGTCACCCCCGCGCTGCGTGCCTTCGCCGCGGTCCACCCGGACGTCGAGGCGGGCGCCCGCCGGGTCGAGTGGGACGACCAGGAGCGGCTCGTCCTCGACGGCACCGTCGACATCGCCTATGTACGGCGGCCGGTCCGGGAGGACGGACTGGAACTGCGCCCCCTGTACAGCGAGACCCGCGTGGCCATGCTCCCCGCCGAGCACCGGCTCGCCGGGAAACCGGAGATCATGCTCGCCGACCTCGACGGCGAGCGATGGCTGCGCTACAACGATCCCCTCCCCGGCGACCTGCCGCTGCGCACCATCGAGGAGAAGTTCGAGCGCGTGGCCGCCGGCACCGGCATCACCCTGGTGCCGCACTCGGTCGCCGAGCAGTACTCCCGCCCGGACATCGCCTACGTCCCGGTCTCCGACGCCGATCCCGACCGGGTGCTGCTGGCCTGGGCGGCCGGCCGCCGCTCACCGCTGATCGCCGCGTTCGCCGAGGCCGCGGCGGGCGCCGCGGTGCCCGACTGAGGCGGGGCCCCTGCGGCGCAGGGGGCGCTCCCCGCCGGTCGGGGCCCCGCCGCCGTGCCGCGGGGAGCCGGTCAGCCCTGGGCGGCCGCGGCCCGCAGGGCGATGCGGTCCTCGCCCGCGTACACGTTCATGTTGCTGCCCCGCAGGAAGCCGACCAGGGTCAGCCCGGTCTCCGCCGCCAGGTCCACCGCCAGCGAGGACGGCGCGGAGACCGCCGCCAGCAGCGGGATGCCCGCCATCACCGCCTTCTGCGCCAGCTCGAAGGAGGCCCGCCCGGAGACCAGCAGGATCGCCCGGGACAGCGGCAGGCCGCCGTTCTGCAGGGCCCGCCCGACCAGTTTGTCGACCGCGTTGTGCCGGCCGACGTCCTCCCGGATGTCCAGCAGCTCCCCGTCCTCGGAGAACAGGGCCGCCGCGTGCAGCCCCCCGGTCCGGTCGAACACCTGCTGAGACGCGCGGAGCCGGTCGGGGAGGCTCGCGAGCAGCTCGGGTCCGACCCGGACCGGGGGAGTGTCGGCGATCGGCCAGCGGGCCGTCGTACGCACCGCGTCGAGGCTCGCCTTGCCGCACAGCCCGCAGGACGAGGAGGTGTAGACGTTCCGCTCCAGGGTGAAGTCGGGGAGCCTGACGCCCGGCGTGGTCCGCACGTCGACCACGTTGTAGCTGTTCGAGCCGTCCACCGTCGCTCCCGCACAGTAGACGATGTTCTGCAGATCGTCGGCGGTCGCCAGGACGCCTTCGCTCACCAGGAACCCGGCCGCCAGCGCGAAGTCGTCGCCGGGCGTGCGCATCGTGATGGCCAGGGGTTTCCCGTTGAGCCTGATCTCCAGCGGTTCCTCGGCGACGAGTGTGTCCGGCCGGGCGGAGACCGCTCCGTCGCGGATGCGGATGACCTTGCGTCGTTCCGTGACTCGTCCCATGGTCTGATCAGCCCCGGTTCTGTACGTGCTGGTAGCCGAAACGGCCCTTGATGCAGAGGTTGCCGTGGGTCACCGGGTTGTCGTGCGGCGAGGTGACCTTGACTATCTCATTGTCCTGCACGTGGAGCGTGAGGTTGCAGCCCACACCGCAGTACGCGCACACCGTGGTCGTCTCCGTCTGCCGTGACTCGTCCCAGCTGCCCGCCGCCCGCATGTCGAACTCCGACTTGAACGACAGCGCCCCGGTCGGACACACCTCCACACAGTTCCCGCAGTAGACGCAGGCCGAGTCGGTCAGCGGGGCGTCGTGCTCCACGGCGATCCGGGCGTCGAAGCCCCGCCCGGCGACCGAGATCGCGAAACTGTTCTGCCACTGGTCGCCGCAGGCGTCCACACACTTGTAGCAGAGGATGCACTTGTCGTAGTCGCGCACATACAGTTCGTTGTCGACCCTGGGCTCCTCGTCCAGGCGGGCCGCGCCGGGCCCGAAGCGGTCCGGCTTCGCCTCGTACTCCTTGATCCACTCGGCGGCGCGCGGGGTCGTGGACAGGTCCACCGAGGAGGCCAGCAGCTCCAGCACGATCCTGCGGCTGTGCCGGACGCGCTCGGTGCCGGTACGCACCACCATCCCCGGCTCGGCCTTCCGGGAGCAGGCCGGCACCAGGGTCCGGGCCCCCTCCACCTCGACCACGCACACCCGGCAGGCGTTCTTCGGGCGCAGGGTGTCGCCCTCGCACAGGGTCGGCACGTCCTTCCCGGCCGCCCGGCAGGCGTCCAGGACGGTCGAGCCCTCCGGAACCCGCACCTCCTGGCCGTCGAGCGTGAACTCCAGCAGCCGGCGCGGGATCCCCAGCGGTGTGACGGTCATGCGTACGCCCCCAGACGGTCGATGGCGGATTCCACGGCGTTCCAGGCGGTCTGGCCGAGACCGCAGATCGAGGCGTCCCGCATCGCCCGGCCGACCTCGCGCAGCAGCGCGATGTCGTCGGCCGCGCCGGCGCCGGTGCGCTCGGCGATCCGGTGCAGCGCCTCCTCCTGCCGGACCGTCCCCACCCGGCACGGCACACACTGCCCGCAGGACTCGTCCCGGAAGAACTCCGCGATGCGGAGCAGGAGCCGGGGCAGCGGCACGGTGCCGTCGAAGGCCATGACCACACCGGAACCGAGCGTGGTGCCCGCCTCCCTGGTGCCCTCGAAGGTGAGCGGGATGCCCAGTTCGTCCGGCCGTACGAAGCCGCCGGCGGCCCCGCCGAGCAGCACGGCCCGCAAGTCGTCCTGTACCCCGGCGAGTTGGAGCAGCTCGCCGAGCGTGGCGCCGAAGGGGAGCTCGTAGACACCGGGGCGGGCCACGCTCCCCGACACGCAGAACAGCTTGGGTCCGGTGGACCTGGCGGTCCCGATCGCCGCGTACGCCGGGGCGCCCATGGTCAGGATCGGCAGCACGTTGACCAGCGTCTCCACGTTGTTCTCGACCGTCGGTCTGCCGAACAGCCCCTTCTCCACCGGGAACGGCGGCTTCGAGCGAGGTTCGCCCCGGTACCCCTCGATGGAGTTGAACAGGGCCGTCTCCTCACCGCAGATGTACGCCCCCGCCCCGCGCCGGATCTCGATGTCGAAGGCGAAGCCCTGACCGAGGATGTCGTCGCCGAGGAAGCCGCGGGCACGCGCCTGGTCGACCGCGTGCTGTATCCGTCGTGTCGCGCGCGGATACTCGCCGCGGATGTACAGGAAACCCCGGTGCGCGCCGATCGCGTACGCGGCGACGGTCATCGCCTCCACCAGCGCGTACGGGTCGCCCTCCATGAGCACACGGTCCTTGAAGGTGCCCGGCTCCGATTCGTCGGCGTTGCAGACGAGGTAGTGCGGGCGGTCCGGCTGGGACGCCGTGGCCTGCCACTTGCGGCCGGTGGGGAAGGCGGCGCCCCCGCGTCCGACCAGGCCGGAGTCGGTGACCTCGCGGATGACCCCGGCGGGCCCGAGGGCGAAGGCCTGGCGCAGGGCGGTGTATCCGCCGTGCGCCCGGTAGTCGTCGAGCGAGGACGGGTCGACCACGCCCACCCGTTTCAACAGGGTCAGACCTTCCTGTCCCGCCTGCGGTACGGCCGTCGCGGCCGGCGGCTCCTCGGGCGCCGAGTCGGGCGCGGTGGCCGCGAGGACGGCCGTCCTGACCGTCGCCGGGGCCGCCACCGCCGTACGCACCGGGTCCCCGGCCCGGATCGCGAGGGCGGCCGGAGCCCGCTCGCACAGCCCCAGGCAGGGACTGCGTTCCAGGTGCACCCCGGGGCCCAGATCCGCTTCGACGCCGGCGCACAGTTCCGGTGCCCCGGCCGCCGTGCACGCCAGGTCCGTGCAGACGTGCAGGACGGTCGCGGGGCGGGGCCCGACGGAGAACATCGCGTAGAAGGTGGCCACGCCGTAGGCCTCGGCCGGCGGGACCGTCAGGCGGCGGCACAGATAGCCGAGGGCGCCCTCGCTGATCCAGCCGACGCGGTCGTTGATCGCGTGCAGCCCCGGCAACAGCAGGTCGCGGCGGTCCCGGGCGGGGCGCCCGCCGCGTGCCCACCGCAGATCCGCGTCGGAGCGGTCGGCGCCCTCCCAGGAGGACTCCGGAGGGCCGAGCAGGGCGTCAACGGCCGAGCGTTCCTCGTCCGTCGGTTTGCTGTCGCCGAAGTGCAGGTCCACTTACGTCACCTCACGATGGTCGCGACCGGGAGCTTCTCGATACGGATCGCCGACGCCTTGAACTCCGCCGTCCCCGCGATCGGGCAGTTGGCCTCGATCGTCAGCTGGTTGGTGTCCACCTCGTCGGGAAAGTGCATGGTCATGAAGGCGAGACCGGGGCGCAGGGCGGTGTCGATCCAGACGGGGGCCACGACCGAGCCCCGCCGCGAGGACACCTGGACCTCCTCGCCGACGACGACCCCGTACCGCTCGGCGTCCTCCGGGCACAGCTCGATGTACTCGCCGCGCCGCAGCGGGGAGGCGTAACCACCGCTCTGCACCCCGGTGTTGTAGGAGTCGAGCCGCCGCCCGGTGGTGAGCCGGACGGGGTACTCCTCGTCGGTGAGGTCGACCGGCGGATCGTGCCGGACCAGCCCGAAGGGGGCCGGGGTGCCGCGCCGCGCCGGTTCCTTCTCCCACAATCTGCCGTGCAGGTAGGCCGGTTCGAGACGCTCGGTGCTCGGGCACGGCCACTGGATGCCCTGGTGCTCGACGAGCCGGTCGTACGTCATCCCGTAGTGGTCCGGGGAGACCGACCTCAGCTCGTTCCAGACGGTCTCCGCGTCGGCGTACTTCCAGTCGTGGCCGAGGCGGGTGGCGAGGTCGCAGAGGATGTCGATGTCCTCGCGGGCCTCGCCGGGCGGGGTCACGGCCCGGCGCACCCGCTGCACCCGCCGTTCGCTGTTGGTGGTCGTGCCCTCGGTCTCCGCCCAGCCGGCGGTCGCGGGCAGCACCACGTCCGCCAGCTCCGCCGTCTTCGTGAGGAAGATGTCCTGGACGACCAGGAAGTCGAGGGCGCTCAGCCGGCGGATCGCCTGCTCGCTGTCGGCCTCCGACTGGGCCGGGTTCTCGCCGATGCAGTAGACCGCCTTGAGCGTGCCCTCCTCCATCGCCTCGAACATCTCGGTGAGGTTCAGCCCGTAGTGCGGCTGGATGACCGTGTCCCAGGCCGACTCGAACTTCAGCCGGGCGTCCGGGTCGAGGATGTCCTGGAAGCCGGGGAGGCGGTTGGGGATCGCGCCCATGTCGCCGCCGCCCTGCACGTTGTTCTGGCCGCGCAGCGGTTGCAACCCGGCGCCGTAGCGGCCCACCTGTCCGGTGAGCAGGGAGAGGTTGATCAGGGCGCGGACGTTGTCGGTGCCGTTGTGGTGCTCGGTGATGCCGAGGGTCCAGCACAGCTGGGCGCGCTCGGCGCGGGCGTAGGCGTGCGCCAACTCCCGGATGGCGGCGGCCGGAACGCCCGTCACCTTCTCCGTCAGCGACAGCGTCCACGGTTCGACGAGCGCCCGGTACTCCTCGAAGCCGGTCGTCGCCCGCTCGATGAACGCCTCGTTGGCCAGCCCCGCGTGGATGATCTCCCGGCCGATCGCGTGCGCCATCGGGATGTCCGTGCCGACGTTCAGCCCGAGCCAGCTCTCCGCCCACTCGGCGGTGGAGGTGCGGCGCGGGTCGACGGCGTACATCCGGGCGCCGTTCCTGATCCCCTTCAGCACGTGCTGGAAGAAGATCGGGTGCGCGAAGCGGGCGTTGGAGCCCCACATCACGATGACGTCGGTGTGCTCGATCTCCTCGTACGAGGACGTGCCGCCGCCGGAGCCGAAGGCGGCGCTCAGTCCGGCCACGCTCGGGGCGTGACAGGTCCGGTTGCAGGAGTCGACGTTGTTGGTGCCCATCACCACCCGGGCGAACTTCTGGGCCACGTAGTTCATCTCGTTGGTGGCGCGGGCGCAGGAGAACAGCCCGAACGCGCCGCGGTTGCGGTCCAGGCCGCGGGCCGCGCGGTCCAGGGCCTCCTGCCAGCTCGCCCGCCGGAACGGCTCGTCACGGGAGTCCCGCACGAGGGGGTGGGTGAGCCGGGTGTAGGTCTTCTGCTGCCGTTTCCTCATGCGGCGCTCCTCAGCGCGAGCAGGTCCGAGATGGCGTGCACGGTGCGCAGGGTGGGCACCGGTACGCCGGTGATCTCCGCCAGCTCGACGACGGCCGCGAGGAGCACGTCGAGTTCCAGCGGCTTGCCGCGCTCCAGGTCCTGGAGCGTGGAGGTGCGGTGGTCGCCGACCTTCTCGGCGCCCGCGAGCCGGCGTTCGATGGAGACACCGACCTCGCAGCCGAGCGCCTCGGCGACCGAGAGTGTCTCGCGCATCATGATCTCGATGACCCGGCGGGTGCCGCCGTGCAGGCACATCTGCCGCATCGTGGCCCGGGCCAGCGCGCTGATCGGGTTGAAGGAGATGTTGCCGAGCAGCTTGAGCCAGATGTCGTTGCGCAGGTCCGGCTCCACCGGGCACTTCAGCCCGCCGGTCTGCATGGCCTCGCTGAACCGCAGACAGCGCTCGGACACACTGCGGTCGGGCTCGCCGATCGAGAACCGGGTGCCTTCCAGGTGCCGTACCACGCCCGGGGCCTCCAGCTCGGTGGCCGCGTAGACCACACAGCCGACGGCGCGTTCGGGAGCGAGTACGGCGCTGACCGCGCCGCCCGGGTCGACGCTCTCGACGCGGTGGCCGTCGTGGGGGCCGCCGTGCCGGTGGAAGTACCACCAGGGGATGCCGTTCTGGGCCGCGACCACCGCCGTGCGCTCGTTCAGCAGCGGCTCGATCAGCGGCCCGCACGCCGCGTACGAGTTGGCCTTCAGCCCGAGGAAGACGTAGTCGACCGGGCCGACCTCGGCCGGGTCGTCGGTGGCGTGGGCATGCGCGGTGAAGTCGCCGCGCGGGCTCAGCACCCGTACTCCGTACTGCCTCATGGCCGCCAGATGGGGTCCACGGGCGACGAGATGCACATCGGCGCCCGCGCGGTGGAGCGCGGCACCGACATAGGCGCCGATCGCACCGGCGCCGAGAACTGCGACTTTCACGGAACACTCCGTTCGGTTTGAGGGATACCGCGGAGGTGGCCTCGGGGAGACCGGGTCGTGGGTCGTCGTGTGAAGCGGTCCGGCCGTCGGCCGAATCATGTCGACGAAATATTGTCTACAGTATGGAGTCAGGCCCGACAAGGGTTCGGACAGCGACCGTTCGGCGCATTCTGGATACCGCTCATCGCATACGATCGAGCCGTCGGGTTCTCAACCACCCTGGCCCGGCCCTACCGTTCGGGACTCATGAGCAGCCCCCCTGTAGCGCCTCCGGGCTGGAGCCGCTGGCTCGTCCCGCCCGCCGCCCTCTCCGTCCACCTCTCCATCGGCCAGGCCTACGCCTGGAGCGTCTTCAAGCCGCCGCTCGAATCCGCGCTGAACCTCAGCGGCACCGAGAGCGCGCTGCCCTTCCAGCTCGCGATCGTGATGCTCGGTCTGTCGGCCGCGTTCGGCGGCACCCTCGTCGAGCGCAACGGACCGCGCTGGGCCATGACGGTCGCCCTGGTGTGCTTCTCCACCGGCTTCCTGATCTCCGCGCTGGGCGCCGAGACCGAGCAGTACTGGCTGATCGTCCTCGGCTACGGCTTCGTCGGCGGCATCGGCCTGGGCATCGGCTACATCTCGCCGGTCTCCACGCTGATCAAGTGGTTCCCGGACCGGCCCGGCATGGCCACCGGCATCGCCATCATGGGCTTCGGCGGCGGCGCGCTGATCGCCTCGCCCTGGTCCGCGCAGATGCTCTCCTCCTTCGGCAGTGACAACGATGGCATCGCCCTCGCCTTCCTGGTGCACGGGCTGGCGTACGCCGTCTTCATGACCCTCGGGGTACTGCTGATCCGGGTGCCGCGCAGCGAGAAGCCGGTCGCGAACGCGCCGAGCGCCTTCGAGGGCGTGCAGGTCTCGGCCAACACCGCGATCCGCACCCCGCAGTTCTGGTTCCTGTGGGTCGTGCTCTGCATGAACGTGACCGCGGGCATCGGCATCCTGGAGAAGGCCGCCCCGATGATCACGGACTTCTTCGCCGACAGCTCCACCCCGGTGACGGTGTCCGCGGCGGCCGGGTTCGTCGCCCTGCTGTCCGCCGCCAACATGGCGGGCCGCATCGGCTGGTCGTCCACCTCCGACCTGGTCGGCCGCAAGAACATCTACCGCGTCTACCTCGGCGTCGGCGCGCTGATGTACCTGCTCATCACGTTGTTCGGGAACTCCTCCAAGCCGCTGTTCATCCTCTGCGCGCTGGTGATCCTCTCCTTCTACGGCGGCGGCTTCGCCACCGTCCCCGCCTATCTGAAGGACCTGTTCGGCACCTACCAGGTCGGCGCGATCCACGGCCGGCTGCTCACCGCCTGGTCCCTCGCCGGTGTGCTCGGGCCGCTGATCGTCAACTGGATCGCCGACCACCAGAAGGACGCCGGCAAGCACGGCTCCGACCTGTACACCCTGTCCTTCGGCATCATGATCGGACTGCTCGTCGTCGGGTTCGTCGCCAACGAGCTGATCCGGCCCGTCAACGCCCGCCACCACATCCCCGCACCCAGGGAGGCCGTCGATGTCGAACGACAGCAGCCTGCATGAACCCGACCGCCGCTGGCTGATCGCCGTCGCCTGGCTCTGGGTGGGCGCGCCCTTCGCCTACGGCGTGTACGAACTCGTACAGAAAGCGACACAGCTGTTCAACGGGTGAACCAGGAGAATGTTCGGGCGTCCGAGTGTCTGCAAGAAGCCGACAACTCGGGCGCCCGTTTCCTGTGGCCTTACGTGCCGTCGTACCCGTGAGTCACTGAACAGACTGGTGGGCCCATACCGAGGCAACGAGGGGGACCCACCACCCATGAACGGCTCGCGCATCGCCGCCGTCGGCCACTACCAGCCCGCGAAGGTACTCACCAACGAGGACCTGGCGGGCATGGTCGACACCAGTGACGAGTGGATCCGCAGCCGGGTGGGCATCAACACCCGGCACATCGCGGGCCCCGACGAACCCGTCGACGAGCTGGCCGCGCACGCCGCGGCCAAGGCCCTCGCGGCGGCCGGCCTCACCCCCGCGGACATCGACCTGGTCCTGGTCGCCACCTCCACCGCGATCGACCGCTCCCCGAACATGGCCGCTCGCGTCGCCGCCCGGCTCGGCATCCCGCAGCCCGCCGCGATGGACGTCAACGTCGTGTGCGCCGGTTTCACCCACGCCCTCGCCACCGCCGACCACACCGTCCGCGCGGGCGCCGCCACCCGTGCGCTCGTCATCGGCGCCGACAAGATGTCCGAGGTGACGGACTGGACCGACCGCACGACGTGCGTCCTGGTCGGCGACGGGGCGGGCGCGGCGGTGGTCGAGGCGTGCGGGCCGGGCGAGGAGCCCGGGATCGGGCCGGTGCTGTGGGGTTCCGTCCCCGAGATGAGCCACGCCGTACGCATCGAGGGCACCCCGCCCCGGTTCGCGCAGGAGGGGCAGAGCGTCTACCGCTGGGCCACCACCCAGCTGCCGCCCATCGCCCGGCGCGCCTGCGAGAAGGCCGGGGTCACCCCCGCCGACCTCGCGGCGGTCGTGCTGCACCAGGCCAACCTGCGGATCATCGAGCCGCTCGCGCAGAAGATCGGCGCGGTCAACGCGGTGGTCGCCAGGGACGTCACCGAATCGGGCAACACCTCGGCCGCGAGCATCCCGCTCGCGTTCTCCAAGCTGGTCGAGCAGGGGAGCGTCTCCAGCGGCGACTCGGTCCTGCTGTTCGGTTTCGGCGGCAACCTGTCCTACGCGGGGCAGGTCGTGCGGTGTCCGTGAGAGCGCGTTCTGCGGTGTGACGTGGTCAACTCGCGCTTCCCCTGGCAGTTGTGCGCCGTAGACTGTAGACGAAAGACAATCGATACTGAGTGTCCGCTCGTAACGGGTGTCTGCCGAAGGGGGACCCGATGTTGTCAGCCGGACTGCCGCAGGGCGCGGTGCCCAAGCTCGAACGCCCCGGCCCGCTCCGCGACCGCGTGTACGAGGCGCTGCTCGAACTCATCACCACCCGCGCCCTCCAGCCCGGCCAGCACCTCGTCGAGAGCGAACTCGCCGGTCACCTGGGCGTCTCCCGGCAGCCGGTGCGCGAGGCGCTGCAGCGGCTGAACACCGAGGGCTGGGTCGACCTCCGGCCCGCCCAGGGTGCGTTCGTGCACGAGCCCACGGAGGACGAGGCCGACCAACTCCTCACGGTCCGCACCCTGTTGGAGGCCGAGGCGGCGCGGCTGGCGGCGGCCAACGCCGGCAGCGCGGGAGTGGCCGCGCTGGAATCCCTGTGCGCCGAGGGCGAGAAGGCCGTCGCCGCGGACGACGTGGACGGGGCCGTCGCCCTGAACGCCGCGTTCCACACCAAGATCATGGACCTGGCCGGCAACGCGGTCCTCGCCGAACTCGCCGCCCAGGTCGACCGCAGGGTCCGCTGGTACTACACGCCGGTGGCCCGGCAGCGCGGCCACCAGTCCTGGATCGAACACCGTGAACTGATCGCGGCGATCACGGCCCGCGACGAACAGCTGGCGACCCGCCTGATGCGCGAACACACGGAGCACACCCGGCGTTCGTACCACGAGCGGGCGACGTCCTGACCGAGCCGCCGGCGCGAATGCCCCGGTTCCTCACCGTCAGGCTTGGCGGGCGTAGGAGGCGAGGCGGTCGGCGAACGCGGTGACGAGGTCGCGCAGTTCACCGGGGCGCTCGATGACGAACGGCCGGTCGAGTGAGGCGAGTACCGGAGGCAGCCAGTCGAGCCGCTCCGCCCGTAGGTCGACGCGCCGCCAGCGCTCGGTCGCCCGGTCCTCGTCCGCCGCGGGCACAGGCTCCTCCAGGCTCGCGACGCCGGCGGGAAGGCGGGCGCGGATCTGCTCGACGGTCCCGTGGATCCGCAAGGTCACCTCATGCCGGTACTCGGCCGTGGCGAACCCCGACAGCACGCGCTGCGCCGGATCGAGGCCCACGGGCGCCTCGAATGAGCCGGGCAGGGTCCTCGCGTCCGCGATGCGGTCGAGCCGGAAGGTCCGGGCCTCGCCGATCTCGGGGTCCGTGCCCGTGACGTACCACCGGCCCGCATGGGCGACGATCCCGTACGCGTGCAGCGTGCGTCGGCTGTGCCGGCCGTCGCGGTCGGTGTATCCGATCGAGACCGGTCGGCGGTGGCGTACCGCATCGGCGATGGTGAGCAGGACTCCGGCGTCCGGGGTGGCGAACTCACCGGGCTGGTCCGTGAAGGCGAGAGATTCCAGGAGTGCGTCGAGCCGGCGGGCGACGTGCTTGGGCAGCACCCGCCGGATCTTGGCCGATACCGTCTCGCTCGCCGTGCGCTCCGCCGTCATCAGCCCTGCTCGGCGGCCGGCGACCAGGCCGAGCAGCACGGCCAGCGCCTCGTCGTCGCTGAGCATCAGCGGAGGCAGACGGTATCCGGGGCCGAGCCGGTACCCGCCGTAGCGGCCGCGCACCGACTCCACGGGCACGTCGAGGTCGATCAGGTGATCCACGTACCGCCGCACGGTGCGCCCGTCGACGCCGAGCCGGTCGGCGAGTTCGGTCACCGTCCGGGTGCCGCCCGACTGCAGCAGTTCCAGGAGTGTCAGTACGCGGCCGGTGGGTCCAGGCATGCGCCCAGCCTAGTGCGAATACCGGACCGATTCTGTCCACTATCTCTCCTAGCCTACGACGTGCAGCAACCCCGTCAGCCAAGGAGAAACACCATGGACTTCGTCTCGATCCGCATCATTACCAGCGACGTCGCGCGCCTCGTCGAGTTCTACGAGCGCGTCACAGGGGTGCAGGCGACGTGGGCCACTGAGGACTTCGCCGAACTCGGGACTCCCCACGCCACCCTCGCGATCGCCGGCACCCGCACCGTCCCGCTGTTCGCCCCGGGCTCCGCCCGCCCGGCGGACAACCACAGCGTGATCACCGAGTTCCGCGTCGACGACGTGGACCGCGTTCACCGGGACCTGACCGGCTTCGTCACCGACTTCGTCAACGAGCCCACCACGATGCCCTGGGGCAACCGGTCGCTGCTGTTCCGTGACCCCGACGGCAACCTCGTCAACTTCTTCACCCCCGTCACCCCGGCGGCCGTCGAGAAGTTCGCACGTGGACAGCAGGGGGGTATTCCCCTGCCCTCGGGTGCGAGGACATCCCTACGGCACGCGGGCGACGCCGACGTAGAAGCCGCTCAGCTCCTCGGCGGGAGCCGGTGAATCCTTGTACCACTTGGTCGCCGTGACCAGCCCTGGAGCCACCAGTTCCAGGCCCTCGAAGAACGGCTCGATCTCGGCCCGCGTACGCATGCGCAGGGGGATCTCGCCCTTGCGGTACGTCGTGGTCACCGACTTGGCGAGGTGCGGGTGCTCATCCGTGGTGCCGTGGGAGAACATGAAGTAACTGCCCGAGGGCAGCGCGTCGAGAATCGTCCGCGTAAGACCGTAGGGGTTCTCGTCGTCGGTGATGAAGTGCATCAGCGCGATCATCGACAGCGCGACGGGCCGGGTGAAGTCCAGGAACGTACGGGCGTGGTCGAGGATGGTTCCCGGCTTCCGTACGTCGGCCTCGATGTAGTCGGTGTTTCCCTCGGGAGTGCTGATGAGCAGAGCCTCCGCGTGCCGCAGCACGATGGGGTCGTTGTCGGCGTAGGCGACCCGCGCCGACGGCACTATGCCCTGCACGATCTGATGCAGGTTCGGCTGGGTCGGGATGCCCGTACCGATATCGAGGAACTGGTCGATGCCGTTGCCGGCCAGCCAGGCCGCCGCGCGGTGCATGAACGCCCTGTTGCGCATGGCGTTGAGACGCGCTTCCGGTGGCAGCTTCGCCGCCACCTCCTCATCGACCGGATAGTTGTCCTTGCCGCCCAGCAGCCAGTCGTAGACGCGTGCCGGGTGGGGCCTGCTCGTGTCGATACGACTTTCGCGGGAGGGGTCTGCCGTCATGCATGACTCCAGCGGGTACTAGATCGCTGACCGACTCACCGAGGTCGCTTCGCGCGCCGTGGATGAGGCGGTGGAGGGCATGGCGATTGTGCCATTGGCCCAGCCCTCACGCAGAGTTGGTGCTCGATTGAGCGAGGAGCGCTGCTGACCTTGGACGACGGGGACACTTGTCCAGGGTTCATTCGTCATGGCGAGGGGCGTCACCCGGCGGGCGTGCAGTGGTGGTGGGGGCAGGTGCAGCGGCGGATGAGCAGGATCCCGAGGCTGTGGGGGAGCGGGATGTCCTGGGTCTGGCTGCACTTCTCGTGCCAGGCCGAGTACCCCCGTCGCTGGGCCGGCGCGCATTCCGCGGACATGGTCGAGGTGTCCTGGGCGGGTGCGGTCACGAGAAGATGCCGCCGCTGCTGGCGGAGTTCAGGGCGCGGGTGCGCTCGGCCACGGCTCTCAGCCGCTCCTCGTCGGTGGCGCGCCGGACGTGGGCGGGGTCGGCGTCCCACTCGCGCCCGCCGGCCACCGGCCGCAGCTGGACGTACGGACCCTCGCGCCCCATGACGTACCCGAGCCTGTCCTGGGCGGTGTCGATGACCAGGGTGCCGGCGGGTTCATCCTCGGCGGTCACTCGCGGGTCCCCTGCTGGAGCACGCCGGCGAGGCGGACGGCGACGTCGACGCGCACCCGTCCCAGCTCGACCAACTGCAGCCCGGGCGAAGCCGGATCGACCCTCAGCGAGGGAAACACGATTCCCACGCCGCCCAGGGCGGTTCTGATTGCCTCGACTGCGGCCTGTGTGTCGGTGACGTTCTGTGTCTTCTTCGGTGCCATGAAACGGACGCTAGAGCTCAGGCGTTGGAGAGCGCGATGGAAGTTGCGCGAAGTTGCTTGACGCTTCCTCTGGGTTGCGGAAGGTTGCTGATAAAGGCCGTCGCAACCCGGGTCGGCGGCCTCCGAACTCGGACAAGCTTTGGAGATCAGTCCTCTGACGAAAGGAACTGATCATGGCGCGTCGACTGCGCTTCAACGGCACGGGCAGCGGCGTCAACGGGTGCCCGTCCGTGCACGAAGATCTCGACTCGGGTGAGGTCATCGTGCACGGTCCGGCTCTCACCGACCCTGACGACATCGGTCAGCTCCGGCACCTGAACGGGGGCGAGGTGGCCATCGTGGTACCGCGCGAACTGCTCGTCGACTTCCGCCCGAAGGAGGTCACCCGCGTGCCGGACATCATCGGACTGGACGAGTTCGACCGGCTCTTCACCCAGTTCGAACACACGGCCTGGCGGTTGGAGACACGGCGCCGGTACGCCTCGGACGAAGCCACCGCGACCTACGCCCAGTTCACTCGCGGTGAGCCCGTGAACTGGGACGGAGTCGACGCCGCGTGGTGCGCCGAACGCCGGGAGCAGACCGCGCTGGGAAAGCGATTCGAGCGCGCGCGGATCATCGACAGCCCGCCGACGGCCGGACAGCTCTACCTCCTCGAAAACGCCCGGCGGAACAGTGCCGTCGGGGAGAAGATCTTCAGCCTGCCGCGCGCCGATGCCGACCTGCTCGCCCTGCCCGCAGAGGATTTCTGGATCTTCGACTCCAGGCTGGTCGCCCTGCTCAACTTCGACCAGGGCGACAACCTGCTGAACGTCGAGCTGATCACCGAGCCCGCAGCGGTTCTGCGGCACGCCCAGGCCCGGGACGCGGCGATGCACCGCGCGGTCCCCTACGAACAGTTCGCGGCACAGCTGGCCGCGAAGGAGTAAGGCAGGTTGCTGACCGGTGAGCACGGACTACCAGCAGGCGCGCGAGGCGCTCGGCGTGCGGCTGCGTGAACTGAGGCTTTCGGCCCCAGGCGGTCGGCTCACCGGTCAGCAGCTGGCCGAGGCGTACGGGTGGAACAAGTCGAAGGTCAGCAGGCTGGAGAACGGCAGGCAGACCCCCACGACCGACGACCTGCGCAAGTGGGCGGATGTCACCGGCCACCCCGAGGCGTACGACGAACTGCTCGCCAGGCTTCGGGGCTTCGAGTCGCACATCCGGTCGTGGCGGCGGCAGCTGGCTTCCGGACACAAGCCGGTGCAGGACACCCACCTGGGTGCGCATGTCGACGCCTCGGTATTCCGTGGCTGGGAGTCCTCCATGATCTTCGGCGTGCTGCAGACGCCGGACTACGCCCGGTCGATCTTCACCAGGTACGCGGAGCTCCAGCGGTCGCCGCGCGACACCGAGGAGGCCGTCCGCTCCCGCATAAGACGGCAGGAGGCGCTGTACGACTCCTCGAAGCGCTTTCACCTCATCCTCTGGGAGGCCGCCCTCCACGCCCTGATCTGCCCGCCCTCGGTGCTCATGGCACAGCTGGACCGGCTGTCGGGAGCCATCGGCCTGGACACGGTCGAGCTGGGCATCATCCCGCTGTCGGCGTCTCTCAAGATTCCTCCGGCCACCACCTTCTGGATCTACGACGACCGCCAGGTGATCGTGGAGAACTGGCACGCCGAGCTGTGGATCGACGACTCCGACAGCGTCGCCACCTACCTGCGCACCTGGCGGACCCTCCATGAATCCGCCGTCTACGGCGCCGACGCCCACAACGTCATCAACTCGGCCAGGCGCGCCTTGAACCCCAACACCTGACGCAGACCTGTTCTTCGGGCCGCGGACGGCCGGGTGCACCGAGTCCGGAAACGGTTGAGTCCCGGATGTCGATCCGGGACTCAACAAGCTCACTTTGCAGTGAGACCAAGAGGGAGGACCCGTCAGGTCGCCGTCTGTGGCTGTACCGCGCCCACCTTCGCCGTCGCGCCCGGGCCGCGGCCCGGCTGGCGGAGCAGGAGCGCCACCCCCGCCGCCAGCATCGAGATGCCGCCGGCCAGGGCGTACGCACCGTTGTAGCCCCAGGCGCCGACCACCATGGAGCCGAGGCCGCCGCCGAACAGGCCGCTGACGAGTTTGCCGCTGTAGACCAGGCCGTAGTTGGTGGCGTTGTAGTTCTCGCCGAAGTAGTCCGGGGTGAGGGCGGCGAAGAGCGGGTAGAAGGCGCCGCCGCCGAAGCCGGAGAGGAAGGCGAAGAACAGGAACAGCCACTCGCTCTTGACGTCACCGGCCCAGATCACGCCGAACTGGGCCAGGCCCAGGACGACGATGACGAAGACGAGGGTCGGTTTCCGGCCGAGGCGGTCGGAGAGCCAGCCGACCACGCCCCGCCCGATGCCGTTGATGACCGCCATCACGCCCATGGACGAGGCCGCGACCAGCGGGCCGAAGCCGACGTCCTTGGCGAAGTCCACCTGGAAGGAGATACCGAAGATCGAGACGCCCGCCGTCATGACGATCGCGATCCACATCAGGGGGAGCATGCCCGTGCGGATCGCCTCCTTCGGGGTGAACTGCCGTACCGCGGGCGGGTTCTTGGCGAGAGCCATGGCGTTCTTTGCGTCGCCCGAGGGGGCGAGCGGGTCGATGTCGGCCGGCCACCAGTTCTTCGGCGGGTCCTTGAAGAAGAACGCGGTGACCAGGACCACGACCATCACGTAGGCGCCGATGAGGTCCAGCACCCGGTGGTAGTTGGCCGTGTCGAAGGCGTAGTTGAAGATGAAGATGAAGGGGAGTGAGCCGTAGGCGAAGCCGCCGTTCACGAATCCCGTGCGGGCGCCCCGGCGTTCGGGGAACCACTTGCCGACCATGTTGATGCAGGTCGCGTAGACCAGGCCGGAGCCGAGACCGCCGATCACACCGAAGCCGAGGATCGCCAGCCATATCTCGCTGATGTGCGAGAGGGCCAGGAACCCGATCAGGCACATACCGGAACCCGTGTACATCGCCCGGCGGGCCGTGAGGATGCCTTTCTCGCGCAGCCAGCCCGCCGGGAAGGCGATGCCGGCCTGGAAGAACACCCAGACGCTCAGGATCCAGAAGGTGTTGGACTGCGTCCAGCCGTGCGCGTGGGACAGGGTGTCCTCCGCGGAGCCGTACGCGTACTCGAAGACGCTGATGGCCATCATGGCCACCCACGGGAGATACACCATGAAGTTGCGGGAGTGGCCGAGGATGTCCCGGTCGGTCTCGCCGATCCGGTACACCCGGCCGCGGGCGTCCGTCACCTCACGGTACGGACGCCGTCCGGCGCCGGTGCTGTTCGTGGCTACAGGGTCTGCCGTCATGTCACGCCATCTCCTCGCCGAGCGGGTGCGGGTTGGGGACGATGTCCCGGGCGCTGGGCCTGCCCGGTGCCTTGAGGAAGAGCGCCAGCACCGCGGAGGCCAGGCCGACGGAGCCCGCGAGGACGAACGCGCCGTGGTAGTCCCACTCACCCACGACGACCGCGCCCAGACCGGAGCCCACCAGGCCGGAGATCAGCTTGGAGCTGTAGACCATCCCGTAGTTGGTGGCGTTGTTGTTCTCACCGAAGTAGTCCGCCGTCATGGCCGCGAAGAGCGGGAAGATCGCCCCGCCGCCGAACCCGGAGACCATGGAGCAGAACAGGAAGAACGGCATGCTGCCCATCTGGCCGGAGACCAGCACACCGAACTGCGCGCTGCCGAGCACGATGCACACGATGATCAGGGTGTTGCGGCGGCCGTACCGGTCGGAGATCCAGCCGATCACCCCGCGGCCGGTGCCGTTGACGATTGCCTTCAGGGACATGGCCGTGGCCACGATCCCGCCCGCGAACCCCATGTCCTTGCCGAACGGCACCTGGAAGGCGATGCCGAAGATGTTGATCCCGGCCGTGCAGAGCAGGCAGAACCACATCATCCACAGGACGGGCGTACGGGCCGCCTCCTTCGGGGTGTACTGCTTGACCGCCGGCGGGTTCTTCTCCAGCGCCCGCCGTATCCGCGGATCCTGGGTGGCCTTCAGGGGATCGACGTGCGGCGGCCACCAGCTCTTCGGCGGGTCCTTGAAGAACCAGCCCGCCGACGCCACCACCAGACACAGTCCGATGCCGACCGAGGTGAGCAGGACCTTGTAGTTGCCCAGGTCCAGCACGGAGGTGAAGAGGAACACGAACGGCACGGACCCGTAGGCGAAACCGCCGTTCACGAAGCCGGTCTTGCCGCCCTTGCGCTCCGGATACCACTTGCCGACCATGTTCACGCAGGTCGCGTAGACGAGACCGGCGCCGATACCGCTGCACATGCCGAAGCCGAGGTAGGCGACGAGCACGTTCGGCGCGAACGCCAGCGCCACATAGCCCAGCAGGGTGCCGACCGCGCCGATCAGCATGGCCGTCCGGGCGGGAAGCCGTCCGCTCTCCCGCAGTTGCCCGGCCGGGAAGGCCACGGCCGCCTGGAAGAACACCCAGACGCCCATCAGCCAGAAGATGTGTCCGCTGCTCCACAGATGCGCGTCGTGCAGCGTGTCCTCCGCCGACGTGAACGCGTACTCGGCGGAACTGATGCCCATCATGCCCACCCAGGGCAGGATGACCATCCACTTGCGTGTCCGGCCCATCAGATCGACGTCGGTCTCGCCGATCCGGTATGTGCGGCCGTTGCGGTCCGTCACCTCCCTGAAGGGGACGGATGTCGTTAGATCGATGGATGACATGTTCGTTCAGCACCCCTTGCGTCGAAAGCTCTGGCCAGCGCCCCCTGTCCAATGCCTTTCGTGCGCGCACGGGTCCCGGGGCCGGCCGCAGCGCACCGCCGGCCGGCCCCCTCCTCGGCTAGGTCATGAGCCGCCCCCCAGCAGTCCGGCCGCCCGCGCCCAGCGGTACTTGGCGCCGAGCACGGCCACCGGCCGTTCGGTCGTGTACGGATACGCCACGACCCCCCGCTCGTACAGGTACTGGCAGGCCTCCTCGACCTCGACGTCCCCCGCGAGCGAGGCGACGACCGGCTTCTCGATGCCTCGCTCCCGGAACTCCGCCACCACACGCGCGGTCAGCTCCGCGAACACCATCGGCGGGGTGACGATGGTGTGCCAGTAGCCGAGGACCAGGGCGTGGATGCGCGGGTCCTCAAGACCGAGCCGGATCGTCGCCTCGTACGTCGACGGCGGCTCGCCGCCCGTGATGTCCACCGGGTTGCCCGCGGCTCCGAACGGCGGGATGAAGCGCCGGAACGCCTCGTCCAGGTCCGGCGGTATCTCCATCAGGGACAGGCCGTTGTCGGTGATGGCGTCGGACAGCAGCACGCCGCTGCCGCCCGCGCCGGTGATGATCACGACGTTGTCGCCGCGCGGGGCCGGCAGCACCGGCAGGCCGCGCGCGTACTCCAGCATGTCGTTCAGGCCCGGCGCCCGGATCACGCCCGCCTGCCGCAGGATGTCGTCGTACACGGCGTCGTCACCCGCGAGGGCCCCCGTGTGCGAACCCGCCGCCTTGGCACCGGCCGCCGTACGCCCCGCCTTGAGGACCACAACGGGCTTCCTCGGTACGGTGTTCCGCGCCGCGTCGACGAAGGCGCGGCCGTCCTTGAGGTCCTCCAGGTGCATCGCGATGCACTCGGTGTGCGGGTCCTCGCCGAACCAGGTCAGCAGGTCGTCCTCGTCCAGGTCCGACTTGTTGCCGAGGCCGACGATCGCCGACACCCCCGTCTTGGTGGTCCGCGCGAAGCCCAGGATCGCCATCCCGATGCCGCCCGACTGGGACGTCAGTGCCACGCCGCCCTTCACGTCGTACGGCGTGCAGAACGTGGCGCACAGGTCCTGCCAGGTGGAGTAGTAGCCGTAGATGTTCGGGCCGAGGAGGCGGACGCCGTACCGCTCGCCGATCGCGACGATCTCCTCCTGGAGTTCGTGTTCGCCGGTCTCCGCGAAACCGGAGGGGATCAGGACGGCGTTGGGGATCTTCTTCCGGCCCACCTCCTCCAGTGCCGCTGCCACGAACCTGGCGGGAATGGCGAAGACTGCCACGTCCACCTCACCGGGAACGTCCGTGACACTCTTGTACGCCTTGCGGCCCAGAATGTCATCGGCCTTGGGGTTCACCGGATGGATCTCCCCGGCGAAGCCGCCGTCCACGAGGTTGCGCATCACCGAGTTGCCGATCTTGCCCTGCTCGTTGGAGGCGCCGATCACGGCCACCGAGCGGGGCTGCATCAGCCGGCGCATGGAGGTGAGGATCTCCTCGCGCGCGTACTTCCGGCGCGACGGCGGCTGCTTGTCGGCGAGGATGATCCGGATGTCGGCGGCGACCGCGCCCTCCGGGGTGGCGATCACCGGGTTGAGGTCCACCTCGGCGATCTCGGGGAAGTCCGCGACCAGTTGGGAGACCCGGCGGATCTGCTCGGCGACCGCCCACCGGTCCACGCCGGCCTGCCCGCGCACCCCGCGCAGCACTTCGGCCGCCTTGATGGAGTCCAGCATGGACAGCGCCTCGTCGGCGGAGACGGGCGCGAGCCGGAAGGTCACGTCCTTCAGCACCTCGACCAGCACCCCGCCGAGCCCGAAGGCCACGACCTTCCCGAACGTCGGGTCGGTCACCGCGCCGACGATGACCTCCTGCCCCTTCGGGAGCAGCTCCTGCACCTGCACGCCCTCGATCCGGGCGTCGGCGTCGTAGGCCTTCGCGTTCCCGACGATCCGGTGGAAGGCCGCGCGCACGTCCGCCGCGCCCTCGACCCCTACGATCACCCCGCCCGCGTCGGTCTTGTGCAGGATGTCCGGCGAGACGATCTTCATCACCACCGGCCCGGCGAAGCGCGCCGCGTACGCCACCGCCTCGTCCACGTCGGTCGCCAGCTCCTCGCCGGGTACGGCGATCCCGTACGCGTCGGCGATCACCTTGCCCTCGGGCGCGGTGAGCGCGTTACGGCCCTCCGCGCGCACGGAGTCGAGGAGTGTGCGGACCCGCAGCTCCCGGTCCTCTGCCATCACGTCAGATCACTCCGTTCGACTTGAGCAGGCGCAACTCTTCGTCGCCCAGACCGAGTTCGCCGATGTAGACCTCTGCGTTGTGCTCGCCGAGGAGCGGTGAACTGGTCACGTCCACGGGGGAGTCGGAGAGCTTGAGCGGGCTGCCGACGGTGACGAACTCACCGCGCTCGGGGTGCGGGACGGTGACCACCATCTCGTTGGCGACCAGCGACTCGTCCTCGATGATCTCCTTGGTGGAGAGGATCGGCCCGCACGGGATGTTGTGGGCGTTGAGCTTCTCCAGCACCTCCCACTTGGGGAGCGTCGAGGACCACTCCTCGATCAGCTGGAACATCTTGCCGAGCTTGGGCAGCCGGGCCTCCGGGGTCGCCCACTCCGGGTCGTCCGCCAGCTCCGGCCGGCCGATCAGCTGGGTGATCGGCTGCCAGCCGACGGGCTGCACGATGACGTACACGTAGTCGTTCGGGCCGCCCGGCGCACACTGGACCGCCCAGCCGGGCTGGCCGCCGCCGGAGGCGTTGCCGGAGCGGGGCACCTGGTCGCCGAAGTCCTCGTTGGGGTACTCGGCGAGCGGCCCGTGCACCAGCCGCTGCTGGTCGCGCAGCTTCACCCGGCAGAGGTTGAGCACGGCGTGCTGCATGGCTACGTTGACGCGCTGGCCGCGTCCGGTGTGCTCCCGCTGGAACAGAGCCGCCAGTATTCCGGCGACGGTGTGCACCCCGGTGCCCGAGTCACCGATCTGCGCGCCCGTGGCCAGCGGTGGCCCGTCCTCGAAGCCGGTGGTGGCCATCGAGCCGCCCATCGCCTGGGCGACCACCTCGTACGCCTTGAAGTTGGTGTACGGACCGTCCCCGAAGCCCTTGATCGACGCGTACACGATCCGGGGGTTGATCTCCTGTATGCGGTCCCACGTGAACCCCATGCGGTCGACCGCACCCGGGCCGAAGTTCTCCACCATGACGTCCGAGCGGCGTATCAGCTCGGTGAGGAGCTCCTTGCCGCGCTCGGTCTTGGTGTTGAGGGTGATGCTCCGCTTGTTGCAGTTGAGCATCGTGAAGTAGAGGGAGTCGACGTCCGGGAGGTCACGCAGCTGCTTGCGCGTGATGTCACCGGTCGGCGCCTCCAGCTTGACGACGTCCGCGCCGAGCCAGGCGAGCAGCTGGGTGGCGGACGGCCCCGACTGGACATGGGTCATGTCGAGGACGCGGATGCCTTCGAGTGCCTTGGTGGTCATCGGCGTTCACCTCACTTGTACATGGTCTGGTTCATGGTTCCGGGGGCGTAGGCGTCCGGGTCGACCCAGACGTTGATCAGCGACGGCTTGCCCGACTCCCTGGCCCGGCGCAGGGCGGGGCCGATGTCGGCGGGGTCGCGGACCTCCTCGCCGTACCCGCCCAGCATCTGGGCGAACTTGTCGTAGTGGACGTCGCCGAGGGTGTTGCCGACCCGCTCGCGCTCCTTGCCGTACTTGGCGGCCTGGCCGTAACGGATCTGGTTCATCGAGGAGTTGTTCCCGACGATCCCGACGAAGGGCAGGTCGTAGCGGACCAGCGTCTCGAAGTCCCAGCCGGTGAGGGAGAACGCGCCGTCGCCGAAGAGGGCGACGACCTCCTTGTCGGGGCGGGCCTGCTTGGCGGCGAGCACGAAGGGGACGCCGACGCCGAGGGTGCCGAGCGGGCCCGGGTCCATCCAGTGCCCGGGCGACTTGGGCTGCACGACCTGTCCGGAGAAGGTGACGATGTCGCCGCCGTCGCCGATGTAGATCGAGTCCTCGGTGAGGAAGTCGTTGATCTCGCTGACCAGGCGGTAGGGGTGGATGGGGGAGGCGTCCGAGCGGAGTTGAGGCAGCCGCTTCTCCAGTGCGGTCTGCTCGGCGGCGCGCAGCTCGTCGAGCCACTCCTTGCGCCTGGAAGCGCCCCCGTTGACCCTGCCGGAGGCGGCCTCGGTCACCGACTTCAGGACCAGGCCCGCGTCGCCGACGATCCCGAGGTCGATGTCCCGGTTCTTGCCGACCGTCCGGTAGTCGAGGTCGATCTGTACGACGGTCGCGGCGGGGGAGAGGCGCTTGCCGTAGCCCATGCGGAAGTCGAAGGGCGTGCCGACGATCACGATGACGTCGGCGTTGGAGAACGCGTACCGGCGGGAGAGCTGGAAGTGGTGCGGGTCGCCGGGCGGCAGGGTGCCGCGGCCGGCGCCGTTCATGTACGCCGGGATGTTGAGGGTGCGGACCAGCTCGATGGCGGCCGCGGTGCCCCGGGTCGTCCAGACCTGGCTGCCCAGCAGGATGGCCGGTTTCTCCGCGTGCACGAGCAGGTCGGCGAGCTTCTCGATCGCCTCCGGGTCGCCGGCCGAGCGGGTGGAGGCCCGGTAGGCGCCGGACCTGGGGATGCGTGCCTTCTCCGCCGGGACCTTGGCGTCCAGGACGTCGCGCGGTATCTCCAGGAAGGAGGGGCCGGGGGCGCCGTGGTAGCACTCGCGGAACGCCATGGAGACCATGTCGGCGGCGCGGGCGGTGTCCGGGACGGTCGCCGCGAACTTGGTGATCGGCGCCATCATGTCGACGTGCGGAAGGTCCTGAAGGGACCCCATCTTGTGCTGGGTGAGCGCGCCCTGGCCGCCGATCAGCAGCATCGGGGACTCCGCGCGGAAGGCGTTGGCGACCCCGGTGACGGCGTCGGTCGTCCCCGGTCCCGCGGTGACGACCGCGCATCCTGGCTTGCCGGTGATGCGTGCGTAGCCGTCGGCGGCGTGGGCCGCCACCTGCTCGTGGCGGACGTCGACGACTTCTATGCCCTCGTCTACGCAGCCGTCGTAGATGTCGATGATGTGGCCGCCGCAGAGGGTGTAGATGCGGTCGACCCCCTCGGCCTTGAGTGCCTTGGCAACGAGATGACCACCGGAAATCACGTCCTGGGTGTCGTCGGGCATGGCGAAGTCCTGTCCCTTCGTAGGGGGTGGGATGCCGTCTTCGTACATTGCATACAGTCGACGAATACTGTATGAAGCTTGTTATCCCGCATCCGGTGGGTGGTGTCCAGGGGGCGTGCGGCACTTTTCAGTCATCGGAGTTCGGCCTCTCGATGACTTCTGGATGACTTCGCAGACAGGAGCCGGAATGGACCTGTACGAACACCAGGCAAGGGAACTCTTCGAGGAACACGGCATCGTGGTGCCGAGGGCCGAGGTCACCGACTCGCCCAAGGAGGCGCGGGAGATCGCCCGCAGGCTCGGCGGCCGGGTCGTAGTGAAGGCGCAGGTCAAGACCGGTGGCCGGGGCAAGGCGGGCGGCGTCAAGCTGGCCGCCGACCCGGCCGCCGCGGAACTGACGGCCCGGCAGATCCTGGGCATGGACATCAAGGGGCACACGGTCGGCAAGGTGATGCTGGCCCAACCCGTTGAGATCGAGAGCGAGTTCTACGTCTCCTACGTCCTGGACCGCGCGGCGGGCGCCTTCCTCGCGATCGCCTCCGCCGAGGGCGGCATGGAGATCGAGGAGGTGGCCGCGACCCGTCCCGAGGCGGTGGCCCGGGTGCCCGTCGATCCCGCGGTGGGCGTCACCTCCGCCAAGGCCCAGGAGATCGCCGGGGCCGCAGGACTGCCCCCGCAGACGGTCGACGTCCTCGTACGGCTCTGGGAGGTGCTGGTCCGCGAGGACGCCCTGCTCGTCGAGGTGAACCCGCTCGTGCGGACCAAGGAGGGCCGGATCCTGGCGCTCGATGGCAAGGTCACCCTGGACGACAACGCCCGTTTCCGACAGGCCCGTTGGGGCGCCGACGAGGACGGGCACCACGACCCGCTGGAGGCGACGGCCGCCGCCAAGGGCCTCAACTACGTCAAGCTGGACGGCGAGGTCGGCATCATCGGCAACGGCGCCGGCCTGGTGATGTCCACCCTGGACGTGGTGGCCGGCTGCGGCGCGAGCCCCGCCGACTTCCTGGACATCGGCGGCGGAGCCTCCGCCCAGATCATGGCCGACGGGCTCTCGGTGATCCTCTCCGACCCGGCCGTGAAGTCGGTCTTCGTCAACGTCTTCGGCGGGATCACGGCGTGCGACGCGGTCGCCGACGGGATCGTGCAGGCCCTGGAGACCGTCCGGCTGACCAAGCCGCTGGTGGTCCGCCTCGACGGCAACAACGCGGCGCGCGGCCGGGCGATCCTCGACGGACGTGCGCACCCCCTGGTCGAACAGGCCACCACCATGGACGGCGCCGCCCGCCGCGCCGCCGAACTCGCCCACACCGCCTGAGGAGTCCGGACATGGCGATCTACCTGACCAAGGAGAGCAGGGTCCTCGTCCAGGGCATGACCGGCGGCGAGGGCATGAAGCACACCCGGCGGATGCTCGCCGCCGGGACGGACGTCGTCGGCGGGGTCAACCCGCGCAAGGCCGGCCAGACCGTCGAATTCGACGTCCCCCAGTGCCCGAACGGCCTGGGAGGTGCCCCCGTCGCGGTCCCGGTCTTCGGCACGGTCGCCGAGGGCATGGCCGCGACCGGCGCCGACGTCACGGTCGTCTTCGTGCCGCCCGCGTTCGCCAAGGCGGCGGTCCTGGAGGCCGCCGACGCCGGGATCGGCCTCGCGGTCGTGATCACCGAGGGCATCCCGGTCCACGATTCGGTGTCCTTCACGGCGTATGCGAAGCGGAACGGCACCCGGATCATCGGCCCCAACTGCCCCGGCCTGATCACCCCCGGCCAGTCCAACGCGGGCATCATCCCCGCCGACATCACCAAGCCCGGCCGGATCGGCCTCGTCTCCAAGTCGGGCACGCTGACCTACCAACTCATGTACGAGCTACGGGACATCGGCTTCTCCACCTGCGTGGGCATCGGCGGCGACCCGGTCGTCGGCACGAGCCACATCGACTGCCTGGCCGCCTTCCAGGAGGACCCCGACACCGAACTCGTCGTCCTCATAGGGGAGATCGGCGGCGACGCGGAGGAACGGGCCGCCGCCTACATCCGGGAGCACGTCACCAAGCCGGTCGTCGCTTACATCGCCGGGTTCACCGCGCCCGAGGGACGGACCATGGGCCACGCGGGCGCGATCGTCTCCGGTTCGGCCGGCACCGCGCGGGCCAAGCAGGAGGCGCTGGAAGCGGTCGGGGTGCGGGTGGGGAGCACACCGACCGAGACCGCCCGGCTGGTCCTCGACCTGCTGGACGCACGGCAGCCGGAAGGGAGCTGAGCCATGGCCCTCGGCGCTTCGATCCCGTTGGTCCACAAGCCCGGCACCGGGTGGCGCGACGCCTGGGCGCGCTGCCTCGCTCTCGCCCCCGAGGCCTTCGAGGACGAGCGTGTCCTCAACCTCTGGGCCGGCACCTGGCATCCTGACGGCCGGCCGCTGCCCGCCACCAGCCCCGTCGACGGCAGCCCCATCGCCGGCCCCCCACGGCTCGACCGCGGCACCGCGCACCGGGCCGTCCGCGCCTGCCTCGACCAGCACCGCGCCTGGCGGCACGTCCCGCTGGAAGAGCGCCGGGCCAGGGTGGCCGCCACCCTGGACGCCCTGACCGAACACCGCGAACTGCTCGCCCTGCTCCTGGTCTGGGAGATCGGCAAGCCCTGGCGGCTGGCCCAGGCGGACGTGGACCGGGCGATCGACGGGGTGCGCTGGTACGTCGACGGCATCGAGCCGATGCTCGCGGGGCGCGCCCCGCTGGACGGGCCGGTGTCCAACATCGCCAGCTGGAACTACCCGATGAGCGTGCTCGTTCACGCGGTCCTGGTGCAGGCCCTGGCGGGCAACGCGGTGGTGGCGAAGACCCCGACCGACGGCGGGGTCGCCTGCCTCACCCTGGCCTGCGCGCTGGCCGCCCGGGAGGGCCTGCCGGTCACGCTGCTGAGCGGCAGCGGGGGCGAGTTGTCCGAGGTGCTGGTGCGGGCGCCGGAGATCGGCTGCGTCTCCTTCGTCGGCGGCCGGGACACGGGAGCCGCGGTGGCCACCGCCGTCGCCGACCTCGGCAAGCGGCACGTCCTCGAACAGGAGGGGCTCAACACCTGGGGCATCTGGGACTTCACCGACTGGGAGGCATTCACCGCCGTCGTCCCCAAGCTCTTCGACTACGGCAAGCAGCGCTGCACCGCCTACCCGCGCTTCGTCGTCCAGCGCGAACTGTTCGACGAGTTCCTGACCGCCTACCTCCCGGCGGTCCGCGAACTGCGTGTGGGCCACCCCCTCGCGGTCGCCGACCCAGCGGACCCGCTCCCGGAGCTGGACTTCGGGCCGGTGATCAACGCGGCCAAGGCCAAGGACCTGACCGACCAGGTCGCCGAGGCCGTCGACCGCGGCGCCGTCCCGCTGCACCGCGGCCGCCCGGCCGACGCGCGCTTCCTGCCCGGCCAGGACACCTCGTCGTACGTGCACCCGGTCACCCTCCTCAACCCGCCCCGGTCCTCCCCCCTCCACCACGCGGAACCCTTCGGCCCGGTCGACACGATCGTCCTGGTCGACACGGAGGCCGAACTGCTGGCCGCCATGAACGCGTCCAACGGCGCACTGGTCGCCACCCTCTCCACCGACGACGAGGCCACCTTCGCGCGGCTGGCCCCGCAGATCCGCGCCTTCAAGGTCGGCCACGGCGCTCCGCGTTCACGCGGCGACCGGGACGAACTGTTCGGCGGCTTCGGCGCGTCCTGGCGGGGCGCCTTCGTCGGCGGCGAACTGCTGGTGCGCGCGGTGACACAGGGGCCGGTGGGGGAGCGGCTGCCGGGGAACTTCCCGGAGTACCAGCTCATGCCGTGAGGTCGAGCACCGGGGCCATGACCTCCTCGGCGAGCCGGCGGGCCACCCCCTGCGGGTAAGGGCGCGGCAGGTTCAGCACGATGTGGTTCATCCCGGCCCGGACGAGGGCGGTGACCGTCGCCCGGGTGGCCGCGGGTTCGTCGTACGACACCAGGACCTGGACCGAGCGGACGATCTCCGCAGGATCCCGGCCCAGTCCGGCGCAGTGCGCGTCCAGCACCCGGGCGCGCTCGGCGACGAACTCCACGGTGTTGTGCGGCGGTCCGGGCACGTTCCAGATGTCCGCGTGTTCGGCGACCAGCCGCAGCAGCCGGGTGCCCCAGCCGCCGACGAGCAGCGGGGGACCCGGACGCTGCACCGGTTTGGGTTCGTTGCGCGTGCCCCTGAGCCGGTAGTACCTGCCCTCGAAGTCGAAGACGTCCCGGGTCCACATCAGCCTGAGGATCCGTACGGTCTCGTCGAGCCGGGCGATGCCCTCGGCGGGCGGCACGAGGGTGAGGCCGTACGCCTCGTACTCGGCCACCGCCGGATTCTCGCCGGGGATCCCGCCCGCCCCCGGCGGCTGATGCGTCCCGCCGACCCCCAGACCCAGGACCAGCCGCCCGCCCGAGACCACGTCCACGGTGGAGGCCATCTTGCCGAGGAGGGCGGGCGGCCGGATCCGGTTGCCGGTCACCAGCAGGCCGAGCCGCAGCCGCTCGGTCTGCGCGGCCAGCGCGGCGAGCAGCGTCCAGCCCTCGTGGACGGCGCCGTCCCGCGGGCCGGCCACGGGCAGCAGATGGTCCCAGAGCCAGGCGTCCGAGATCTCCGGTATCGCGTCGGCTTCCTGCCAGACCCGGCGGATGTCGTCGTAGGGAACGTGCATGGGTGTCGTCTTGATGCCGAAACGCACGGTCGTCGTCATGGCCGTCAGCGTAGGGGATCGTCAGCTCTGCTGACGATCAGTTTTCGATATCGTCTACGGCATGGTCAGTGATCCCCTCGAATCCCGGCTGGGCTACCTGCTCAAGCACGTCCAGACCGAGCTGACGCGGAGTTCGGCCGAGGCGCTCGCGCCGTACGGCATGGACGGGCACGAACTGGTGGTGCTGGTGGTGCTGGCCGGGGCCGAGCCGCTGTCGCAGATCGAGGTGGCCGGGCGGCTCGGGGTCGATCGCACGACGATGGTGGCCCTGCTCGACAGCCTTGAGGGGCGAGGGCTGGTCGTGCGGCGGCGCAGTCCCCAGGATCGGCGGCGCAACATCGTCGAGCTGACCGACGCCGGGCGTGAGCGGATGGGGCGGGCCGAGGAGGCGCGGCTGGCGGCCGAGCGGCGGTTTCTCGCGCCGCTGGACGACGAGACGGCCGCGACGCTGGTGCGGGCCCTGCGCGCGTTGCTCCCGGCTCGGTAGCCGATCGGACACGCACGGTGAGGGGGTGTCCCACCTGCGGAGATGCCGACGGAAACGCAGGTGAAGGGCACTCCGAAAGCTTGGTATTGTTGTCCATGTCGCCGCGGGGAACACCCCCGGTCAGGCGGCAGACACCTGGTCCGGGTGGCGGAATGGCAGACGCGCTAGCTTGAGGTGCTAGTGCCCTTTATCGGGCGTGGGGGTTCAAGTCCCCCCTCGGACACATCACTGGCCCTGAGTACCGTTTCGCGGGCAGGGCAGACTGGCACCCGCTTCTGGCTTCTGGCCGGGCGCGGGTGTTCTTCGTTTTGGCAGGCTTCTGACTTCCTCGTCGCGGGTCTGTACGGTCATCGCGCTGCGGACCCGGATACGGGCGCGGGTGATCTCCCGTTTGGAGAGGATGCCGAGGAGGATCATGAGTTCTTCCTGGCCGGCGATCTGCGGGTCGATGGCGCCGCAGTTCCGGTACCCACACCTCCACCCCGTAGTGCTCAAACAGCGGGGCCATGGCTGAGAACTGGTTGCCGTAGAAGGCGCGTTCGCTGGAACCGACGATGACCGCATCGAAGTCCCGGGCCGGATCGGTAGAGCAGCGAGAGGCGCGCGCCACCATCGCCGCCTACGCCAACCACATCCAGGCATTGACCCTGCGTAACGCCGAACTCGAAGCGGAGAATGCCGCCCTGCGCGAAGCTCTCCACCAGCCCGGCGGCAACGTAGCCTCTCTCCCCGTGACGTCTTGAAGGCGGGCGTGGCGCCAGGGCTCAGGCGTTGAGCGCCTTGGTGAGGAAGCCGATCGCCTCTGGGTGACGGTGGCCGCGGCGGGTGCGCCGGCTGTTACGAGCGCCGGTCCGCTGGCCATCCCTGCGCGTCGAATACGGCGATGGGATCCAGGTAGTCGCGCCAGTGCGTCACCTTGCGGTCCTTGACGGTCACGACGGAGACGAAGCGGTTGTCGTAGGGCCGTCCCGTCACCGCCGACGTGCCGTGGACCTCGTACTCCAGGACGACCGTCGAGGTCTCGGGGTCCCGGTGAACGCGGAGGTTGTCCGCGCCGTGCAGCTTGATGTAGTCCCCGTAGTCGCTGTACAGGTCGATGATCCCCTGGCGTCCCTCGACCCGCCGGGGGTAGCCCGGCACGGTGATCACGTACTCGAAGACCACGTCCTCGGCGAGCAGGTCGTAGTAGTCCTCCCCGTCGACCAGGCCGTCCAGCCCCTCCTTGATGATGCGGAAGAACGGGCTGTTCGCCCCGAAGGGAGCCTTGTCGTCAACGGCCTTGGTCACTTCGCCTCCGGGGTCCAGGCGTGGGCGGTGCGCTCGGCGAACGCGCGGAAGGTGGTGGCCGGCCGGTCGGTGACCTTCTCGATGTCGCCGGTGGGCGTAGCACCGTTGCCGGCGATGACGCTGCCGGTGAGCCAGCGCATCATCACCGCGTAGTCGGCGGGGACTCCTGCGGCGAGCGCGCCGTTGATCCACGTTTCCTGGTCGATGTCGTGGTAAGCGACGGGGCGGCCGCTCACGGCGGCGATGATGTCCGCGACCTCCTGGAAGGTGAGGGCCTGCGGGCCGGTGAGCGAGTAGGTGGCGCCGGCGTGGGTTTCGGGGTCCAGCAGCGTCTGGGCCGCGACCGCCGCGATGTCGGCCGCGTCGACGAAGGCTTCCCTGCCGCCGGCGCTCGGGACCATGATCACTCCGTCGATCACCGGGAGGTGGTCGTCGGCGAAGTTCTGCATCACCCACGACGTGCGCAGGACCGAGTGCGTGATGCCGTGCCGGGACGCCAGATCGGCCTCGACGGCCGCGATGTCGACCTCCGTCGGCGCCTGGTCGGCGTTGTAGACGCTCAGGTAGGTGACGTGGCGCACGCTGGCCGCCTCGGCGAGGTCCAGGAAGGCCCTGACCTGGCCGGCGTAGCTGATACGCGCGGTGGGTGTCACCAGATAGAGGCGGTCAACGCCGTCCAGGGCGGCCTGGTGGGTGGCCGGGGCGTCCCAGTCGAACCGGACGTCCGCTTCGCTTCGTGCCGCGGTACGGGGGATGATCCCTCGCTGGGCGAGCGCGTCGGCCAGCAGCGAGCCGGTCCGGCCGGTGCCGCCGAGGATGAGTGCGATGGGTGCTTCGTTGTTCATGACTCCATGCTCGAAGCCCAGAGCGAGACAATCCATGCGTGATTTGCTCGGACTTTTACGTAAAGCTCTCACACCTTGACCCTGGATACTCGTGCTGGTCAAGCTGATCCCATGGACCTGCTAGCTGACCACCTGGTGCGGGCACGCGCCACCGGCGCGGTGTTCGCGCGGACGGTCGCCCAGCCGCCGTGGGGCCTGCGGCTGGGCGGTTCGATACAGCTGTCGGTACACACGGTCGTCCGCGGCCGCGGCTACCTCTGGCTGAACACCCCCGACAGCACCGTGGAGCTCATACCGGGAAGCGTCACCCTGGTACGCGGCGGACCGGACCACTACATCGGGCATGAGCCGGGCGCCGCCTGCCTGGAGCCGGAGGAGTTCCGGGCACGCCACGCCCAGTCGCGCCCCGGGGACAACCCGCAGGCCACCGTTTTCCTGTGCGGCGCCTACCAGTTCTCCGGCGATGTCGGCAGCGGGCTGCTGGACGCGCTGCCCCAGGTCATGACCCTCTCGGCGGCCGATGACGATCCGCTGCGGGACGTGATCACCTTGCTGTCCCGCGAACTGGTCCGCAACGAGCTCGCCCAGCAGATCGTCCTGGACCGCCTCCTGGATCTGCTGCTCGTCCTGGCCATCCGCAGCGACTTTCGTCGCAGTGCGACCGCACCGCGCTGGTACCGGGCGGCCGCGGACCCGCGGCTGGGAGCCGCGCTGCAAGCCATGCATGAGAACGCGGCCCACCCGTGGACGGTCCCTGAACTCGCCGCGGTCAGCGGCCTGTCCCGGGCCGCCTTCGCGCGGGTGTTCCGGGAGGCTCTCGGTCAGGCCCCCATGCAGTATCTGACCGAATGGCGCATGACCATCGCCCGCGACCACCTGCGCGCCGACGATCTCACCCTGCCCCAGATCGCCGACGCCGTCGGCTACGGCTCCCCCTTCGCCTTCGCCGCAGCCTTCCGCCGCCACCACGGAGAACCGCCCGGAACCTGGCGACAGAGGGAGCGAACGGCCGCCCAGACGCGACTGCTCACCACGCACCACGGCTCGTGAGCAGCGTCATGCAGGTCGCATAACGCCGTCCGGTGCTGTCGCGTCCGGCAGCCGGCTGCTCCCGCATTCGATCTCCGGGAACGAAGCCGCCAGGCTCGTGCCCCGCCGTGAGTGCAGCACTACCCGGCCCACGTCGATGCAGACCAGGGCCCGCCCTCCGTCCTGCTTCGGCTCACCCGCCCACCCCGGCGGCACGGCAGGATCGGACACAGGGGCGGCGAGTATCGGTTCCGGCAGTGTCCACGTCACAGCCCATGCCTTCCACCCAGCCCGCCCGTCGGCAGTCCGAGTGCGCGTACGCACCCGACTACCGGCCTGACCACGGCAGGTCAGCGCACTACAACACCTCGCCGGGGGCTGTGTGCTGAGCTCCTGGCGCACGTCCAGGCAGCGCAGCCGGACACCGGGCTGCCCGGATCCCGTGGCGTACGGTCTGATGTCGCGGTCGCCCACCGTCCGCAACGGATCTCACCGAACCCGGTGGTGCCGCCGGTACGGCCGAAAGATCTGAACCAATACCGGGAATCAGGCCGCGACGAGCTCCTGCTCGCGCTCCGGCGTCTTGACCTTGGGCTTCTTGTTCGGCAGCGAGAGCCGGAAGACCTTGTGCCACGCGGAGAACACCTGCTTGGGCAGTGGCCCGGTGACGTACTCCAGCTCGTACTTCTCGAACAGTGCGCGCACCTTCACCGCGACCTCGGCGTACCGGTTGCTCGGCAGGTCCGGGAAGAGGTGGTGTTCGATCTGGTGGGAGAGGTTGCCGGTCATGAAGTGCATGGCCTTGCTGCCGCTGATGTTCGCCGAGCCCATCATCTGGCGCAGGTACCACTGGCCGCGCGTCTCGCCCTTGATCGACCGGCGCTCGAAGACCTGCACGCCCTCGGGGAAATGCCCGCACATGATCACCGAGTGGGACCAGATGTTGCGGACCAGGTTCGCGGTGAACGTGGCGGCGAGCGTGGTGAGGAACGACGGGCCCGACAGCAGCGGGTGGATCACGTAGTCCTTGAGCACCTGCTTGCGGATCTTGCGGCCCACGGCCCTGGCCCGCGCGCGGAACTCCGGGTTCTTGCGGCGGCGCTTGTTCAGGTTCTTGCCCAGCTCCAGGTCGTACGCCGCGATGCCGTACTCGAAGAAGCATGCGTTGAGGAAGTTCCACAGCGGCTGGCCGAGGTAGATCGGGTGCCACCTCTGGTCCTCGTCGACGCGCATGATGCCGTAGCCGAGGTCGTTGTCCTTGCCGATCACGTTGGTGTACGTGTGGTGCAGCTCGTTGTGCGAGTGCTTCCACTGCTCGGCCGGCGAGACGTGATCCCACTCCCAGGTGGTGGAGTGGATCTTCGGGTCCCGCATCCAGTCCCACTGGCCGTGCAGGATGTTGTGCCCGATCTCCATGTTGTCCATGATCTTCGCCACGGACAGACCGGCGGTGCCGAGCAGCCACGCGGGCGGGAAGAACGAGAACAGCAGCACGCCCCGGCTGGCCAGTTCGAGCTTGCGCTGCGCCGAGATGACCTTGCGGATGTAGGCGGCGTCCTTCTCGCCGCGGCCGGCGATCACCTCGTCGCGGATCGCGTCCAGCTCGCGGCCGAGCTCCTCGATCTGCTCCGCGGTCAGGTGGGCGGTGGGGTCGATGGCGGTCAAGGTGCTCCTACCGTTCGATGTCGCAGGGGCCCGCCGCGGCGGACACGCAGGTCTGGATGAGGACGCCCGGCTCGGCCGCGGTGATCTCGCCGGTGCGCAGGTCGCGGACGGCGCCCGCCTTGAGCGGCGTGACGCAGCCGAAGCAGATGCCCATGCGGCACCCGGAGGGCATGAGCACGCCGGCCTCCTCGCCGATGTCCAGCAACGGCGTGGCGCCGTCCGCGTCGACGGTCTTGCCGGTGGCGCTGAACGTGACCTCACCGCCGTCGCCGGTGACGATGATGCCGGGGCGGAAGCGTTCGGTGTGCAGGCGCTCTCGTACGCCGTGCTCGCTCCAGTGCCCTTCGGCGGCGTCGAGCAGGCCCGTGGGCCCGCAGGCCCAGGTCTCGCGCTCAGCCCAGTCGGGCACGAGTTCATCGAGACGGGCGATGTCGAGCGTGCCGTCCGTGTCGGTGTGCACCTCGGTGAGCCGCAGCTTCTTGTCCGCGACCAGGTCGTGCAGTTCGTTGCGGAAGATCACGTCGTGCGGCTGCGGCGCGCAGTGGACCATGACGACGTCGTCGAACTCGGAGTCGCGCAGCATGCCCATCACGGGCGTGATGCCGCTGCCGGCCGTCAGATAGAGCACCTTGGCGGGCTTGGCCTTCGGCAGCACGAAGTCACCGGTCGCCTGGTCGAGTTGGATCAGCGTGCCCGGTCTGGTCCTGCGGACCAGGTGGTTGCTGACCTTGCCGTCCGGGATCGCCTTCACGGTGATCGTGACGCGGCCGTCCTGGCGGTCGGTCGGCGAGGTGAGGGAGTAGGCACGCCACAGGCGCACCCCGTCGACGTCGACCCCGATCCGCACGTACTGACCGGCCGTGTGGCCGCGCCAGCCCCGTCCCGGCCTGATCACGATGGTCGCGGCGTCACCCGTCTCGGGGTGCACGGCCTCGATGCGCCCACGCAGGTCGGCGCCCGCACGCAGGGGGCTGACCAGGTCGAGGTAGTCCGACGGCAGCAGCGGCGTCGTGACCATCTCCAGCAGTTTCCACGCCCTGCTGCGAAGGGCTGCACTCGTCATGGCTCCAGCTTGCTGCGCCTCAGGGCGTAAAGTCCTGACCGCAGGACGTGAATCTGGTCGGCTGAATTGTTCGCAGGGAACAAAAACGTGAGCCATGCAATCGAGAGGGCCAGCGAACTGGCCCTGGATGAGACGACGGTCACCGCACTTCGGGCCGCGCTGACGAGCACCGCCGATGAGGTCGTCCAGGCGATCATCGACGAGGTCCCTCCCTACGCCAACGCCCTTTCGGGCCGCATGGGCGTCACCATCCGCCGAGCCGTCCGCACCGCCCTGGGGAACTACCTGGACCTCGCGAGCGGGAACGCCACAGGCGGCGACGCCGGTGACGCAGCCTACGAGCTGGGCCGTGGCGAGGTCCGGGACGGCCGTTCGATGGACGCCCTGCTCAGCGCCTACCGCGTCGGTGCCCGCGTGGCCTGGCGATGCCTGGCGGCAGGTGCCGTACCCGCGGGTCTGCCGGCCGCCGAGGTCGCCAAGTTCGCCGAGCTGACCTTCGCCTACATCGACGAGCTCTCCGCCGCGAGCGCCGCGGGCCACGCCGACGAACTGGCCGCCCGGGGCAGGGCCCAGGAGCGCCACCTGGAGCACCTGGCCCGCGACCTCCTCGCCGGCGCGAGCCCGGACGTGCTGCTGGCCTCTGTTCAACGGGCCGGGTGGCAGCCTCCGGTTTCGCTGACCGCGGTCCTGCTGCCCGCCGCCCAGGCCCGGCCTGCCTACCGCACGCTCGACCCGAGCACCCTCGTCCTCGACGATCTGCCGGACGCCACCGGTGTGCTGCTCGTCCCCGATGCCGACCGATCACATCTCTTGCGGCAGCTCACCGACCGCACCGCCGTGGTCGGCCCGGCCCGGCCATGGGCTCGCGCGTCCGCCTCGTACGCACGAGCCGCACGCGCGCGCTCCCTCTCCTCCGATATTCGCGACACCGAGGACCACCTGCCCGAGCTGGTGCTGAGCGCCGACGCGGCCGCGTTCGCAGACCTGCGTGCCCGAGCCCTCGCACCGTTGCGGACCTTGCCTGTCGCCACCGCACGGCGGCTGGAGGAGACGTTGCGGGCGTGGCTGCTGCACCAGGGCAGGCGGGACGAGGTGGCGGCGGCGTTGTTCGTCCATCCCCAGACAGTCCGATACCGGATGTCGCAGCTGCGGGAGCTGTTTCCGGATCTCGCATCGCCACACCGGGTCCTTGAACTGACGCTGGCGGTCGGTCTTCGGGTCAGCTGACGCGTACTTCGACCGTCCACGGCCGCGTCCGCGAGCGGTCCAGGAATCGTGCCTCGTTCTCGGTGCCATCAGCTGGCTCATGCGGCGCGGGAAGATCGGTATCAGCCGGCTGAGACCGGGGGTTGATGTGAAGACCGGACAAGGCCTCGGGAAGCCCGTCGGGGGCGTTGTCTCTGAGAAGCGCGGTGACAGATACGGCTCGACTGGATCCGGTGGACGATGCGCTCCGGCCCGCTCGTCGACGCGCTCATCGAGCATCAGGTCGATGAGCTGGGCCGCTACGCCCTGGAAAACGGCTTTCATGTCGTCGTGGAGGGCGCTGTCCTGGCACGGGCTGACCCACGGGCGCGCGGCGGGCTGCAGCTGGGTGACCGGCGGGGCGGCCAGGCCGGGTCACCAGGGGCGGGGGCCGGGCCGCTCCCGCCGGGGACCACCGTGGTTCTGCGACGGCCCCGTGCCTCCCTTCCGACAGGTCAACCGGACGACCAACCGGGTCGGCCTGGCACACCGCTCGAGGGATGATGGGGATGGAATGACGGAACGTGAGGTCAGGAGTATCCATGACGAAGCGGGTTCACCGACCCCGTGAGGACGCGGAGTTCAATTTCATCCTCGGGATGAGCGGAGTTCCGGTCCTCGCATACTTCACAGGGACATGGCCCAAGGCAATCGACCCCTGCCGGGTGATGGACCGCGTCGTGGATGGCATCGCCGACGACTACACGGGCCGCCTGACGGCCGTCCGCGCCGACATCACGCGTTGTCCGGCCGCAACCGAGCGATACGGGATCACCGGAGCCCCGTCCTACGTCCTGCTGAAGGAGGGAGAGGCGGTGGCGCACGGCACGGGGCCTATGACCACCGCCGAGGTACGAAGTTCCTGGACGGCCACCTCTGAGCGGCCGCTGCGGCACGTGGCCGCGACGCCCGTCACGTCTCGTCTATGGGAGCTGCGCCGCCTGAGACACCTTGGGGCTGAGACACCCCACGGGTCACATAATGCCGTCCAGGGCGGTGCCCACCGGCAACTGGTCGAGCGCTGCCGCCCGGATATCAGGGAACGCCGGCGTCATGTCCGTGCCGCGACGGGAGCGCAGCACGACCCGGTCGCTCGTGACGACGGCGAGCTGGACGGGAGAGCGTGGAGCAGGGTCAGCGGGTCGGTCGGCCGCCGCGGGTTCTGACCTTTCGCAGCGAAGATTGAGCGGCACTGCGCGGCGAGCACGGGCTGCCCTGTGAGCTGCCAGCCGTGGCGTGATGTACGGCCGCATACGGCCGACCGACCCGCACCGGCGCATCGGCTCCGGTACGGGCCCTGGCCCGGTCAGAACCGGAACGCCGATGTCACGACATGAAGATCACGGAGCGGAACTCCATGCCCGCGCCTCCCTCGCCGACCTCTTTGGCCAGGACGTATTCCGTGCCCTCGCAGTCTGGTTCCGCGTAGACATAGGCCTTGTCGTCCGTGCGGTTATAGGGCGAGTGCGCGGGCTTCTCGGCGTCCGGGTCGTCCGCTTGCTCGATGTTGTGGCAAACGTTGCTCTTAGGATCTTCGAGCCTGTCCCTGAGCGTATTTCCGGCCGAGTCGACGTAGCTGTAGGTGAAGGTGCCGACGGTGGCGTGGGCGGAGCCGGGGGTGGCGACGAGCAATGTCAGGGTGCTGATGGCGGCAAAGGCGATGGCGCGTAGACGCAACAAAGTGGGGTCCTTACGTGGAGGGGGGCTTGCTCAGGCGCTTCCGGGTTATCCGGAAAAGCCGCTGGTAGGCCGTGTTTCCCCTGAACGGGGCGGGAGAAATGTCTTCCGTGCCCATGCGGGCTGTCCTGGCGCGGGCATCGTCCGCGCCAGGGGCGGCTACAGGGTGCCGGTGACGTTGGTGGCAGTCACCACTACGCCCGTGATCAGGTTCTGGGCCGTGGCGACGGCCGAGGCGGCAGCGGTGCGACGCATGGCGAAGTGCCTTTCAAAAAAGGGAAGATGGCGCTCAACTCAGCAACCGGAGCGAGCCGTTCCCCTCAACGGCCCGAGGCGATGATCGGACACGTCCCCTCACTCGTACGAGCAGACAGAACCGGAAGCGGTGGTTCGATCCGTGTGTGGCGCCGTCATCTGGCTTTGCGACATCAACCGGTCTCCTCCAGTAACACCGGCCGCCGGGTGTCGGCAATCCACAGTGCCCCGGCTGTCCGCCGCCGGCTCTCGCCTGCTACTGAACCTGAAAGCGTGATGTCGGTCCCGTTCGTCGGACATCGGGCCCTCCGAGCCGGTAGTCCAGTGCGGGTGAGGTATGCACAGGGCGGCG